>CAYZSN010000273.1:0-41849 GCA_964481095.1 uncultured Oleiharenicola sp. | reverse complement strand
TGTTGATGCCGATGCCGAGGGCGAGGGTCGCGACGACCGCCAGCGTGAACCAGCGGTGCGAGGCGATCATGCGGAAGGCGAAGCGCAGGTCCTGGAGCATGGAAGCAATGGAGTTCCCGCCGCGCGACGCACGGAAGCGCGCCGGGTGGCGGATGGGTTCAGCCTGATTACCCGCGGACGCCCGGGCAAGTTGCACCAAAATGGGGCGAAAACCCGGAAAGGCGGGCCGGCCGGCCGGTTTCGGGTTCGCCTCGCCCGGCGGGCGCATCATGCTGGCGACGTTCCCCGCCCAACCCATGAACATCCTCAAGACCCTCCTGTTCGTCGTCGTGGCCATCGTGGCCCTCACGCTCTTCGGCAAGATCCGGCAGAAAATCGGGAGTGGCGGCGGGGGCGGAAAGTCGGCCGAGGCGGCCGCGCGCTCCGCCAAGGATCCCGGGCTGAGCCCGAGCGGGTTCTTCCTGCTGAAGCGCGAGGAGGCGGGCAATCCGCGCGTCACGATCATGTCCCCGCCCAACTGCCCGAGTCACGAGGCGCAGCGCGCGCGGCAGCTGGAGTCCGAGCTGCAGGCGGCCGGCGTGCCGTGCGAGATGAAGTCGGAAATCGCGTTCACCTTCAACGACCCGGCGGACGCCGAGCGCATCAACAAGTACATGACCAGCGTGACGAACCCGCTCGTGCTCGTGCGCGGCTGGGCCAAGGGCAACCCGACGGCGGAGGCCGTCATCGCCCAGTACAACGGCGGGAAGTGACGCGGCTCAGGAGGCCGGGGGAGTGCGCCCGGCGGGGCGCGCCGTGATGCGGAACTGCTTCGCCGCGCACTCGGGGCAGATGCCGTGCGAGGTCTCGGTGGAGAGGTGCGAGCCGAAATATTCCTCCATCGTGAGCCAGGCGCCATCGTGCCCGACCTTGCGGCACCAGCTGCAGACATGGAGGAATTCCTCGAGCTCGTGCAGGCGGCGGAGCAGCCGGCGCGTCGTCAGGTGGACGCCGAGCCAGATCGCCGCGACGAGGCCGGTGCGCAGCAGCACGCGCATCAGGTTGAAATCGGCGGCCACGCCGTAAAGCAGGTGCGGCACGTGCAGGATCTCGACCAGCCAGATGCTCCCGATGAGAAATGAGAACCCCAGCGTTTGCAGGCGAAGGATCGAGCGGGCGGTTTTCGGGGTGGGGGACATGCACGGACAATAATGCAGCCTCCGCCGGCGGCAAGCGGGCGGACGGAGCGTGACTGGCCGCCTTCGTATCGGCCGCGCGCACGAATTCTTGAGCGCCGGCGCATGGAGGCCCCGGAAAATCCCGCGCGTGGGAAACGCGGATTTCACATCCGGGGAAAATTTCCGAGGCGCGATTTTGCGCGCAATTTGTTTGTCGCTTGCGCCCAGCGCTTAACGCCGCGCGCGGAAAGTTGGCACGCGCATTGCAAAGCGGTGCGCATGGCGCGGGAAATTTTTCCGCGGTTTCCCAACAAAAATACGAACCCTGAAACTTCCCGCGCTTCGCGGGGTTATCCTCAACATGAACCTCAAACGTCTCATTCTTTCCGCCGCCCTCCTGGGTGGTGTCTTGTCCACCTCCGCCCTCGCCACCACCGCCTCCGCCCACCACCGCATCACGAAGGCCGCCGCCTTCGAGGTGCCGACCGTCACCAAGACGGTTGCCCCGACCGGGCTTCCGCGCCGGCTGGAAGGTGCCGTCGTCACGTTCAGCCTCACGATCGACGCGAACGGCCAGCCCAGCGACATCAAGATCGTGTGGGGCGGCGACCGCGAATCCGCCGGCAACCTGCTGGCCGCGGTCGCGCAATGGCAGTTCACGCCCGCCAAGAAAAACGGCATCGCCGTCCCGGCCAAGGTGCTGCTGCCCGTGCAGCTGGTGGAATCATAATTCCCGAAACTGCAGTCTGTCCCCCCGGCGGTCCGGGGCGCCTTCGCCCCGGGCCGCCGCTTTATTTCCGGCGCAGGCCGCGCGGCTTCGCCCTTGAGCCCGGCGCGGAGCCCGGCTGAGAATGTCCCCGCGTTTCTCGCCCAACCAACCCCAATCCCCGCCGTCATGCCGCGTGTCCCCGCCGCCCGCCGTTTCCTCCTTTCCCTGGCCCTGTTCCTTGCGCCGCTGGCAATCACCGCCCGCGCCGAGCCCAAGCCGTGGGAGATCAACATGGAGCGCGTCAAGGTCGTCGACGCCAAGGGGCTCGCCAACAAGGCCAACACCTATTTCGTCCCGTCGTTCAACCTGACGGTCTCGTGCTCGGGCAGCGTCTGGGCGCAGTCCCGGGCCGGCGGCGCCAACGCCCAGGCGCACGGCAAATTCTACGTGAAGGGCCTCGACAAGGCGCTGCTGCAGGGCCTCGCGCGCCAGCTGCAGGACGACCTCGTGGCCAAGCTCCGCGCGACGGGCGCGACCGTGCTGACGTACGACGACCTCAAGGGCGACCCGCGCATCGCCGGCCACGGCCGGCTGTCGCCCGACGCGAAATGGGGCTTCCCGACGTGGAGCCAGGACCCGCTGACCTACGTCCGCGTGACGCCCACCGACGAGCAGGAGTTCGAGCGCGGCCTGGCCGCGAGCCCGACGTTCTGGATGCATGCGATCGCGAAGGAGAAAAACCTCATCATCCTGCTGCCCGAGGTCACCTTCACCGTCCCGCAGATGTGGGGCGAGGTGGACTCCGGCTACAAGCGCGACTCCGCCGGCATCGCCGTGAACTCCGCCATGATGCTGCACGGCGCCATGATCTACGTCGACAACCCGCAGGGCAGCTTCACCGGCATCCAGGTCCAGCAGCACGGCAAGCGCCTCGCGCAGGAGGTCACGGGCAAGGTCCGGCTGATGAGCGAGGACAAGACGGAATTTTCGAAGGCCTGGCAGCGTTCCTCCTCGGACTGGGTGATGACGCTCGACCCGCAGGCGTTTTCCGACGGCATCCTCCGGGTGGCCACCGCGATCAACACGATGACCGTGGGCCAGATCAAGAAAGTGCAAAAGTAACCCGCGGCGGCGACTGTGATTCCCGACGTCGAGATCCGCCGGGTCCCGAAGAACGGCCTCGCGCTCCAGGCCACCCTGCAGGGCACGAAATGCCGGGAGGACAAGGCCTGAGCTGAGGCGGCGCAGGATTCGCAGGTGAGGCTCATATTTGTCGTTGCGCGGAGTCGCGCGAAGCGCGTGACGACGTGCCAGCCATAGCCTGGGCGAAGGCTGAAGCAATCCGGCTGGATCGCCACGGTCGATTTCAGCGACCTCGCGATGACACGGCATATTGGGCCGCGCCCCGCGCGCGGGATTGACCTAGGGCGGCCCGGGCGTAGAAGGCTGGCAGCATACCTTGGCGGGCCAGCCAGCGGTTTCATCCACCAATCGAGCTTCCCGCCGCGCCCATGCAATTCTTCAAGGGCATCCTCAAGGAAACCCCCGCCGACGAAAACGCCGTCCACGAGGAGCGCCGCAGCGCGCAGCGCATGACGGTCAGCGAGGATTTCCCGCTCCGGAGCGTGCTCAGTTTCATCGGCCGCGACGAGCACGGCGAGCCGCTCGGCGGCAGGAAGCAGAATTGGAACTGGAAGGGCCGGCTCGTGAACTGCTCCGAGGCCGGCGCGCGCATGCAGCTCGCGCCCGCGGTGCGCGCCACCAAGGGCGAGGCCTGCGACCTCAAGCTCAGCCTCGACGGCTTCGACCTCGTGGTCCCCTCGCGCATCGTGAACCTCAAGGAACAGGACGACGGCGTCTATTGCGGCCTGCGGCACGAGATCGTCGACCTGCAGACCGAAAAGGCCTACGCGCAGTTCCTCGAGATCGTCGCGCTCGGCGCCACGCTCAAGCCGAGTTTCAAGAAGGCGCAGCCCGACGACTCCGGCTACCTGCCGGAGCAGTACGCCAGCTCCTGGCAGTCGTGCCTCAACATCTGGCGCCGGCAGGCCGACAAGGCGGTGGCGGCCTTCGAGTTCGTGCTCAAGGACTGCCTGGTGCGCGCGGTGCGCGACTACGAGATGGAGTGCCTCACCGGCACCACGCCCACCGACGCCAAGCCCGCCACCGGCTACCGCTCGTGGGAAATCAAGCGCCTTTACGGCTGGGTCGTGCCCAACCTCGCCCGGGCCGTGCCGGGCGACGTGAAGAAATTCCTGAAGCACTACACGGACTGACCGCCGAAGTGCGGGGTCGTCGTTCGTCATTGCGCGGAGTCTTTCAAGACGACGAAGCAATCCATCCAGCTGGATCGCCACACCCGGTTGCACCGGGCTCGCGATGACAAGGCAAAATATGCCAGTCCCCCACAAAGTGCGGGGTCGCCGCCGCGCGGCAAATCTGCTTGGGTGCCGCACGATGCGTTTCCTGAAATCTCTCCCCGCGTTTCCCGGCGCGCTCGCGCTGGCGGCGTCCGCCTTCGCCGCCGAGCCGGTGAAGATCGGCTTTTTCATGTCGGTCACGGGGCGCGACGCCTCGTTCGGCGAGGTGTCGCTCAACGGCGCGCGGCTGGCGGTGGACGAGCTCAACGCCGCGGGCGGCGTGCTGGGCCGCCCGGTCGAGCTGGTCGTCGAGGACAACCGTTCGGTCGCGGGCGAGTCGGCCACGGCGGCGAAGAAGCTCATCGCCCGCGACCATGTCGCCGTGCTGATCGGCGAATGCTCGTCGGGCCGGACACTCGAGGCCGCACCGGTGGCGCAGGCGGCCGGCATCCCGCTGATCACGCCGGCGGCGACCAGCCCGAAGGTCACGCAGGTCGGCGACGCCATCTTCCGCGTGTGCTTCATCGACCCGTTCCAGGGCGACGTCATCGCCGCCTTCGCCCGGCGCCGGCTCGGCGTGAAGCGCGCCGCGCTGCTCGTCGAGGCCGGCGCGCCCTACTCGGTGGGGCTGGCGGAATATTTCGCCAAGACCTTCACGGCGCTCGGCGGCGAGATCGTCGCCACGCAGAAATACAACGGCGCCGACACCGACTTCCGCGCGCAGTTGACCGCGATCCGCGCGGCGCAGCCCGACGCCATCTTCCTGCCCGGTTATTACGTCGCCGCGGGGCTCGTCGCCCAACAGGCGAAGCAGCTCGGGCTGCACGCGACGCTGCTCGGCGGCGACGGCTTCGAGGCGCCGCAGCTGCTGGAGATCGGCGGCGCGGCGCTGGAGGGCACGTACTACTCGACGCATTTCGCGACGGAAAACACCGGCGAGGCCTCGCGCGCCTTTGTCGCGGCGTACCGGGCGCGGCACGGCACGGCGCCCAACGGGCTGGCGGCGCTGACCTACGACGCGGTCAGGCTGGCGGCGGACGCCATGGCGCGCGCCGGCACCACCGAGCCCGCGAAGCTGCGCGCCGCGCTGGCGGCGACGAGGGATTATCCCGGCGTGACCGGGCGCACGACGATCAACGCGGCGCGCGACGCCGACAAGGAGGCCGCGATCATCACGGTGAAGGACGGCAGGCTCACCTTCGTGGAAACCATCCGGCCGTGAGCGGCAATCCGAACGTCCAACCTCCAACTTTCAGCATTGAACGTCCAGGGTACGGTCGCGCCGGGTGACTGAAACCGGTTCGACTTGGATGTTGAACGTTCGGCGCTGAACGTTCGACGTTCGGGAACGTCCTCAGCTCCCCCCATCCCAGTGCGCGGGGTTGATGGACTTGTCGGCCTTGCACTTCGGGCAGCGGATCCAGGCGAGCTCCTCGCCGAGCGCGTTTTTCGCGGTGCGCACGCGCACTCCCGCCGGCACCCGGAGGTGCTGGCGCTGTCCTGCCTTGCCCAATAGCTGGGCAAGCCGCTGTCCGCAGTGCGGACATAGGATGTACGTTTTCTCCATGGCCCATTTCCCCCGAAAGGGAAATATGGAGAGCTGACGGAATTGAATTGAGGTGACCGGAGGAATTCCGGCGCGGGCAAGTTGAGCGGCGGGCGGGCCCGTGGCAATTCCGGAGTCGGCAGTGACGCGGAAAAAATCCGAAGGAGCGATGCCGCGAAGGAGTTGGACCCGGCCGGGTCGGTCCGGGGAACCACGGAATTGCGCCGGGCGTCAGCGGAGCCGGTCGGCCAGCGAGCCGCGCGTGGTCCGCAGCGTGATTTTCTCGGGGCGGCGGACGAGGACCTCGAGGTCGAGCGGCTCGCCCGGCGTGCGGTTCAGGAAAATCCGGCCGAGCGGCGAGTCCCGGGCCACCTGCGAGTCGAATTCCGTCACCGTCACGCCGCCGAGCTTCACGATCTCGTCGCCCCGCGGCAACCCGGCGCGCGGCGTTGGAGGCAGGGAGGACGGTCTCCTTGGTCTTGGCGGAGACGGGGACGAGGCAGGCCAGCGCGAGCAGCAGGTCAGGCGCTTCAGGCGGCACAATGACGCGCCGGCGCCGGGCACACGAGGGGAAACAGGCGGAAGCCGGACTCAGGCTGGCGCGCGGCCCTTCACGGCGTTGGCCCGGGCGGAGTACGTGATGCGGCCGGCGGCGTCGGCGGGCAGGAGCTCGCGCATGCGGGCCTGGAGCCGCGCGAGGTCGGCGGGCGCCATCTTGGCGAGGGTCGCGGCGGCGTTGGGTGCGCCGAGGATCGTGGCCCAGTAGTCATCGAAATTCGGGAAGGTGCGCCGCACCGTGATTGCGCGCGTCTCGACCGCCTGCAGGCCGGCGCCCGTCCACAGGTCGCGCATGACCTCGAGGCGGGACGCATCGGAACTCGGCGGCACCGGCACGGCCACGCCCATCGCGCGCATTTCCGCCTGCAGGCTTTCGTAGGGAAAGCCGCCGCCGGCCATGTCCCACGCGTAGGCCGCGGCCGTGCCGCCGGGGCGGAGCACGCGGGCCAGTTCGGCCGCGCCCTTCGGCGGCTCGGGCACGAAGAAGATCACCAGCGGCATGACCGCCGCGTCGAAGCTGTCGTCGCCGAACGGCAGGGCCATGGCGTCGCCGGCCGTGAACCGGGCCAGCTTCGCGACCGGCCGGGTGCGGGCGAAGGCGAGCATGCCCTCGGCCGGGTCGATGCCCTCGATGGCGGCGGGGGCGCAGCGTGCGGCGAGGAGTTCGGTGAAGGCGCCGTTGCCGCAGCCGACGTCGAGCCAGCGCAGGCCGGGCTTCGGCGCGAGCCAGTCGAGGAACGCCTCGCCGGCGAGCTGGCTCCACACGCCCATGTAGCGCTCGTACGTGGCGCCGTTGTCGAAGCGGATCGGGGCGGGTTGCATGGGGATCGGTACGGGACGGCCCACTCAAGCTGGGGAAGCGGGGCGCCTTTGCCGACCCAAATATTCGCAGCCGAGTCGGACTTTGGCGCCGGCCACATGTCACTTAATAGGTGACATGTGGCCGGGATGAATCGGAACTGTCTCGCGCCGAGGGGCAGGGACGCGGAGGGAAACCCTGCCTTTCCCAATCCAGCTCCCTAGCTGGAGCCAACTATTCGCATCACGGACCCTTCCGAGGGAAGGACCGGCGTTTTGCCCAGGAGAGATTGAACGCTTTCGGGCCAAAGCGGTCTGATATTGCTGTACTCCCATGCACCTCGGCCTGCTGTTTCCCCTCCTCTCCGTCCTCCTCGTGTTGCTCGTCGTGGTGGATTGCCGGGCCTGCGGTCGCGATTAAGGCCGGCGGTCCAGGTGAAGCACGGCCTGACTCGTTCGGCGCGACCGCCCGTCGGTCACGCGCAGGAGATTGCTGCGTCCAAGGCAGTCTAGCGCTTATCGATGACGAACATCGGATATTGGCCGTAGCGGCCGGCCAGCCAGGGCAAACGGTCTTCAAACAGTTTGACCACGGCGACGGTCAGCGGCCCCAAGCCGCGCTCGGAGAAAAAGCGGGCTTGGAATATCATGCTCACCGCACTCCACACCTTCAGTCGCGCCGCATGCCTGGCGGCCACGTTTTGTTTGAACCAGGCATGGTCGTGGGGCGCGAAATACAGGGGCGGCTTGGACGCATCCGGTGACGCGGGGGATGGCGGGGGTGTTTTCGCCTGCAGCCAGCGGCGCAGGCGTCCCAGGATGCCGCGCAACCCAAACGCGGTCGTCATGAGCAGGGAAGCAGCCCAGACATAAACCACGACAACGCGGCCGCCGGGTTTCGTCACCCGCACCAGCTCGTTGATCGCGGTCGCCTGTTCCGCCTGGGGCACATGATACACCGTGTGCAAGGAGATGGTGCTGTCGATGGTCCCGGACGCCAGGGGGAGGCACGTGATGTCCCCGAGGAGGTACAGGCCGGCGTCGCCCAGTTTACGGCGCGCCTCGCGCAAGGCGCGGATCGAAAAATCCACGCAGATGCGCACCTCATAGTGCCGGGAAAAATGCAGGTATTCCGGATGGGGAATCGCGCCCGAGGCCACGTCGAGCAGGTACTGGCCGCCCGGCAGCTCGCGTCCGATGCGGGCATTGCAGTATCGCTGGTAGTCTTGCGCCAGCGGGCGCATGTCGGTGAACTGCTGGGTGTCGTTAAACGCGCCGTCCCCGGTGGTCGACCAGCCGTAGTCGTCGTAGAAGGCCTGGACGATTTTCTTCTCCTCCGCGATCGCGGCCGGCTTGATCGCCTCCGCCTCGACCAGGGCCAGGTCCGGCAGCAGCCAGACAATGGAGTCCTCGACGCGATAGATTTCCGCGCGCCCCGGGGTGCCGAGGGCAGAGGCGAGCGGCAGGCGGGCGGGAGTGCCATCGCGATGCAGGAGGTCCTGGCGCGCCAGGCGGGGGTTGCAGGCGGCTAGTTCACCGGCGGAGAGCTCGGAAAGCGGCTGGTCCGTGATCGGGCAACGAAGAATCCCGAGGCATCTCGTGATGGTGGGAGAATTCATCTTCGGATGGGGCGGGAGCGATTTTGCTGCGAGGGATTCGGGCGTGGTGGGCGAGGCGGCAAACTTTGTGACGTGGAGGTGGGCCGACGATGGGCGGAAACCGGTCGGGGCGTAAAGCCCTCCTACCACTTACCTGACCTCTTTTGGATGGTCGAATCAGGGAACGGGCGGCGGGGTGGGCGGTCGCACCCGCTTTACCCCATGAGATCGCGGTTCCTCCTCGCTGTTCTCCTGGCCGGCTCCGCGGCCACGGGGGAGCCGGCGCCCGTGAGCATGCGGGAGAAGGTCCGGGCAAGGCTCATCGAGACGATGCCGCGTCCGCCGGCCGGCCCGGCGGGGAAGCCGCGCGCGGAAGGCGCCGAGCTCACGCTGGAACCGATGGTGGTGTCCGAACCCCGCGGCGTGCGGGAGTTGGCGAAACTGCTCGCCAGCGAGAAGCAGCGGCTGGCGGCGGAGCGCTTCACGCCGGTCAAGGGCGGCACCATCTACCAGACCGACCGGCTCGAGCTCGGCAGCTGGTGGTCGCCCGACAAAGGCTGGCAGTTCCTGAAGATCAAGTGGTGAGGCGGCCCGCCGCGTCGGGGCGAAGCTCACAAGGTAAGGCCTAGGGTTGCCCTGATTTGACGGACAGTGGACCACAGACCTCATGCGCCGGCCCCTTCGGCTCGGCCACAAGGTAAGGCCTAGGGTTGCCCGAATTTGACGAACAGTGGACCACAGACCACATGCGCCGGCCCCTTCGGCTCGGCCGCGGGGCGTGCGGGAACTGGCCCGGCTGCTCGCCAGCGAGAAGCAGCGGCTGGCGGCGGAGCGCTTCACGCCGGTCAAGGGCGGCACCATCTACAAGACCGACCGGCTCGAGCTCGGCAGCTGGTGGTCGCCCGACAAAGGCTGGCAGTTCCTGAAGATCAAGTGGTGAGGCGGCCCGCCGCGTCGGGGCGAAGGTCACAAGGTAAGGCCTAGGGTTGCCCGAATTTGACGAACAGTGGACCACAGACCACATGCGCCGGCCCCATCCGCTCGGCCGTCCGAGAAATTGGGTAAAGTCCAGCGCGACCCCATGGATCGGCCTGTCATCTTATGGCCGGCCTTGACGCCATTCTAGTCTAGCCAAACACTGTCGATCACCAACCTCATAATATGTTACGCAGTCTTCGTATTCGTAATTTTAAAAGCTGGGAGGACACGAAAGCCATTGGACTGGCTCCGCTGACATTGTTTTTCGGAACGAATAGTTCGGGCAAATCTAGCATTGGGCAATTTTTGATTTTGCTTAAGCAAACAGCGGCGTCGCCTGACAGAAGAACAGTCCTATTTGGCGGAGATAAATCCACCCCTGTTAATCTGGGATCATTTAAGGATTTTGTGCACCGTCATCAGGCTGATCGAAAATTGAGTTTTGAAATCGAATGGAAGGCTAGAAGCGAGATGGCCATCCGAGACTCTCGGAATAAACACGATTTCAAAGCAGACACGCTGAGGTTTGCCGCATCGATTGGTATTCCCGATTCAGCGTCTAAAGTTCCAAATGTTGAATCGCTCGAGTTTAGCCTGCTTCAAACGGAATCCGGATCCGTTGAGATGGGTCTGGGCATGAAAAGAAAAGACGTGGGAAACAAATACACCCTTGTTCATCACAATTATCAGGCGATCCGCAGGGCAGGACGAAAATGGGATTTAGTAGCACCGAGCAGGTTCTACGGCTTCCCTGATGAGGTTGCTGCGTACTATCAGAATTTGGATTTTGCCCAAGATTTCAGCTTAGAGATGGAGAAGCTTCTGAATCGAATTTGCTATCTCGGGCCTCTACGTGATCGAGCTAGTCGATTGTACACTTGGAGTGGAAGTGAACCGAGCGATGTGGGCTTTGAAGGAAAAGAGTGGATTGGGGCTCTGCTAGCGGCACGTGCGCAGAAGAGGATGTTGAACTTCAAAGTTCGTGGTGCTTTGAAGCCATTCGAGCAGGTTATTGCCGAATCACTGCTGAAGCTAGGCATTGTTTCTGATTTTAAAGTTGAGAGTGTTGCTGACGAGCGCCGCGAATACGAAGTGAAGATAAAAACGCCCGGCGCTTCTGATTGGATTGATTTGATTGATGTTGGATTTGGCGTTTCCCAGGTTCTGCCGTTCATTGTTCAGGCTTTTTATGCTCCTCCTGGTTCGATTATTTTAGTCGAGCAGCCAGAACTACATTTGCACCCGAAAGCTCAGACTAATTTGGCAGATGTAATCATCGACATAGTGAATGCTCGTGAAAATGAGGCTCCGAGGAGTATTCAGTTGATTATCGAAAGTCATTCGGAGCATTTTCTCCGAAGAATTCAGACGCGAATTGCCGAGAATTCGATTAGTTCTAAGCAGGTAGCGGCGTATTTTTCTCACGTGAATGATGGTTCGTCGCACCTAGATCCATTGAGAATAGATCTGTTGGGTAACATTGATAATTGGCCGCGTGATTTTTTTGGAGATACGCTCGCTGAGGCATTGGCGCTGACCCGTGCTCAAGCGAGGCATTCTCGGGTCGCCGTAGAATAATCCATGCCAGCAATCGTGGTTGATACTGGTGTGCTGTTGGTTGCCGAGCGACTGCACGCGGAGGCGAGTCCAGAATGCGTTAATAGCTGCGCTAAGCTTTTAGTTAAGATTCGAAATGGAACTGGTGGGGCATGCATAGTTTTAGACGAAGCTGGCCAAATTTTGGCAGAGTACACGGGGTCAAGGCTGACAAGCCGTGATCCTCGCGGCGCCGGGGCACTTTTTCTGGTGTGGTTGCTTACCAATCGGAGCAATCCGGCTGCTTGCGAGACCGTTGCTTTAGATCTGGACGAAGGAGGAACGGACTACACAGCTTTTCCGACTGATGTCGCATTAGCTCGATTTGATCGGTCAGATAGAAAATTTGTGGCCGTATCGATTGCTCATCCTCAAAGGCCTGCGATTTCGGTCGCGCTAGATAGAGGGTGGACCAATTTTCAGGCTGCGTTGAACGCGAAGAATGTGACTATTGATTTCCGATGTCCTGCGGATTCAGCTCGGATTGCGGCACGCAGAAGTCCTCCTAGGATCAGGAAGCGACGCGATTGAGTAATCTACCACCCATAACTGCACTTGATGCGCAGCTCGTCGTACAGCTCGTCCGTTAACTCTTGGAGGAAGCGGGAGGGAGCCAGCATCAGCCTTCGCTGAGCCTACGGCTGACAGGTCATCCCGCCCGACTACCAGCCGTACGACCGTTTGATGCGGAGTTCATCATAGAGGTCATCGGGTAGTTCTTGGAGAAATCTCGACGGCGCCAGCATCATGCCGCCCGGGCCGGCCCGGGTGGCGACCTTGGGGTAGCTGATGTAGAGCTCGTTCTTGGCGCGGGTGACCGCGACGTAGAAGAGGCGGCGCTCCTCCTCGACGTCGCCGCTCTCGATCGCGCGGTACGTCGGGAACTGGTTGTCGGCGGCGCCGATCAGGAAGACGACGTCGTACTCGAGGCCCTTGGCCTGGTGCACGGTCGTGAGCCGGATCGCCTCCTCGTCGAGCTCCACCTGCTTGTCGCTGGTCTCGCCGTTGAGCAGCGCGACCTGCGTCAGGAATTCCTGCATCGTCGGCGACTGCCCGGCGAAGCCGACGAGGCCCTTCAGTTCCTCGAGGCGGTCCAGGTAGTCGGCGTACGCGCCCTTCATGTAGTCGCCGTACCAGCCGTCGATCGCGACCTGCACGGCGTCGGCGGGCGAACCGGTGTCCATCGACTCGGCCACCTGCTTGAGCGAGGCGGTGAAGTTACCCCAGTCGTCCTTGGCGTCCTTCGGCACCTTGCTCTTCACGTCGTCGGTCTCGAGCGCATCGAGGAAGTTGCGCTGCATCAGGCGCGCGTGGTCGAGCGCGGCGGCGTAGATCTTCTGCGCACCCTTCTCGCCGACCTTCGGGAGTAGGATGACGAACCGCTGCCACGCGAGGGTGTTGCTCGGGTTGTAGACGAAGCTGATCAGCGCGATGAGGTCGCGCACGTGCTGGCGCTCGAAGAACTTCACGCCGCTGGTGATGTGGTACGGAATGCCCTCGCGGGTGAGCGCGAGCTGCATCTCGAGGGCGAGGAAGTGGGAGCGGTAGAGGATGGCGATTTCCTTGGGCGACACGCCGTCCTCGTTCACCAGCGAGCCGATGCGCTTCACGATGAACGCGGCCTGCTCCTTGTCGTCCATCGCGGCGATGACGGCGGGCTTCGCGCCGTGCTTGCGCGCGGCGCGGAGCTCCTTGTCGAAGTGGCGGCCGCGCGGCTGGGCGTTGAGCACGCCGTTGGCGAAGGCGAGGATCTCCGGTGTCGAGCGGTAGTTCGTCTCGATGCGGTGGATCACCGTGCCCTCGTGCCGGTCGGGGAACGACATGATGTTCTCGAAGTTGGCGCCGCGCCACGAGTAGATGCACTGCGCGTCGTCGCCGACCGCCATCACGCGGTGGTGCGGGGCGAGCCGGTCGACGATCTGCGCCTGGATGGTGTTGGTGTCCTGGTACTCGTCGACGAGCAGGTGGCGGAAGCGGTGGCCGAAATATTCCGCGATCTCGGGCGCGTCGGTCAGGAGCTTGAGCCACAGCTCGAGCAAATCGTCGTAGTCTACGACGGACTGGTCGCGGCGCGCCTTCTCGTAGGCGGTGGCGAAGGCGGGGAGGCGGTCGACGATCTCGCCGTACTGCGGGAAACTCTTTTCCACGGTTTCGCGGAGCGAGAGCTGCGTGTTGCGCGCGAGGGAGAGGACGCTGAACAGCGGGCCGGGGCGCGGGTTGGTCTTGTCCTTGAAGAACGTCTTGTCGAGCGCCTCGACCGACTGCTTGAGCAGTGTCTCGGACTCGTCGGCGTCGATGATGGTGAAGTTTTTCGGCAGCGCGATGGCGTCGCCGAACATGCGCAGCGCGCGGTTGCCGAGGGAGTGGAAGGTGCCGCCCCAGAAGCGGGCGGGCTCGATGCCGGTGAGGTCCTGCACGCGATGGAGCATTTCCTTGGCGGCCTTGTTGGTGAAGGTGAGCAGCATGATCTCGCCCGGCTTCACGCCCTGGGAGAGCAGGTAGGCCACGCGGTAGGTGAGCGTGCGCGTCTTGCCCGAGCCGGCGCCGGCGAGCACGAGCAGCGGGCCCGGCGGCGCGGTGACGGCGGCGTGCTGCTCGTCGTTCAGCGCGGCCTTGAAGTCAATATGGGGGATTTGCGGGAGCTGGTGGCCGCCAGGGGAGTCTATGATGAAATCGGACAAGCGCGGAGACCCTCACGCAAAGCCGCCAAGACGCAAAGGAGAAAAGGTGGAGGGCTCGCGTCCCTGCGAGCCGCCCGGCCAGAGGATGGGCAAACGGCCCGCAGGGACGCGGGCCCTCCAGATCGATCACGGCCGGTCAGGAGACCGGCCCTCCATTTTCAGAGGTTCGGCCTGAACGTTGAACGTTCGATGTTGAGCGTTGGACGTTTGCGCCGCGGCCGCGGCGCACTCAAGCCTTGTTCTTCGGCGTGTGCCAGGGCGGGACGGACGAGCCGGGCGGCGCGAAGACCATCAGGTGATGCGTCCTGGTCTCGCCGACGGACTTGAAGCCGAGGTGCAGGTAGAGCTTGTGGGCGCCGGTGTTGGCCTTGAGGACCTGGAGGCGGATCGGCAGGCGCGCGGCGCGGGCCTCCTCCATCAGGCCGCGGATGACCGCGGAGCCGATGCCCTTGCGCTGGAGGTCGGGCATCAGCTCGATGATGCCGAGGAAAATCTCCATGTGGGAGTGGTTGAGGTCGATGCGGCCCGCGTCCTTGCCGTCCACCACGATGATGTTGGTGTCCTTGGGCACGAAGCCGCGGTCGAAGAACTTGCGCTGCTCGGCGTCGTCCCACTTGCCGAAGGTCTTCTCGACGTTCTCGCGCATGACCTTCTGCCGGAGCGCCCACAGGAACTCCGCGTCGGCCGGCGTGGCGCGGCGCAGCGAGTGGGAGGGGAACGGGCGTTTGGTGGGCATGCGGGACAAGGGCTAGCGGCGTTTCCCCCGCCGACTGAAGCCCTTTCGTCGCGGATGGGGAATAGGGCTCAGGCGGGCCGGGAGCGAACGCTCACGCTGTCATCAAATCCTTCTCCTTCGCGGCGAGGGCGGAATCGATGTCCTTGATCGCCTTATCCGTGGCGGTCTGGACGTCCTTTTCGAGGCGCTTCTCGTCGTCCTCGGAAATCTTGCCGTCCTTCTTGAGCCGCTTGGCGCCCTCCATGGCGTCGCGGCGGATGTGGCGGATGGACACGCGGCCCTCCTCGGCGAGGCGGTGGGCGGTCTTGACGAATTCCTGGCGGCGCTCGCGGGAGAGGTCGGGGAAGGGCAGGCGGATGAGGGAGCCGTCGACGACCGGGTTCACGCCGATGTTGGCGAGCTGGAGGGCCTTCTCGATCGCGCGGAGCAGGCCCTTGTCCCACGGCTGCACCTGGATCATGCGCGGGTCGGGCGTGGTGATGGCGGCGCAGCCCTTGAGCGGCATCATCGAGCCGTAGGCCTCGACCTGGATGGACTCGACCATGGCGGGCGACGCCTTGCCGGTGTGGATGGTGGAGAATTCATGGAGCGTGTGCTCCACGGCCTTCTTCATGCGGGCCTGGGCTTCGTTGAGGGTGGCGGTGGACATGGGGGCGGGGGGGAAAGTTGAGAGTTGAGAGCTGAGTGTTGAGAGAAAGAAGGACGGGGAGCGAGGACAGGATTCAGGACTCTCAGCTCTCAACCCTCATCTCTCAGCTGGTTTCATCCATGCACCAGCGTCCCGATCTTCTCGCCGGACACGGCCTTCCGGATGGCGTGGTCCTCGTCGAGGTTGAACACGAGGATGGGGACGTTGTTGTCGAGGCAGAGCGAGAAGGCGGTCGAGTCCATGACGTTGAGCCGCTGCTTGAGCGCCTCGATGAAGGTGAGCTCGTCGAACTTGACCGCGTCGGGGAACTTCTTCGGGTCCTTGTCGTAGATGCCGTCGACCTTGGTCGCCTTCATGATGATGTCGGCGTGCAGCTCGGAGGCGCGGAGCGCGGCGGTGGTGTCGGTGGAGAAATACGGGTTGCCGGTGCCGGCGACGAAGATGACGACGCGGCCCTTCTCGAGGTGGCGCATGGCGCGGCGCATGATGAACGGCTCGGCGATCTGGTTCATCGGGATGGCCGACTGGACGCGCGTCTTGACGCCCATCTTCTCGAGGCAGTCCATGATCGCGAGGCCGTTGATGACGGTGGCGAGCATGCCCATGTAGTCGCCGGTGGTGCGGTCGACGCCGCGCTTGGCGCCCTGCAGGCCGCGGAAGATGTTGCCGCCGCCGATGACGACGCCGACGTGCACGCCGAGGTCGTGGATTTCCTTCACCTGTTCGCACATCCGCTCGAGCGTCGCGGCGTCGATCGGCTCGGTGCCCTTGCCGCGGAGCACTTCGCCGCTGAGCTTCAGGATGACGCGCTTGTATTTGACGGAGGAGGCGGGTTTGGCGCACATGCGACGCGGATGAAACCGCCGCGCAAATGCCGCGTCAATGGCGGAGATATTGGGGGAATCCCCGCATTGCATTCCCGATCCGTAAATCCCGTCTGAAAGCGAGCTTCCCATCCAATCTGTCATTGCGAGGAGCCCTGCCCTGCGGGGCGACGAAGCAATCCAGCCGGCTGGATCGCCACGCCCGGCGGAGCCGGGCTTGCGGTGACCGGTATATGAGAGAAGCGAGTGCGCGCTACTTCACCGGCTCCGCGGCCTTCTTCGCGTAGTATTCCCGGAGGACGGCGAACGCCTTCTTGGGCGTGCCGTTCTCGCCGATGAGGCCCTTGCGGTTCCAGCCGTCCTGGATGTTGGGCAGCGGCCGGCGCGGCGAGCGGAAGTCGCAGAGGATCCACGGCGTCAGGCCGCGCAGCTGCGGGATTTTCTCCAGCATCGGCAGGGTCTGCCGGTAGAGGTCCTCCTGGTATTCCTCGGTGAAGCGCGCCCGCTTGTCGCCGTGCAGGCCCTGCAGGGCGTCGGCCCCGAATTCGCTGATGATGACCGGCTTTTCGTACGGGATGACCCACTTCATGCGCGCGCAGTCGTCGATCGTGCCGAAATACCAGCCGACGTACTCGTTGAAGCTGCAGAGGTCGGTGACCTCCGCGAGCGGGTCCTCGACGATGCTGGTGAGGGGGTCGTCGGGCGGGGAGTGGCGCTCCATCGCGGCGGAGATGAGGCGGGTCGGGTCGAGCGCGCGTGTCATCGAGACGAGCGACTTCAGGAACTCCGTGCGGGGCGCCGACACCGGCGTCTCGTTGGCCATCGACCAGATGATGATGCTCGCGCGGTTCTTGTCGCGCTGGATGAGCTCGTTGAGCTGGTTCTCCGCGTTGGCCAGCGTGGCGGGGTCCTCCCAGTGGATCGTCCAGTAGACCGGCACCTCGGCCCAGAGCAGCAGGCCAAGCTCGTCGGCCGTGCGCGCGGTGGCGTCGTTGTGCGGGTAGTGGGCGAGGCGGACGAAGTTGCAGCCGAGGTCCTTGGCCCAGCCGAGGAGCTGGCGCGACTCCGCCGCCGTCGTGGTGCGGCCGCCGCGCAGCGGGTTCTCGTCGTGCAGCGAGATGCCGCGCAGGAAAACGGGCTCGCCGTTGAGCAGGATGTCCTGCCCGCGCACCTCGATGGTGCGGAAGCCGAGCTGCTCGGTGACATGGTCGCCGTCGGTGGAGAAGGTGACGGCGTAGAGCTTCGGGTTGGCCGGCGACCAGCGCACGAGGCCGGGCGCGGTGAAATCGAATTTCGCGCGGCCGCTGCGGTCGATGGCGGCCTCGGTGGAGAGCTTCAGCTCGGGGATCTCGACCTTCACTTTCCGGTCGCCGGCGTAGTGGTCGAGCTGGACGAAGCCCGCGACGCGGTCGGTCGTGCCACGCTGGAGCGCGAGCGTGTAGTCGCGGATGAACAGCGGCGGCGTCTCGAGCAGCGTCACGTCGCGCGTGAGGCCGCCGTAGTTCCACCAGTCGGTGTTGACGGTCGGCACGCCCTCGGGGTGGCGCTGGTTGTTGACGCGGACGACGAGGGAATTGCCGGCGGGCTTGAGCTGGCCGGTGACCTCGAACTGGAACGGCGTGAAGCCGCCGACGTGCACGCCGAGCTTCTTGCCGTTGAGGTAGACGTGCGCCTCGTAGTTGGCGGCGCCGAAGTGGAGGAACTGGCGCGCGCCGGCGGCGCCCGGCGGGTAGTCGAACTTCGTGCGGTACCAGACCGTGCCTTCATAATAGAGCAGCTTGTCGTCCTGCGAGTTCCAGTCGCCGGGCACGGTGAGCGACGGGCTGCGGTCGAAGTCGTACTCCAGCAACTCGCCCGGGTTCGCCGGCTTGCGGTCGAGGAAGTAGCCGCTGGCGGGCTTTTCCGCCGCGTCGTACGGCTGGAGGCGGTAGTTGAAATAGCCGTTGTCGTACGGATCGATGATGATGTGCCAGCGGCCGTTGAGCGACAGCGCGGCGCGTGCCGGGGCGTTGGCGAGGGTCGTCTCGGAAAGCGAGGCGGCGGGGGCGGCAACGATGGACAGGCCGAGGACGGAAAGCAGGCAGAAGAGGCGTTTCATGGGGCAGGGGTGAAGAAGGGCGGGAAATTCCCCGGGGCAAACCAAACCCACGCAACAAGGAGGGAAGTTGCATGAAGGTCCGGATCGGAGTTCAGCGATGAACGTCTATTGCAAAACGATGGTTGCTTGCGGGCGGGGAGGTACATATCGTTCAGGATAAGTCACCTCGCTGAGTGGACACATTAACCACGTATCCGCCCAGATTGCCTCCTCCTTGTCAGTTTAACCCCCCGGGCCACCCATTGTAAGCCGAGTCTGCGCCGCCCCGGCGGCGCAGGCCGCGAAAGGATCCATGAAACTGCCACAGTCGAGCGACCGCGCGTCGAGCCAGGGCGGAGCCATGGCGGCGGGTGATTCGACGTCCCGGGCCATCGTCCGCCGGAAAAGGGGCGCGGACGTCCGCTTGGGCGGGGTCATTCTGGCGGCGGGGGTTTTGGTCTTGGGCGCGGCCGGCCTGCTTTTCCACGAGGCGGGTGCCATCGAGCAGCGGCTGCGGGATCGCGAGGTCGACCGGGTCGGCCTGCTGGCCTATGTCATGCGTGGGCAGCTGCAGTCGGTGGCGAGCGACCTGCGCATCCTCGCCGACGGCGACGGGCTTCGCTCCTACCTGGCCGGCGGGCGGGCCGACGACCGGGCGCGGGCCATCCGGCGGGCGGTCTTCTTCAGCCAGCTGCGCCCGGAATATGACCAGGTGCGCTTCCTGGACGAGAACGGTCGCGAAGTCTGGCGCATCAACCGGGGCGGGCAGCTCGTGCCGGAGGACCAGCTGCAGGACAAGGGCACGCGGCCCTATTTCCAGCAGACCAAGGCGCTGGGTCCCGGGCAGATCTACATCTCGGCCTTCGACCTCAATGTGGAGAACGGCGTGGTCGAGCGGCCCTTCAAGCCGATGCTGCGTTACGCGACGCCGATCATCGACGCTGGCGGCCGCTTCCGCGGCATCTATATCATCAATTACCTCGGCGAAAATCTCCTCGAGCGCGCGGCCGGGGTGGCGCCGGCCTATGCCCGCCGGTTGCGCGTGCTGAACGCCCAGGGCTATTGGCTGAAGGCGGGCGATCCGGCGCAGGAATGGGGTTTCATGCTGCCGGAACGCGGCGAATTCACGGTGGCGCGCGAGGACCGCGTCCTGGCGGACCACCTGGCCCGGGAAGCGGCCGGCCAGCTGCGGTCGGGCGGCGGCCTGTTCACTTGGAAGCGCGTCTCGCCGCGCGAATTCGCCTCGGAGGTGCCGGGGGCGGTGGCGGCCGGCGACCCCTACCTGATCGTGGCGTCGCAGGTCACCGCGGCCGAATGGGCCGCGCTGTTCAACGGCTTCCGCGAGATCGCGCTGATCGGCGGCAGCGCGGTGCTGGTGCTGGCGGGTGTCGGCGGCTGGTTTTTCCGGGCCCGGCAGCGGGCGCTCGGGGAGCTGCGCCGCAGCGAGGAAAGCCTCGCGGTGACGATGCGCTCCATCGGCGACGCCGTGCTGGCGACCGACACGGCCGGGCGGATCACGCTCCTCAACCCCGTGGCCGAGGAACTCACCGGCTGGAAACTGGCCGAGGCGCGCGGACGCCCGGTGGCGGAGGTGTTCAACATCATCAACGAGGAGACGCACGCCCCCGCGCCGATCCCGGTGGCGGAGGTGCTGGCCACCGGCGAGATCAGGGCCCTGGCCAACCACACCGCGCTGATCGCGCGCGACGGCCGCCAGCGGGCGATCGAGGACAGCGCGGCCCCGATCCGCGGCGAGAACGGCCGGCTGCTCGGCGTCGTGCTGGTGTTCCGCGACGTCACCGCCAGCCGGCGGGCGCAGGTGGAGCTGGAGAAATTTTTCCGCCTGTCGGTGGACTGCCTGTGCATCGCCGGGCCCGACGGCCACTTCACCCGGGTCAGCCCCGGCATCACGGGCATCCTCGGCTGGAGCGTGGAGGAATTCCTCGCCACGCCCTACCTCGACCTCGTGCACCCCGACGACCGCCGGGCCACGGAGGCGGCGGTGGAGCGGCAGATCCGCCAGGGCGAGGCCGTGCTGCATTTCGAGAACCGCTACCGGCACAGGGACGGCTGCTGGCGGGTGATCTCCTGGCGCTCGGTGCCCGACCCGCAGACGGGCATGATGTACGGCACCGCGCGCGACGTCACCGAACGCAAGCAGGCGGAGGACCGCATCCGCGAGCTCAACGCCGAACTGCGCGGCCTGTTCGAGTCGCTGCCCGGCCTGTATCTCGTGCTGTCCCCGCGCTACGACATCGTGGCGGCGAGCGACGCCTACCTGAAGGCGACGATGACCGCCCGCGAGGCGATCGTGGGCCGGAACCTGTTCGAGGTGTTTCCCGACAACCCCGACGACCCGAAGGCCGACGGCGTCCGCAACCTGCGCGCGTCGCTGGAGCGCGTGGCGCAAACCCGCGCGCCCGACACCATGCCCATCCAGAAATACGACGTGCGGCGGCCCGACGGCCTCTTCGAGGAGCGTTACTGGAGCCCGATCAACTCGCCGCTGCTCGGGCCGGACCGGGCGGTGCGCTACATCATCCACCGGGTGGAGGACGTGACCGATTTCGTGCGGCGGCAGGACGGCGCCGGGCGGAACGGGAACGGCGCCGACCTGCAGGCGCGGCTGCAACAGATGGAGGCGGAGATCTTCTCCAGTTCGCAGCGCGTGCAGGCCGCCAACGACCAGCTGCACATGGACAACAAGGAGCTCGAGGCGTTTTCCTATTCCGTGTCGCACGACCTGCGCGCGCCCCTGCGCCACATCCAGGGCTATGTCGAGATGCTGACCCGCGAGGTGCAGGCGCAGCTCACGCCCAAGGCGCAGCGCTACCTCAAGACCATCGCCGACGCGGGCCGCGAGATGGGCGAGCTGATCGACGACCTGCTGGCGTTCTCGCGCATGGGGCGGGCCGAGATGGCGGAGGACGAGCTCGACCTCGCGCCGATCATCGAGGAGGTGCGGCGCGGCCTGGAGCTGGCCACCCGCGACCGCGACATCCGCTGGACGATCGGCCCGCTGCCCCGCGTGCGCGGCGACGCGGCGATGCTGCGGCAGGTGCTGGCGAACCTCATCGGCAACGCCGTCAAGTACAGCCGCAAGCGCGGCACCGCCGAGATCGCGATCGGCTGCGCCGGCGAGGAGGAGGGCAGGGCGGTCTTCTTCGTCCGCGACAACGGCGCCGGCTTCGACATGAAATACGCCGACAAGCTCTTCGGCGTTTTCCAGCGCCTGCATCGCGCCGACGAGTTCGAGGGCACGGGCATCGGCCTCGCCAGCGTGCGCCGCATCGTCGCGCGCCACGGCGGGCGCACCTGGGCCGAAAGCAAGCTCGATGCCGGCGCCACCTTCTATTTCTCCCTGCAACCCGCCACCCCGGTCCCGGTCCAAACGTAACCCCGCCCCGCCATGAAACCGAAACGCATCCTCCTGGTCGACGACAGCGCCCGGGACACCGAAATGGCGATCGACGCCCTGGAACAATACCGCGTCGCCAACGAGGTGGTCACCCTGCGCGACGGGGCGGAGGCGCTCGATTACCTGTACCGGCGCGGGGAATTTGCCAGCCGCACCGATGACGACCCGGCCGTGATCCTCCTCGACCTCAAGATGCCGCGCGTGGACGGCCTCGAGGTCCTGCGCCAGCTCAAGGGCGACCCCCGGCTCAAGACCATCCCCATCGTGATGATGACCTCCTCGCGCGAGGAAAAGGACCTGGCCACCAGTTACGAGCTCGGCGTCAACGCGTACGTGGTGAAGCCGCTCAGCTTCCATGAATTCATGGAGGCCATCAAGGTGCTCGGCGCCTTCTGGGTCGTGTTGAACGAGCAAGCCCCGCGGGACTCCGCCCCGCCCCACCCATGAAGGTCATCCACCTCGAGGACAACCCGCGCGACGCCGCCCTCGTCCGCGACATCCTGACGGCGGAATGGCCCGACTGCTTCATCAGCGTCGTGTCCACCCGGCAGGATTTCATCTCCCTGCTCGAACTGGGCGGCCACGACCTGATCCTGTCCGATTACCAGATGCCCGGCTTCAACGGGCTCGAGGCCCTGCAGATCGTCCGGGCGCGCGGGATCGAGACCCCGTTCATCTTCCTTTCCGGCACACTGGGTGAGGAGCGCGCGATCGAGGCCGTGCGCGCCGGCGCCGCCGACTACGTGATCAAGGACCGGATGCAGCGACTGACCATCTCGATCCAGCGCGTGCTGCAGGAGGCGGGGGCCCGCCGGGCCCGCCGCAAGGTCGAGGAAGCCCTCGCGCAGGAACAGTACCTCCTGCGCCTCCTGATGGAGCACCTGCCGGACCGCGTTTACTTCAAGGACATCCACTCCGGCTTCATCACGGTCAGCCGCTCGACGGCGCGGCGCCTGGGCCAGGAGCCGGAACAGATGAAAGGGAAGAGCGATTTCGACCTCTTCGACAAGGCGCATGCGCACAAGGCCTTTGAGGACGAGCAGCGCATCATCCGCACCGGCGAGCCCATGCTGAACATCGAGGAAAAGGAGGTCTGGCCCGACGGCTCCGTCAGCTGGGTCTCGTCGAGCAAGCTCCCGCTCCGCGACGCCACCGGCAAGATCATCGGCACCTTCGGCGTGTCCCACGACATCACGGCGCGCAAGCTCGCCGACGAGCGCATCCGCGAGCAGGCCGAGGTGATCGACCATGCGCCGGTGGCCATCGTCATCGCCGACCTGGAAGGCCGCGTCACCTACTGCAACGCCGGCGCCGCGGCCCTGTACGACCTGACGCGCGAGCAGGCCATCGGCCGCAAGGTCGACGACCTCATCTCCCCCGAGACCGGCGAGAAGATGGCGGAGGCGCGGAAGGCGACCCTGGAGAAGGGCCGCTGGACCGGGGAAATGGCCGTGGTCACGCGGACCGGGCGGCAGGTCCAGGCCGAGTTCCACATGTCGCTGATCACCGACGCCGCCGGCCAGCCGCGCGCGCGGCTCAGCATCGCCATCGACGTCACCGAGAAGAAAAAGCTGGAGGACCAGTTCCTGCGCGCCCAGCGCCTGGAGAGCCTCGGCATGCTCGCCGCCGGCATCGCGCACGACCTGAACAACGTGCTCGCCCCCGTGCTGATGGGCGCGCCGCTCCTGCGCACCCGCGCCACGCATCCCTCCGACCTGCGCGTGCTCGAGACGATCGAAAACAGCGCCGGGCGCGGCGCGGCGCTGGTGAAGCAGATCCTCTCCTTCGCCCACGGCGCGGGCGGCCAGAAGGTCCTGATCCAGGCCAAGCACCTGTTGCGCGACATCGTGGACCTGATCCGGCAGACGTTCCCGAAATCGATCCGCCTCGACGAGCAGATTCCCAACAACCTCTGGCCGATCCAGGGCAATCCCACGCAGCTGCACCAGGTGGTGCTCAACCTCTGCGTCAACGCCCGCGATGCCATGCCCGGCGGCGGCACGCTCCGCCTGCTGGCGGAAAACCGCGAGCTCGGGCCCGAGGAGGCGAAGCGCCTGCCGGACGGCCAGCCCGGCAGCTACGTCGTGATCGAGGTGGCGGACACCGGCACCGGCATCCCGCCGGAGATCCTCGAGCGGATCTGGGAGCCGTTCTTCACCACCAAGGGCGAGGGCAAGGGGACCGGCCTCGGCCTGGCGACGGTGCGCGGCCTCGCGGCCAGCCACAACGGCTTTGTCACCCTCGACACGGTCGTGGGGCAGGGCACCACGTTCCGGGTTTTCCTGCCCGCGGCCATCGAGGCGATGGACACGAAGCGCAAGGGCGAGAGCGCCCATCCGTTCCTCGCCCGCGGGCGCGGCGAACTCGTGCTGGTGGCGGACGACGAGCAAAGCATCCGCGACCTCATCGTGGCGATCCTCAGCCGCTTCGGCTACCGGGTGCTCGCCGCGGCCAACGGCCATGAGGCGCTGAAGCTCTATGCGCCGCGCGTCAACGAGGTCGCGCTGATCATCAGCGACCTCGGCATGCCCGGCATGGGCGGCGGCAAGTTCGCGGCCGCGGCCCGCCTGCTGAATCCCGCCGTGCGCCTGCTCTTCATCAGCGGCGGTGACCTCAACGTGGACAAGGACCCGCCGCCCGCCGGCGTCCCGCTGCTGCCCAAGCCCTTCACCGGCGAGGACCTGCTCGGCAGCGTGCACCGCGCGATGAACCTGCCGGCGTGACCCGCCGGCGGGTCACGCCGGGCGCGGCGCGGCGCGGTCCAGCACGTTGCGAATCCGCCGGAGCAGGGTTTCGGCCGTGTAGGGCTTGGGCAGGAAATCCTCCGCGCCGGCCCGGGTGGCCTTGGCGATGTTCTCGGTGATCTCGAGGCCGCTCGCCGCGATGATGCGGACCGCGGGATTCATGCGCCGGAGCACCTGGATCGTCGCCTCGCCGTCGAGGACGGGCATCATCATGTCGGTGAGCACGAGCGCGATGTCCCGCGCCTGCGGGGCGTACAGGGCGATGGCCTCGGCGCCGTCGCGGGCGGTGAGCACGCGGTAGCCGAAGGTTTCCAGGGTTTGCCGCGTGATGTCGCGGATCGAGTATTCGTCGTCGATCACCAGCACGAGCTCGTCGCGGCCGCGCGGCGGCTCGCCCGGGAAGGGCGGGGCGGACAATTCGTGCGCGCGCGACGGGTCGGCCGGCAGGTGGATGCGAAACGTGGTGCCCCGGCCGAGTTCGCTCTCGACCTGGATGAAGCCCGCATGGCTTTTGACGACGGTATGCACGGTGGCCAGGCCGATGCCGGTGCCCTGGCCGGGCGGCTTGGTGGTGAAGAACGGCTCGAAGATCCGCTCGCGCACCTCCGGCGGGATGCCGGTGCCGGTGTCGGCCACTTCCAGCAGCACATACTTGCCCGCTCGGGCCTCCGGGCTGGTGCCGGCATACTGGGCGTCGAGCACGAGATTGGAGGCGGTCACGGTGAGGGTGCCGCCCTGCGGCATGGCATCGCGGGCGTTGACCGCGAGGTTGAGCAGCACCTGGCTGAGCTGCGTGGGATCGCCCATCACCAGCCAGAGATCGTTGGGCACCTCGGCGACGATCCGGATGTTGCGGGGGAAGGTCTCGCTGATGATGCCCTCCAGGTCGTGGACGAGCCGGCGCAGGCCGACGGGCACCCGCTGGCCGTCGAGGCCGCGGCCGAAGGCGAGCACCTGCCGCACGAGGTCGGCGCCGCGGCGGCAGGAGACGTGGATCAGGTCCAGGATCTTGCGGCGGCGCGGGTCGATGACGGGCTCGAGCTTCAGCAGCTCGATCGACATCATGATCGGCGCGAGCACGTTGTTCAGGTCGTGGGCGATGCCGCCGGCGAGCGTGCCGATGCTCTCCATGCGCTGCGCGCGCAGGAACTGGGTCTCCATCTTTTTCTGCTCGGTCAGGTCGCGCATGCCGCCGACCATGCGGATGCCCCGGCCCGCGGCGTCGCGCAGGATGTAGCCGCGGTCCTGCACGAAGGCGTGGCTGCCGTCCTTGCGCTCGAAGCGGTACTCGGCGCCCCAGGTCTCCGCGCCCCGGTCGATGGCGGTCCGCATGCTGGTGACGACGCGCTCCCGTTCCTCCGGGTGGATGCGGGCCGTCCAGGACTCGATGCTCGGCTCGATCTCGCCGGCGGCGAAGCCGAAGGTCGTCAGGAAACCGTCGTTCCACCAGAGGGTGTTGGCGGAGAGGTTCCAGTCCCACACCACGTCGCTCACGGCCCGCGCCACGAACTTGAAGCGCTCCTCGCTTTCGCGGAGGTCGGTCACCGCCTGCTGCCGGGCGGAAATGTCGCGCGCGATCACCTGCACCTCCTTGCGTCCCAGCAGGTCGAAGGCCACGGCGTTGACCTCGACGTCGACGATCGTGCCGTCCAACCGCACAAATTTCATCTCGGACGGCGGGATTGGCTCATTGGCGAAATGCTTCTGCTGCCGCGCCCGCACGAGCGCGTGGAAATCGGGATGGACGACGCCGACCGCCGGCCGGCCGAGCAACTGCCCGGGCCCGGTGGCGCCCATCAGCTTGCAGAAGGCGAGGTTGACGAGCGTGATGAGGCCGTCGACGTGGACGAAATTGGCGTCGGGCGAAAGCATCAGCAGCTTGCGGTAGCGCTCCTCGCTCTCGCCCGCGGTTTCCGCGCCGGGCGGTCGATCCGCGGGGCGGCCCGGCGCCGGCGCGGGCGCATTTGCGGAGGAAGGCAGGAGCCAGAGTGAGGAACCGGGAAGCGGGCTGGTCATGGGGGACGGCGGGAAAGGGTTCAAACGGCCAGCTGGATGCGTCCGGCGGCGGGGCGCACGGTTTCAAACCATGCGCTTTCGGTGCGGGCCGTGGGCAGGCTGCCGCGGTAGGCCTCGAGCAGCAGCCGGCGGAGGCATTCCCGCGCGCGGGCGACGCGGCTCTTCACCGTGCCCGAGCTGATGCCGAGCGTCCGGGCGATGTCACGGTACGACAGCTCGCGCACGTTGCGCAGGTGGAGGATCTCCTGCTGGCCGGCTTTCAGCCGGGCCGTGCACTCCGTCACCAGGGCGGAAAATTCCCGGGTGCCGCTTTCGCGCGCGGGATCCGGGCTGTCGGAGGCGATCAGCTCGCCCACGGTCAGGTGCCCGGTGGGGCCGGGCGTGTGCTCGAGGGATTCGGTCAGGTGGCGGTGCCGGCGGAAGAAATACCAGTAGCGGTTGCGCGCCAGGTTGAGGGCGATGCGATGCAGCCAGGAATTGAGCGAGGACTCGCCGCGGAAGTTCGCGAGCGCGCGGTGGGCGCGGACAAACGTGTCCTGGACAATCTCCTCGGCGTCGGCGCGGTTGCGCAGCAGGCTGAAGGCGACGTGGCCCAGCGCGTCGCGATGGCGGAGGACGATCTCCCTGAACGCGGCCTGGTCGCCGTCGCGGAAGCGGCGGACGAGGGCGGCGTCCTCGAGGGCATGGCCGCGCGCGCGGGCGGCGCGGGCGGCGTTTTCGGCGGACGGGCGGGAAGCAAGGGTGTTCATAAGAGGGGGGAAAGCGGCCGCAGCGCGGCCTCGGCGAACTTCTGGCGGAACGGCCGCCGGGCGAAGGCCTGCGGCTCGATCTCGCGGCAGAGGGCGAAATCCTGCTCGAGCACCTCCGCCAGCGCGGCATTGCCCGCGGCCGAGTGAAAGAGCAGGTTGAGTTCGAAATTCAGTCGCATCGAGCGGTAGTCGAGGTTGGCGGACCCGATCATGGCCCAGTGGTCGTCGGCCAGCGCGACCTTGGCGTGGTGGATGCCCGCGTCGTACTCGAAGATGCGCACGCCGGCCGCCAGCAGCGGTTCGTAGTAGGAGCGCCCGACGGTCACGAGGCCGGGGTGGTCGGTCCGGGCGGAAATGAGCAGCCGCACGTCGACGCCGCGGCTGGCCGCCAGCTCCAGCGCGGTGAGCATGATGCCGTCCGGCACGAAATAGCCGGTGGAGATCCAGACCCGGCCGGTGGCCTCGTTGAGGAGGCTGACCAGGGACTTGCTGATGGGCTCGTTGGTCCGGTCCGGTCCGCCGAGGACCAGGTGGACCAGGTCACGGGGCGCGGCGGCCTGGACGGGGAAAAAGGCGGCGCCGGCGATTTTCTCGCCGGTGGCGAAGAACCAGTCGTCGGCGAAGACCTCCTGCAGTTCGGCCGCCACCGGCCCGGCGGCCTCCACCTGCACGTCGCGCCAGTGCGCGAGGCCCGCGGCGAGGCCTTCCTGCTCGCGGCCGAGGTTCATGCCGCCGACAAACGCGACCGTGCCGTCGATGATCTGCAGCTTGCGGTGGTTCCGCAGGTTCATGAAGAAGCGGAAGCGCCGGGGGTCGAGGCTTTGGAACCAGGAGAAGTGGCCGCCCGCGTCGCGGAATTCCGCCAGCCGGCCCTCGGCCAGGCCGTGGGAGCCGACCCCGTCGAGCAGCAGGCGCACTATGACGCCGCGCCGGGCGGCCTGGGTGAGGAGGTGCAGGAAGCGGAGGCCCGTCTCGTCGCCCTGCCAGATGTAGAATTCCAGATGGACATGGTGCACCGCCTCGCGGATGCGCCGTTCCAGGGCCGGGTAGAATTCGTCCGCATTGCGCAGGAGGCGCAGCGAGGCGACGGAGCTGACCGGCACCTGGTTGATGCGGGAAAGCAGCTGGAGAAACTGGCGGTCGCGGCGCGGCAGCGCGGCCAGCAGCGCCGCGGTGGGATCGTCGGTGCTCGCGGCGGGCGTGCGTTCGCGCGAGGCGCGCGCGGAGAACAGGCTCCGCCGCTTGAGCCGGTGGCGCTTGAGCCGGTCGGTGCCGATCGCGACGTAGGCGGCGGCGCCGAGCAGCGGGATGAACAGGATGGCCCAGAGCCAGGCGAGCGTGGCGGCGGGGCGCTTCTTGAGCAGCAGCAGGTGCGGGATGAAGCCCCAGGTCGAAAAATAGGAGACGAGGAGGAACGTTTGCATGGTCACTTTCGGCGGGGGCGCGCGAAGCCCCGCAGGGCGCCGGCGGCCAAGGGGGCCCAGCGGAGCAGGGTGCCGAGCAGGCGGGGACGGGGGGAGGCGGCCCGACGCAGCAGGAAGCCGAGCGGCACGGCGGCAAGGCGCGCGAAGGGCGAGAGCCGCCGCCAGTGGGCCATCATGCGGTCGAGCCAGGCGAGGGGCTCGGCCAGGCGGGCCGCGGCGCGGACGCATTGGCTGCGGCGCCGGGCGATGCGCTGGCGGCACGAGACCTTGTGGCGGGCCAGCCGGTTCAGGTCGTGGGCCGGATACACGCGCGGTCCTCCCCGATTTCTTCCAGGGTGGCGGCGAAAGGGGCGGGCTGGCGCGCGAGGTGGCGGCGGAAGGCGAAGACGATCACGGTGAGCGTCGCGGCGTAGAGCAGGGTCAGGCCGCCGAGCGCCGCCAGCCGGGCGTTCTCCCAGAAAAGGTAAACCAGCGTGAGGCTGGCGAACATGACCGTCATCATGCCGGTGAAAACGGCCGCGCTGATCCAGACGAAGGCCTGGATCAGGCGGAATTTCTCCTCCTGAAGTTCAACCGCGAAGAGTGTGATCCGGTCCTGGACGCCGGCGATGAAGCCATCACCGAGCGACTGGAGCGAACCGACGAAACCGGCGGAGGCGGGAGGAGGCGTTTCCATCGGCAACGGTGGGTTACTGGCTGCTGCGGCGCCCGAGTAGGACGCCGACGAGCAGGCCGACACCCGCCGCAATGGCGAGGGATTGGTAGGGATTGGCGCGGATGGCCGCGTCGGTGCACTTGGCGCCGGCGGTCACGCGCTGCTTCGCGCCCTCATACATTTCGCCGAGGCGTTCCGCGGCGGCGTCATAGCGCGCGCGCAGGGCGCCGACGGCGTCGGCGGAGTGTTCGGACAGGGAGTCGCCCATCATCTTTTCGGCCTCGGTGACGAGGGCGTGGAGATCGTGGAGAAGATCCTGGGGAGTCTGGGCAGTGGCTTTGTTGTTTTTCATGATGGGATGGATCGGGAAACGGGGAGGGGCCTCAGCTGGCCTTGTTGCCGCTGAAGAGCAGGCCGCCGGCGCCGACGGCCGCGGCGGCGATGCCGCCGAGGAGGAACCAGATCGTGCGGTCCGTGGGCGAACCGGTGAAGAAGCGGGAGAAGGACGAGCCAATCGAATCGGAGGCGCTGAAGCCGTAGCCGATGAGGATGATGCCTGCGATCAGCAGGGCGAGGGAGACGATTTTATTCATGGGAGGGGGGTGGTTTGGGAAACGGGGGCCGGGGGGCCAAAAAAAGCGGCCGACCGGAGTCGGCCGCGGATTATTTGGCGGACAGCGGTGGGGGTTCAGCTCTTCACGACCATGTCGTTGGTCACGGACTTCGCGCCGCGGACATCGAGGGCGAGCTTCGTGACGAGGGACTTCTCGGCATTGGAGCTGGCGTCACCCGTCACGCGGACCACGCCATCGGTGGTCGTGACCTTCGTCCGGAGGGAGTGGGTGGACTTGTGGGTCAGCAGGGCGTACTTGACCTGGCTGGTGATGGAGGCGTCGTCGATGCTCTCGGCGATGGTCGCACCCGTGGCCGGGTCCTTGATGATGATGTCGTTCTTCACGGCCTTCACGCCGTCGATGTCCTTGGCGTAGACCTCGGTAAGTTCCTTTTGGGCGGCGTTGTCGGCCGTGCCGGAAAGGGTGACGACCGCGTCCTGCACCTCGACCTTGGTGGTCGCGGCGCTGACGTTGGCCTTCACGAGCAGGCGGCTGCGGATCTTGAGGGCCATCCAGGCGTCGGAGCGCTCCGGATAGGCGGACTTGACGACGAGCTCGTTGTTCACGCCGGTGACGCCGGGAAGGTTTTCCACGGTGTCGGCGGCGAGGGCCTTGTCGTCGTTGTCGGAGACGGTGCCGGTGAGCGTGACGACGCCGTCACGGGCCTTGACCTTCACGTTGTCCTGGAGGACGGCGCGGTAGTTGTAGGAAGCCTTGGCGGCCTCCTCGATCTTGCGATCGGTGGAATAGGAGGCGAAGGCCACGATCGGGGCGAGCGCGAGGAGTAACAGGGCGGATAGATTTCTGAGTTTCATAGATTGGATTTGGAGAGTACCAGCGCGGGGGGACGCGCTCAATGCGGGGTAACCCGTAGCGGAGTTATGAAAGTGTCCGTTCGCAAAAAAGGCGGACGATCGTCGTCCGCCCTTCGGCCGGATCCGGAGCCCCAACGCTAGATGATCGTGAGCTGGACGCTGCTCTCGACGATGCCGGCGGCGATCGCGTAGCGCGTGAGCGTCGCGGTGTCGTGGATGTCGAGCTTGCTCATCAGGTGCTCGCGGTGCTTCTCGACGGTCTTCACCGCGATGCCGAGTTCGCCGGCGATCTGCTTGTTGGCGAAACCCTCGGTGACGAGCTGGAGCACCTCGCGCTCCCGCGGGGTCAGGGTGTTGCCCTGGGCCTTGACCACGCCGTCGCGGTCGCGGGGCGAATTCGCCTGGGCATGGAGGCGCTTCGCGATCGACGGGCTGAAATAGGTCTTGCCGGCGGCGACCTCGCGGATGGCCTTCGTCAGCACCTCGGCCGAGGTCTGCTTTTCGAGGAAGCCGCGGACGCCGGCCGCGTTCATGCGCTCGATGTAGCCGTCGTCGCTGTGCGCCGACAGGATGAGCACCCTGGCCGACGGGTCCGCCGCGAGGATCTGGCGCGTCGCCTCCAGGCCGTTGAGCACCGGCATGGCGATGTCCATGAGGATGACATCCGGCCGGAGGCTCCGGGCCATCGTCACCGCTTCGCGGCCGGTCTTGGCTTCGCCAACCATTTGGAAGTTTCCGTCCATTTTCAACAGCGCGGACAGGCCCTGGCGCACGACGGCATGGTCCTCGGCGAGCAGGACGGTGATTTGTTTTGGAGGTGTCATCATAAATTTTTCCCGGGCATGAAAGGGACCTCGACCCGCACCGTGGTGCCCAGGCCGGCGGCGGATGCGATCGCGAGCTGTCCGCCGATCATTTCGACGCGTTCCTTCATGCCGATCAGGCCGAGACGCTTGCGACCGCCGGCCGCCCGGGCCGTGCCGACGTCGAAGGATTTTCCGTCATCCGCGATTTCCATCAGGATGCCGCCCGGGTACCGGCTGAGGGTCAGCCGGACGTGGCTGGCCTGGGCGTGGCGGGCGACATTGGTGAGCGCCTCCTGGGCGACGCGGAAGAGGACGGTGCGCTTCGGAGCGCTGAGGGCTTCGACGCCGCCGAACGCCGTGATGTGGATCTTGATTTTTTCGCGCGCCGCGAGGTTTTCACTGTAGGCCTGGAGGGCGGGGATGAGGCCAAGGTCGTCCAGCACCGCGGGGCGGAGGTCACGGGCAAAGCGGTGGACGGCCTTGACGGACTTTTCCACCAGGCGCTGGGTGCGGACGATCCTGGACTTCAGGGAATAAAGGCGGGTGGAGGCGCCGTGGCCGAGGGCCGTGAGCTGCACGTTGATGCCGACGAGCGTTTGCACGACCTCGTCGTGGAGTTCGCGGCTGATGCGTTTCCGTTCTTCCTCCTGGGCGGACAGGATCTGGCGGGTGAGCTGACGGAGCCTGCGCTGCATGCCCTGCGATTCGCGGAACAGCTCCTGGTAGCGGAGCTTGCTCCGCCGAAGGGCGGCGGTGTGCAGGCGGAGCGTTTTGTTGCGTTGTTGAAGATGACGGTTCGTGTTGCGTGCGACACGCTGCGCGGCCTCGAGCGGCATGAGCGCTTGCGTGAAGAAATAGCCCGCCCGGCGGATCGAATTCCGGCGCTGGTCGGCAAAATTGGGCGAAGCCGCCAGGGTTGCGACCGCCTGTTCGTGCATGACGGCCAGGTCGCGAACGGCGAAGCCGCCAGCAAGGGCCGCCCGGCCCAAGCCCTGGGCGCGATCCCCGTTGTCCGAATGTTTCCGCTCGAGATGGGTGCGTAGCGCCGCCAGATAGCGGGCGGACAATCCCGAGCGGACGTTCTTCATTGAGGGAGGCGGGTGGAGGCCGTCCGATGAGCGGCATTCATCCCGAGATGAGCCCGGGCCGCGCGACGGGCGGGGCGGGGCGGCCGTCGTGCTGTCATTAAGCGCTTCCGCGCGGGGAATAGCGATAAGCATTAACCCGTATAGGCCGCGGGCGGGGACCGGCGCCCACCGGCCCAAAAAAAGACCGCGTCCGAGGACGCGGTCCGTGACCAGAGGGGGATTCGGTTCAGTTGGCGGTGGCGAACAGCACCTCGACGCGGCGGTCGCGGCGCGTGTTGGCGTCGCCGAAGGCCCCGGTCTTGATGCGGTAGGACGGCACCCCGGCGTTGATCAGGGCGAAGCGAACCGCCTCGACCCGGCGCTCGGCCAGCGACTGGTTTTTCGGGTCGGAGCCGTTGGGATCCATCGAGCCGTCCAGCCCGAGCTGCAGGGAGGGATTGGCCTTCATGTAGGCCGCGATGCTCGCGGTCTTCTCATAGTCCGAGTTCGACACGACGGCCTCGTTGTAGCCGAAGTTGTAGTCCCGGTAGGACGTCCAGCGGCTGACGATGCCGGCGACACCCTTGTCGCCCTGCGCGCCGGTCGAGCCGGTCGCGCCCTGCGCACCGGTGTAGCCGGTCGAACCCGCGACACCTGCGGTCGTGCGGCCCTGGCCGCCTTCGTTGCCGCTGCTGCCCTGCGCGCCGGTGGAGCCGGTTTCGCCGCGGGCACCCGTGGGCCCGTAGGTGGTGGCGCCCTGCGCGCCCGTGGCACCGGTCGCACCCTGCGCGCCGGTGGCACCCGTGGCGCCTGGCGCGCCGGCATAGCCGGCGGTGCTGGCACCTTGCGGGCCGGTTTCACCCGTCATGCCTTGCGCGCCCGTGGCGCCTTGCGCACCCGGCCGGCCGGCGGCGCCGCGGCGGAGTTCGCCGGAAGCGCCCGTCGCGCCCGTTTCACCGCGCGCACCGGTGGCGCCGGTGGCGCCATCGGCACCGCGTTCACCCGCAAGGGCGACCCCCGGGGCGCCGCGGGCGCCGGTGGCACCCTGCGCGCCCGTGGCGCCGGTCGGGCCATCCGGTCCGCGGGGACCGACGAGGCTGTTGGAATTGTCGGCGCGCGTGGTCTGGGCAGCGGGTTGCGAGGAGCAACCGGCGAGGAGCAGCGCGAGGGTCGCGACTGATATGAGTTCACGTTTCATGATTTTGGGCAAGGGGGGTGGCCGCTGTCCGAGGCACGTTGGTTTCCCGCGGACTGCGGGACGTCATCGCCGGTGACCACGAGGTCCCTTGAGTGCCCCATGCTAGGGGATCGCGGCGCGGTTCTCCATAAGGAGAAACCCGGCGCACCGCCGCGCGCGGCCGGGGGAAATAAAAAGGGCCGTCGAACGACGGCCCTTGTGCAGGAAGCGACAACCGGGGGTTGTCAGGTCTTCATGATGTTCCGGCCCGCCGGGCGATTCTTGATGAGGCCCTTGCCGCCTTTCGCTTTGGCGGCGCGGTTCTTGGCGGCCGTCATGCGGCCGCCTCTGCTTTTCTTTGCCATGGGAGTGAATTGGGTTGGGGGTGGAGGACGCGTGGTTGCTGCGGCCATAATGGCGCAACGGCGGCGGGGGGTCTATACGCGGTAACCCTTACATGGCGCCGCGAACGGCGGCGATTTTTCCGCCCTTGACCGCGCCGGGGCGGGACGCACGCTGCCCCATCCAAGCCCCACTGCCTGGTGGTGTAATGGTAGCACAGGCGACTTTGACTCGCCTAGTCATGGTTCGAATCCATGCCGGGCAGCCAAAACTCGCAGAGTTTTGGCGAACCGGACAGGGATGAGAACGGAGTTCGACGACCGGAGCGCAGCGCAGGGAGATGGATCGATCCCGCCTCAGCGGGATCGAGGGCGCAGCTCTGAGTCCGCGGAGCGGACGAATCAATCCATGCCGGGCAGCCAGCTTGGTTCCTCATCCACATTTTTGCGCGAGTGTGGCACACTCCCGCAAGTGGCTAAAAGCCAGGCTAGTCGAGAAAGTGCGTGTGCAACGGTAACCACAGGAATTTGGATTAGGGGTTTGGGAACAGCGCGGTCACCGGTTTAAAAAGTTTTGAGATAGGCGGCCACGTAGCCTCCGGTTCGCCCCACTTCAATAAAGGCTGGCGATTCCGCCGACCAAACCACCGGAACCACAGACCGCCCTTCCATTGCGAACCAGCGGTGCCAGGCCGGGATTGGCGTTTGCTTTCCAATTGCGAGGAGCGCAAGTTGCCCCCCACCCCGGAGTCCATGCCCCACCGCATCCTGCTGGCGGAAGATCAAAGCGACAACCGCGCGATTTTGCGCGTGGCGCTGGAGGAGCACGGCTACGAGGTGGCGGAGGCCGCGGACGGGATCGTGGCGCTGCAGGCCTTGCTGGAGGCGCCGTTCGACGCGGTCATCACCGATATCCTGATGCCCCGGATGGACGGCTACCGGCTTTGCCACGAAATCCGGCGCCATCCGCGACTGCGGTCGCTGCCGATCATCGTCTACACCGCCACCTACACCTCGGTGAAGGACGAGCAGTTGTCCCTCGACCTCGGGGCCGACCGTTTCCTGCGCAAACCGGCGACCGGCCAGGAGCTGATTCGCACTCTGCGGGAGTTGCTGGGCGACCGGCATCGGATCGCGCCGACTGTCACGTGTGAGCTGGGCGAACTGGGCGCCATGCACCAATACAGCCAGGGTCTGGTGGACAAGCTGGAGGACCGCAGCCTGCAGCTCGAACAACAGGCGGTGGCGCTCCGCGCCAGCGAACTCCGCAGCCGGCAAGTCTTCAACGCCGCCAACGACGCCATGTTCCTCGTTTCCCTGGACGGGGAGGGCCGGCCCGACCGGGTGGTGGACGCGAACGAGGCGGCTTCGGAGCTGCTGGGCTACTCCCGCGAGGAATTGCTGGGCCGGCCGGTGCATCAGCTCGAGGCGGCGGAGGCGGCGGAGCCGACCATCGCAGCCTTGGGCGACCGCCTGAGCCGTGAGAAGCGGCTGGTCTTCGAGCGCACGTTATTGTCCAAGGACGGCCGGCGCATCCCGATGGAACTGAGCGTGCGGTCATTCCCTGCCGAGGTCGGGCAGATGGCGATCGCCGCGGCCCGCGACATCACGGAGCGAAAGAGGGCCGAAGAGGCGCAGCGTCGGAACGCGCAGCAGTTGCGCGACATCCTGGACGGTCTGTTCGCGTTTGTCGGCCTGCTTTCTTTGGACGGCATGCTGCTGGAGGTGAATCGCGCCCCGCTCGAGGTCAGCGGCTTAAAGCGCGAGGAAGTTATCGGGACGTATTTCCCGGAGGCCTATTGGTGGTCGCATTCCCCCGACGTGCAGGTGCAGCTCAAGGACGCTCTGGCGCGGGCCGTCCGGGGCGAGTTTATCCGGTATGACGTCGCGATCCGGGTGGCCGGCGGTCGGGAAATGATCGTGGATTTTGCCGCAAGTCCGCTGCGCGGGGAGGGCGGGAGGGTCAGCCAGCTCGTGGTCACGGCGGTGGACATCACCGAGCGCAAGAAGCTGGAGCAGCAGTTCCTGCGGGCGCAGCGCATGGAAGCGATCGGCACGCTGGCGAGCGGTGTCGCGCACGATCTGAACAATATCCTGGCGCCGATGCTCATGGGCGCGGGCTTGCTGAAAAGCAAGCTCACGAGCGAGCGGGAACAGGCGATCCTGGGCATCATCGAAAACGGAGCGCAACGGGGCGCCGGCATCATCCGGCAACTGCTCGCGTTCAGCCGGGGCACCGAGGGCGAGCGCAGCTCGGTGCAGCTCCGCCATCTGATCAACGACATGCATCATCTGGCGCAGGAGACTTTTCCGCGGAACCTGGAACTGGAACGGAAGGCGCCGGCCGATTTATGGACGGTGAAGGCCGATCCGACGCAGTTGCACCAGGTGCTGATGAACCTCTGCGTGAACGCCCGGGACGCGATGCCGGATGGAGGCAAGCTTACGCTGTCGGCGGAAAATGTCCGCCTCTCGGAGGCCCAAGCCAAACTTAACCCGCAGGCCAAACCGGGACCCTACGTCGTGTTGACGGTTGCAGACACGGGAGAAGGCATTCCCCAAGAGATCATCGACCGCATTTTCGATCCATTCTTCACGACGAAGCCGGTGGGCAAGGGCACCGGGCTGGGCTTGTCCACGGTGCTGGCGATCGCGAAGAACCATGGGGGGTTCGTGACGGTTTACAGCGAACCGGGCAAGGGCAGTGTCTTCAAGGTTTACCTGCCGGCGGCGGAGACGCCGGAGACGGCGGTCGCGGCGGATACAGCCGCTGTGCCGCGGGGCAATGGCGAACTGCTGCTGCTCGTGGACGACGAGCCGGGGCTCCGCGAGGCAACGCGCCTCGTGCTGGAAGAAAACGGCTATCGGGTCCTCACCGCGACGAACGGCGAGGAGGGCGTGCGCGAGTTTCTGGCGCGGCGCGACGAGGTGCGCGCTGTCGTCACCGACATGATGATGCCAGTGATGGATGGTGTGGATATGATCCGGACGATCCGACTCGTGGCCGAACGGCTGCCGATTGTGGGCATGAGCGGCATGGATGAAATCAAGCGGCGGGGCGAATTGGCAGCCATGGGCGTTCGGGACGTCTTGGTGAAACCCTGCGAACCAAGGCTGCTGCTACGGGCCCTTCACGCCGCGCTGAAGTCCACTCAATCGTGAATGCCCTGTGCCCGTCGGCTAAATGAAACTAAACAGGCGCCCCGGGCATTAGTGGCGCAGTGGTTTATTTAACCGAAAAAGGGATTACCCGGCCGGTTGCCAACGCTCGCTCGGAAGCGATGAGTAGTTTTCAGCAAGAGATTAACCAGGTAATGAATATCAATGATATATCTTTTTAGGTGCGTGCTTGCGGCGAATGGCAGCTTTGCGGGATCCAGGGCGCAGCCCTGAGTCCGCGGAGCGGACGAATCAATCCATGCCGGGCAGCCAGTGCGGCCCCGGCTCAGCCACTCCCGCACGTGAAGCTGAACGTCGCGCCGGCGCCGACCTTGGCGTCGGCCCAGATGCGCCCGCCATGGCGGTGCACGATGCGCTGCACCGTCGCCAGGCCCACGCCGGTGCCGGGGAATTCGTCCGGGCGGTGCATGCGTTGGAACGGCGAGAAAAGCTTCTCCGCGTAGTTCAGGTCGAAACCCGCGCCGTTGTCCTGCACGAAGAACGCGGTGGAGCCGTCGGCCTCCCGGCGCGAACCGACGACGATCCGGGCCTTCGGTTCCTTCGAGGTGTACTTCCAGGCATTGGACAGGAGGTTTTCCATCACGACGCCCATCAGGCCGGCATCGCCCTGCACGCGCAGGGATTCGGGAATGACAATCTCGACGTGGCGGTCGGGTTGCTCGAGGCGCAGGCGGTCCGAGATTTGCCGCGCGATCTGCGCGAGGTCCACGTCGATGCGCTTCACCTCCTGGCGGGCGAGGCGCGCCAGCCGCAGCAGATCCTCGATCAGGGTGCCCATGTGCTCCGTGCTTTCCAGGACGTTGCGCATGTAGTGCTGCGCCTTCTCGGTGGCGTTCGCGCCGAGCTCGCGGCGGAGCAGCTGGGTGAAGCCGCCGATGCCGCGCAGCGGCGCGCGCAGGTCGTGCGACACGGAGTAGGAAAACGCCTCCAGCTCCTTGTTCAGCCCCTCGAGCTGCTGCGTGCGCAGCGCCACGCGCTGCTCGAGCTCGGTGTAGACCTGCACGTTCTCCATCGCGACGGAAGTCGTGTTCGCCAGCGCCTGGATCAGCGCGACTTCGTCGGGCGTGGCGTGCTTCCGGTGCGCCCAGTAGACGCCGATGGCCCCGATCGGCGACTTCAGGCGGATCGGCACCATGACGAGGCTCTTCACGAAAGTCGGGCGGTAGGCGTCGGCCGGGATGCGCGGGTCGGCGTAGATGTCGGGCAGCACCGCGGCCTGCGCGTTCAGCATCGCCCAGCCGCTGATGCACGCCGACATCGGGAAGCGCTGGCCCTTCCACAGCGGGCTGATGGCGTCCTCGTCAGCGTAGTGGCACTTGTCGCCGTCGCGCAGCACGAAGGTGGCACCGTCCGCGCCGGCGATTTCGCGGGCGGCGCGGCGGACGATTTCCTGGATGGCGGGCAGGGTGCGGACCAGCGAGAGGTCCTGCACCGCCTGGACCAGACGGGTTTGGGCGCGGAGCAGCTGTTCAAGCTGCGTGATTTTGTCCGGCGCAGGGGCCGGAGTGGTGCTCGGGCTCATGGTGTTATGTTGACCCATTTTGGGCCTGCACCAAGGCCCGAGACGTGGGGGAAATCCGCCTTTTTTCAGGCCACGCCGGTCTAAAGTTGCTTCCAATGCGTCGCTTGTAATCCCGCCGATCCGGCGCACCATGACGATTCTCCTTACCCCATGAAAATCCCCGCCCTTGCTGTCTCTGTCCTCGCGGCCGCCCTCTCCGCCACCGCCGGCCCCGAATTGCTCTGGGAAACGACCGGCCTCATCGCGCCCGAGTCCGTCGTCTTCGATGCCGGCCGCAACCAATACTACGTTTCCAACATGGGCACGCACGACAAGGGCGCCGCGCCCGGCGACGGTTTTATTGCGCGCCTCGACGCAACGGGCAAGTTGATCGAACAGAAATGGGTCACGGGCCTCGACAACCCGAAGGGCCTCGTGCTGGTCGGCGGCCGCCTCTACGCCGGCGACGACAAGGATCTCGTCGAGATCGACGTGGCCGCGGGAAAAATTTCGAACCGCTACGCCCCGGCCGACGGCCCGGGCGACTTCAACGACGCCACCGCCGACGCCGCGGGCAACGTCTACGTCTGCAGCGGTCGCCTCGGCACCGTGTTCCGTTTGCACGACGGCCAGTTCGCGGCGTGGTACAAGCTCGACAAGACGAAGACCGGCGGGCTCAACGGCCTCAAGGCCGAGAAGGACCGCCTGCTGCTCGGCGGCTGGTCGATCCGCGACGCCGAGGGCAGGGAGCAGCCCGGCCACATCTCGACCGTCGCCTACGCGGACCAGGCGCTCGGGCGGCTCGGCCGCAAGCCGGTCTGCCACATCGACGGACTCGAGCAGGACGGCCAGGGCGGCTATGTCGTGAGCGACTGGCTCACCGGGGACGTGCTCCATGTTTCCGCGGAAGGCGAGACGGCCCCGATCATGAAGCTCGTGCGCGGCACGGCGGACCTGACCTATCTCCCGGCTTCCCGCCTCCTCGTCATCCCCTCGATGAACGAGAACCTGATCCGCGCGTATCGCTGGGCACCCGAGGCTGCCAAATAAGCGGGCGGCTTGAGTTTCACGGAAGGATATCCATCGTGGCGCCACGATGAAACTGCCCCGCCTCCTCGTTTGCGGCCTGGCCGCGGCCACCGCTTTGCTCGGCGCCGCCGAGAGTCCGAAACTCAGCACGCCTAACGCCTCGCCCGAGGCGGTGGCACTCTACCAATACCTGCTCGAGATCTCGGGCCGGCAAACGCTCTCCGGCCAGCACGGCGTGCCGCTCACGGGCGATACGCGCCTGCCGGCGGTGGAAAAAACCCTCGGCGTCTACCCGGCGGTCTTCAGCCAGGATTTCGGGTTCAGCGCCGCCGGCACCTGGGACGGCATCAATTACCGCCAGCGCATCGTCGACGACGCCATCCGCCGCAATAGCGAGGGTTTCATCATCAACCTCATGTGGCACGCGGTGCGGCCGACCGAGGACGAGCCCGTCGTCTTCGAGAAATCCATCCAAGGGAAACTCACCGACGCCGAATGGCGTGAGGTGCTCACGCCCGGCACGCGGCTCAACGAGCGCTGGAAGTCCCAGGTGGACGTGATCGCCTTTTTCCTCCGCCAGCTCCGCGACGCGCACGTGCCGGTGCTGTGGCGGCCCTACCATGAAATGAACGGCAAGTGGTTCTGGTGGGGCGGCCGACCCGGCGCGGAGAACTACACCAAGCTCTACCGCATGCTGTACGACCGGCTGGTGAATTTCCACGGCCTCAACAACCTGATCTGGATCTACGGGCCCAACGAGGTGCGGAACGGCGTCGCCGAGTATGCGGACTTCTATCCCGGCGCCGACGTGGTCGACGTGCTCGCGACCGACATCTATTCACCCGCGGCGGCCCAGCACGACTACGACAGCCTCCTCGCGCTGGCCCAGGGCAAGCCGATCGCCATGGGCGAGTGCTGGCCGCTGCCCACGGCCGAACTCTTGAAGACCCAGCCGCGCTGGGCCTGGTTTGTCGCCTGGTATGACCTGCAGGGCCTGCCATGGAAGGAGCGCGGCCCCGTCAAGGCCCTCTACGGCAGCGAATCGGTGCTCACGTGGGAAAAACTGCCGTGGGTGAAGGTGAAGAATCCGACGGTGCACTACCCGGTGATCAGGTGACCCGCTGGCAAAGCGGTCATCCTGAGCCCGGCGAAGGATCCAGGGGATTTCTTAATTCTTACTTCTTTGTGCATCCGTGCTTCGGTGAATCCGCCGCCCCCGATTCAGCGTATAAACCGGAAAGCCCCCGGGCCTTAGCGTCATGATGCTTCGGCTCACCGAGGGGGCGCGGTTGTACCCGGACGCATCGGATTACGTGCTGCGGGTGATTTATCTCAACAGCACCGGCGGACAGCCCGGCGTGGCGCGCGAGCTGGCCGAACTCGGGCGGCGGCACGCGACCGACCCCGCGATGCGGCAGCGGTTCGAACGCGTGCAGGCGGAGCTGGCCGCCGCGCCCTGAGCGGCCGCGGCAGGCCGCCCCGCGTTTTTTTCACCTACGGACCCGCCAGGTCCGCGCTGTCCCAGCGCTGGCCGCAGCGCAGCACGGCGTGGGGCACGTGCCGTTCCCGGCAGCCGTCGACAAACTCCCCGGGGGTGGCCGTGTTGAACTCGAACATCTCGAAGTGGCACGGGATGGCCATCGCCACGTTGAGCATCTTCGCCAGCTTGGCGGCCTCCGTGCCGTCCAGGTTGCCGGCGACGCCGCGTTCCGGCGCGGCGCCGTTGATGGGCAGCAGGGCGACATCGGGCCGGGCGGCGACCGCCTCCGCCACCACGGACTTCTCCCAGAGCGTGTCGCCGCTGTGGTAGACGAGCCAGCGGCCCAGCCGGAGCAGATAGCCGAGGAAGAGGTGATTGCCGGCCGCGTCCTGTTCCCGCGTGGGATGCGCCGCGGGCATGGCGGTGACGATGATGCCGCCCACGGAAATGCTCTCGCCCACGTCGATCGGCAGGATCCGGGCGCTGGTCGCGGCGAGCAGTTTCGCCGCCCGCGCCGCGTGGGCGCGGGGCAGCACGAGGGAAAGGGGCTGCCGCCGGCCGCGCGC
>CAYZSN010000272.1:0-8054 GCA_964481095.1 uncultured Oleiharenicola sp. | reverse complement strand
TGCGAGATCTACACCGACGTCGACGGCGTCTACACCGCCGACCCGCGCCTCGTGAAGAGCGCGCAGAAGCTGGGGGAGATCAGCTATGACGAAATGCTCGAGCTGGCCAGCCTCGGCTCGAAGGTCATGCAGTCCCGCTCCGTCGAGTTCGCCAAGAAATACGGCGTCGTCTTCGAGGTGCGCAGCAGCTTTAACCACAACCCAGGAACCATCGTGAAAGAAGAAGTCGCCTACCTGGAAAAGGTCGTCGTCCGCGGCGTCGCCGTCGACAAGGACCAGGCCAAGGTCGCCGTCACCGACGTGCCGGACAAGCCCGCCACCGCCGCCACGATCTTCAAGGCGCTCGCCGACGCCAACATCAACGTCGACATGATCGTCCAGAACACCAGCCACACCGGCGGGCTGGCGGACCTGACGTTCACCGTCCAGCGCGACGACGCGCAGAACGCCGTGCGCGTGCTGCCGGCCGTGCTGAAGCAGCTCGGCGGCGGCGACGTGAAGGCCTACGACAACATCGCCAAGCTTTCCGTGGTCGGCGTCGGCATGCGCACGCACGCCGGCGTGGCCGCGACGCTCTTCGCCGCGCTGGGCGAGAAGGGCGTGAACATCCAGCTCATCGCCACCTCCGAGATCAAGATCACCGTGGCGGTGGACCGCGCCAGGGCGGACGAGGCCGTGCGCGTCGCGCACTCGGCGTTCGGACTCGACAAATGACGCATCGCTCCGCCGATGCGTCATCCTGAGTGAGCCCCGCGAACGAAGGGTCCAGCGAAACTTTGGTTCGCGTCCGGCTGGATTCTTCGCTCCGCTCAGAATGACACGCAACGAGGCATGAAATACATCTCCACCCGCGGCCAGACCGACCCCGTCTCGTTCAATGAGGCGGTGGCGATCGGGCTCGCACCCGACGGCGGGCTGTTCCTGCCGGAGAGCCTGCCCGACATCACCCCGCGGCTGGCGGCGTGGAAAAACCTGGGCTACGCCGGGCTCTGCACCGAATTCCTCGGGCTCTTTGCCACCGGCATCCCGGCGGACGTGCTGGAGAAGCTGGTGCACCGCGCGTACGGCACGTTCACGCATCCGGACATCGCGCCGCTGCGCAAGCTCGACGACCGCCTGCACGTGCTGGAGCTCTTCCACGGCCCGACGCTGGCGTTCAAGGATTTCGCCCTGCAGTTCCTCGGCAACCTGTACGGCTGGCAGTGCGAGCAGGACGGCAAAAGCATCAACGTGCTCGGCGCCACCTCGGGCGACACCGGCGCCGCCGCAATCCACGGCCTGCTGGGCAAGCCGCGCACCGCGATCTTCATCCTGTACCCGGACGGGCGCGTGTCGCCCCTGCAGGAGCGGCAGATGGCCTGCACCGGGGCCGCCAACGTCCACGCCATCGCGATCGACGGCAACTTCGACGACGCGCAGCGGGTGCTGAAGGACATCCTTGCCAACAAGACCTTCGCCGCGGCGCACCGGCTGTCCGCCGTGAACTCCATCAACATCGCGCGCGTGCTGGCGCAGTCGGTTTATTATCTTTACGCGTGGCTGCGCCTCCCGGAGGCCGAGCGCGAGCTGGTCGAGTTCGTCGTGCCGACGGGCAACTTCGGCAATGTCTTTGCCGGCTGGCTGCTCCAGCAGATGGGCGTGCCGGTGCGCGGCTTCAAGGTCGCGACGAACCGCAATGACATCCTGCACCGCCTGTTCACGACCGCCGAGTACCGCACCGGCGAGGTGCACGCAAGCCTCGCCCCGTCGATGGACATCCAGGTCGCCTCGAACTTCGAGCGCTTCCTCTACTACGCGCTCGACGAAAACCCGACGCGCGTGAACAACGTCATGGCCCAGATCAAGGCGACCGGCTCCTACCGGTTCGACCTGCTCAACAAGTCGATCTTCAGCTCGTCCTCCGCCAGCGACGAGGAGATCACCGCGTTGATCCGCAAGGTCCACGAGCGCTACCGCTACCTCGTCGACCCGCACACGGCCTGCGCCTTCAAGGACCTCAACCCGCAGCGCGTGAGCGTCGTGCTCGCGACGGCGCATCCCGCCAAGTTCCCGGCCGCGATCCGCGCCGCGATCGGGGAGGAGCCCACCGCGCCGGCGCTCGAGGCGCTCAAGGCGCGGCCGGTCGTGAAGCACCGGCTTCCGGCCGACGCCGCGGCGATCAAGGCCTTCATCGCCGCCCGGGCGGTCTGATTATGACCCGCGGCCCCCGTCCCGGGGCCAACGCGGTATTGAAAGTCCGCGCGGATTCGCTCACAAGTCCCGCCACTGCCATGCGGTCGGGCCAGGCCGGGTGGCAAACACCCCACCATGGCTCAATTGAATTCCTTCCTCCGGATCGCGCTGCTGGCCGGCGCGATCCTTTTTGTTTCGTCCCCGACCGCCCAAGCCCGGGAAAAATGGGATCCGATCCCGCCGGAAGACCTGCGCGCGACCGACTGCCGGTATTATCCCGGCGCCAGCGCCGAGGCGCTGTTCATCCGGCTGGCCCTGAACGGCGCCAACGGTCCGAGAAGCGAACGCTCCGACTATTACAAGCGCATCAAGATCTATTCCGCCAAGGGGGCCGCGGAGCTGGGGGTGCTCAGCATCGAGCGCAATGAGCGCCAGCAAGTCTGGAATTATGTGGCCCGGGTGACGAAGCCCGACGGGCGCAGCACGGAATACGGCAAGGACAGTTTCACGGAAACCGTTTCGGCCAAGTTCGGGCAGGACAAGTACAAGCGGCTGGTGCTGGCGGTGCCCGACCTCGCCACCGGCGACATCGTCGAATTGCAATGGAGCATCTCGATCGACAGCTACAACGGCAGTTATTATTGGTGGTATGCCCAGCTTGACATTCCTGTGCGCCAATACTCGTTTCGCACCGAGGCACTGGCGCGTGACTATACCACGATGTGGTTCAATGTCGCGGCGACGACGGGCAAGAAGGGTGCAAAGGGGGCGGGTTTCGACCTGGAAATGAACTATCTCCTGCCGTTCAAGGAGGATCCGTTCATGCCGCCCGAGCAGGACTGCCGCGGCTGGTTCCTGATCATGTTCCGCGACGTCGGCTTGCGCGGCTACGAGGTGGGCAACGAGATGTTCAAGGCGCTGAGCGGATATTGGGACGACGAATTCAAGCGCCACACCAAGCCTGACCCAACCATCAAGGCCAAGGCCGCGGAACTCACCGCGGGGCTGACCGATGAAACCGAAAAGCTTCACAAGCTTTATGAGTTCTGCCGGCTCGAGATCGACAACCTCAGTTACGAGGATTCCCCTGAATTGCAGGCAGCCCAGAAGAAACTCGACAAGAAGGGCTCCCAGGTGCCGCGCGAGACCCTGGCGAACCGCAATGGCTACCCCGAGCACATCACCGAACTTTTCGGGGCACTGGCCCGCGCGGCCGGCTTCGACGTGGCCCACGGGCGCGCCGCCAGCCGCAATCGCACGCTCAACGTGCAGAATCCCAACGGCTGGCTCTTTTTGCAGGACGAACAGGTTTTTGTCCGGACAGCACGAGGTTGGCTGGCCTTTGCGCCTGGCGACTACCTCGTGCCGGCCGGCATGCTGGACGTGTCCAACCAGGGCGTGCCGTCGCTGCGCTGCATGCAGGATCGGGTCGTCTTTGAAACCACGCCACTGGCCAAGGCGGCGGAATCGCTCGTGACCCGCAAGGCCAGGGCCACGCTGGACGCCGAGGGCAATCTCCAGGCCGACATCGAGATCACCCTGACCGGCTACCCGGCAATCCGGGCGAAGAGCCGCGCCCGCGGCAAGCAGCAGGAGGAAGTCGAGAAGGAGTACCGCGAGAAGATCAGCCAGGCGCTGCCGTCCGCCGAGGTGACCGGCTTCGAGTGGGGGAACCTCAGGAACCAGGCCTACCCGGTCACCCTGCGCTACAAGCTGAGCGTCCCCGCCTATGCCGACGCGATCGGGTCGAAGCTTGTGTTGCCGTTGAACCTGTTCGAACACAACCAGCCCGCGGTGTTCGTGACGGACGAGCGCACCTACAACGTGGTGTTCGACCATGCGCGGCAGGAGCACGACGAGGTCGTGATCCTGGTCCCGGAGGGTTCCAGGCTCGAGGCGCCGACCGCCCCGCCGGTGGTTGGCAATGTCGACGCGGAGCTGGGCGTCGCCTACCGGGTGGAGTTCAAGCCGAAGACCCACACGATCAAATACCAGCGGGACTTTTCCCTCGGTGCGGACGGGACGCTCACCTACGAACGGGCGGACTATCCCAAGCTCAAGGCCCGCCTGGACCGGCTGCACCGTTCCGACGAACACACGCTCGTGCTGGTCGGTTTCGGGGCCGCGGCGGACGAAGCGGTCGCGGCAAAGGAGGAGAAATGAGATGAAAGCGCCGCGGTGGTGGCAGCTGGCGCTCGGGTTCGTATTGTCGGCCGGGCTGGCGCGCGCGGAGGCTCCCTTCTGGCTGAAGGCTGCCGCGTCGATCCCGACGCCCGCGAGCGCCGCGGGCGCGCCCGCGGTCGTGTTGCTGGACGAGACGACCATGGAGATAGACGCGGCCGGCGCGATGGTGGAAACCCACCATTACGCGCTCCGGGTCCTGCACGAGGCGGGGCGCAAGCATGCGCGGGGCGAGGCCATCTACAACGGCGCTTCGTCCCGGGTGACGGAGGCGGGCGCGTGGCTCCTGCGCGACGGCCGCCAGACCGAGGAGCGGCTCAGCCGGCAGTGGGCGGACGTTTCAGCCGAGGCGGCGGGCGCCGCGGTGGACGAGATGCGCATGCGGGTTCTGAACCTTTCCGATCAGGCGCTGAACGGCGACGTATTCGGCTATGAAATCCAGGTCGCCGGGCCACTCACGGTGGGGCAGCTCTGGCTCGAGTTCGGGGGCATGCTGCCCTGCGTGCAGTCCTCCACCACGATCACCCTCCCGGAGGATTTCGGCATGTCCGAGCAGGTGTTCGGACCCGTAAAACCGGAGACCGCACTGGCCGGCACGCACCAGAAGACATGGACGGTGGCCGGCCAGCCTTACCGCCCCGCCGAGCCCAATGACGCCGGCGCCGGGCGCATCGATGCGGCGGTCCTGATCGGCATCAAGCCGTCCGATGCCGCCCTGCGAAAGTTCAAGCCCCCGCGCTTTTCCTCGTGGGCGGATGTCACGGCGCTCTGCGACAATCTCAACGCCCCGCAATGCGACACCAACCCGGCGATCGCGGCGCGGACGCGCGAGCTGGTCGCGCGTGCCGGCGACTCCGTGGACAAGATCCGGCGCATCGGCGCCTATGTTCAGCAACTGCGCTACATCGCGTTCAACCGCGGATTGCGTTACGGCCATGGCTGGCGCGCACGCAAGGCCACCGAGGTGTTTTCGACCGGGTATGGCGACTGCAAGGACAAGGCCAATTTGATGGTCGCGATGCTGCGCGAGGCAGGAATCAAGGCCCACCTCGTGATTGCCCGCCTCGACGCGGATCGCGTCGTGCGGCCCGAGTTTCCCTCGCCGATCCAGTTCAACCACGCGATCGTTGCGATTCCGGTGGGCGACGACGTCAAGCTGCCCGCGGTGGTGCCCGTGGCGGGTCACGGTGCCGTGCTTTTTTTCGACCCCACCGATCCTTACAGCCAGGTGGGTGACCTTTCGGTCCTCCTGCAGGGCAGCTCGGTTTTCCTGGTGGCGCCGGGAGTCTCGGCACTCACGCTCCTGCCCGTTTTTTCCGCGGAAGACGCTTTCCGGACGGAGCGGCAGGTGACGCTCGAAGTGACCGCCAGTGGTGAATTGACAATGTCCGGCCGGATCGTCGGCCGCCGCCAGGCGGGCGCGCGGTTGCGCGCCGCTTTTCACGAAGCCGGCACACCGCAGGAGTTGGACAAACTGGTGACGGCCCAGCTGAACGCCCGGCTCAAGGCGGCCTCCATCCTCGAGCGCAAGACGGAGGACGACCAGCCGGGCGACCGCAGCACGCTTTCCTTCCGGTGCGTCCAGCCGGGCTATATGCAACTCTCGGCCAGCGCCACGCCGGTCCTGAAACTGGATGTCCTCAGCCGCGGCCACATTCCCTCGCTGGCCGAGAACCAACGCCGCCTGCCGGTGGAGCTGCTGCCGGCCGAAACCGTCGACGAGGTGACGGTGCACCTGCCCGACGGGTTTCTCGCGGGGGAAGTGCCCGCGGACTTTGCGCTGCAATCCGAATTCGGCGCTTTTTCCATCGCCTATCGCACCGATCCGGAGCGCATCACCCTGAGCCGGCGGCTGGTGCTCAACCGAAAACTGGTGCCGGTGGAGGCATATCCGCGATTGAGGCAGTTCCTGGCTGACATTGCCCGCGCCGACCGCAACTCGGTCATGCTGAAGCGCCAGGTGAAACAGGCGGCGAATTGAAACCGGCCGCCATTACCCGAGCTTAAGTTCGCCGACTCGCAATTATTATCCGCGCTGCAAAGGCGTGTCCGGTGGCTGGATTGGCTGGAGCCGGGTGGGGGTTCATGGAAAGCCTGACGCATGAGCTTCCAGGACCACTTTTCCACGCAGGCGGCGATCTACGCCCGGGCCCGCCCGACCTATCCGGCCGCCTGGTTCGCCGCGCTGGCCAGGCTGACCCCGCGCCACGACCTTGCCTGGGACGCCGGCGCGGGCAACGGCCAGGCTTCGACCGGGCTCGCGGAGCATTATGCGCAGGTCATCGCGACCGAACCCAGCGCGGCCCAGCTGGCCGAAGCCGCCAAACGGCCGAACATTGCCTACCACCGATCGGCCGAGACCGCGCCGATGATCGCCGATGGTTCGGTGGATCTCGTCACCGTCGCCCAGGCCGTGCACTGGTTCGACCGGCCGAAGTTCTATGCCGAGGTGAAACGGGTGCTGCGCCCGGGCGGCGTGGTCGTGTTGTGGGCGTACGAGCTGGGCATCATCAGCCCGGAGATCGATGCCGCCGTGCTGCGGTTCTACCGGGGGCCGATCAACGCCTGCTGGCCGCCGGAGCGCGCGCACATCGAGACCGGTTACCGCGACATCGAATTTCCCTTCGCGGAGATGCCGCTGCCGAAGGGCGAGATGCAGCTCGACTGGACGCTGCCCCAGCTGGCGAATTACCTGCGCAGCTGGTCGGCGGTCGTGCGCTTCAGGAAGGAGCAGGGCTTCGACCCCGTGGATGAACTGGAACGCGAACTGGCGCCGCTCTGGGGCGAGGGCGCGCGCCGCGTCCGCTGGCCGCTGGTGGGCCGCAGCGGGCGGCTGTAGGCGTTTTGGATTGTAGGAGCCTGCTTGCAGGCGATTTTCGGGATTCGTTCGCAGTTCGCCCGATCGCCTGCAAGCAGGCTCCTACAACCGGTCACTGACGTCACAGCAGCGGGGCGAGCAGCCGCGCGATTTCCTCGCCCACGGTCGGCAGGAGCCGGGCCTTTTTCCGGCGTTCCACCATCGGCTTGGACTGGGCGAAGACCTCCTGCATCCAGGCGGCGATGGCCCGGGCCTCGGTGGCCGAGTAGGTGACCGCGCCAACCTCGAAGTTCAGGAACAGGCTGCGCAGGTCCATGTTGGCGGAACCGAAGAGGCCGGTCTTTTCGTCCACGAGCAGCATCTTCGCGTGGTTCATGCCCGGCTGGTAGAGCAGCACCTTGACCCCCGCGGCGTGGAGGGTGCGGAGGTAGTAGCGGCGGGCGAGGTCCGTGATCGGGTGGTTGGACTTCGCCGGGACGACGAGGCGGACGTCGATGCCGGCGCGCGCCTGCACCATGAGCGACCGCTGCAACACCTCGTCGGGAATGAAATACGGCGTGACGATCCAGACGCTGCGCTCGGCCTGCTGCACGAGCGAGAGGATGCCCTCGTACAGCGGGTCGCCGGCCACGTCGGGTCCGCTGGCGACGACCTGCACCTCGCTGTTGCCCGCCGCCGCCGGGATGTCGGGAGGCAGTTCCTTCTGGAGGGCGGCGAGCGGCTGGCCGGAGGCGAAGGCCCAGTCCTCGAGGAAGATTTCGTCGAGCACCCGCACCGCCGGGCCCTCGATCACCCCGCCGAGGTCGCGCCAGCGGCGCTTGAGCGGCGTCGGCCCCATGTACTCGATGGCGAAGTTGCGCCCGCCGACGGCGGCGACCTGGTG
>CAYZSN010000271.1:0-12322 GCA_964481095.1 uncultured Oleiharenicola sp. | reverse complement strand
ACTGTCGCCCGAGACATCTGGCTCTCCCGCCGCCTGCCCGTTCGAGGGGTGGTGTTCAGGTTCCGTCGTTGCGTGGTAATCCGCGTGATGCTCGGCGGCTCCTACAGGCGCAATGCCGGCGCAGACCTGAGCGACACCTATCCCGGCTACGGCTGGCTGGTGGCCGACGTCACCGTCGCGCCCGACCAAACGCGCGCGATCGCCGACGCCGTCAAGGCGGTCGCCGCCGCGCTGCACGACAAGGGCGTGACCGACGAGGAACTCGTCCGCGCCAAGCAGCCGGTGCTCACGTCGCTTCGCGAATCCGCCCGCACCAATCCCTACTGGCTCGGCAGCGTGCTGGCCGCCGCGCAGGAATTTCCCGAGCGCCTCGACTGGAGCCGCACGCGCTACACCGACAACGAGAGTGTCACCGCCGCCGAGCTCGGCGCGCTGGCAAGGCAGTACCTCGATCCCGCCCGCGCGTCCGAGTTCATCGTCGTGCCGAGCGCGCCCACGCCGCCGCAGGGCACGCCGGGCGTGCCGCCGGCGAAGTAGGTCGAGCAACACACCCCGGCGCGTCGCGCCACCCCTCTTGGCAGAGGGGAATCAAACCCCGCGCAGCCGGAAACCCCCCGGGGAAGACGGGGCCCGCAGGGCGGGGTGTGTCGGGTTTTCGGTCGACCAAATCCGGATCCTTGCGACCATCATTCCAACATTCGCCTTGGCTCTTTTCCTCACGCATGAATCTCCGCGCCGCCCGCCCCGGCGAGGCCGACCGCCTCACCGCCATCGCCTTCGCGGCCAAGCGGCACTGGGGCTACCCGGAGGCCTGGATCGAGCGGTGGCGCGAGGAGCTCACCATCACGCCGGAGTATCTCGCGCGGAATCCCGCCTTCGTCGCGGAGGAGGCCGGCACGGTCGTGGCGTTCGCGAGCGTGACGCTGCAGGGCCCGGCCGCCGTGCTCGATCACCTGTGGGTGCTGCCGGTGGCGATGAAGCACGGGCTCGGCCGGGCGCTCTTCGGGCAGGCGGAGAACGCCGCGCGTGCCGCCGGGGCCACGCTGCTCAAGGTCACGGCCGACCCGCACGCCGAGGATTTCTACCGGAAGATGGGCTTCACCACGGTCGGGCGCGAGGAAGCCTCGCTCGACGGCGGCGAACGTTTCCTGCCGCTGATGGAGAAAACGCTCCACGCCTGAATCCAGGTTTGCATCACGCCTTGTCTTTACGCCAAGGATGGCTTTTTTGCCCACGTGCGCGGCTTTCCCCGTTCCCTTGCCTTCGTTGTCCTCGGCGCCATGCTCGCTCTTCGCGGCACGGCGGCTGAGCCCGCCACGGCCTTCCAGCGCGCGGCGGAAAGATTCCTGCACAAGGATGTCGATGTGATCACGGTGACCGACATCACACGCGAAGGCCGGGCCTACGCGCCGGCCACGCCGGAAAAGCCGGTTTACTGCAAGATCATGTATTTCGGCTATATGGAATTCAACGGCGCCCGGGTCTGGGCTGGCGAAAGCATTCCCGACAACAAGGAGGTGCTGCGCTGGATGCTGCAGGCGATGAAGGCGCAGGGCTACCTCGTGGCCGACGCCCTCCATCCCGCCGAACAGATGCTCGTGTTCAGCTGGGGCATGATGCAAGGCGGCACCGCCCGCCCCGCGCTCGGCTTCCTCGGTGGCGACAAGGTCAACCTCATGTGGGAGCAGGATCAGTATGGCGGCTTCGTCGATCCCAAGGTGCTCGTCCGCGGGATCCTTCGCACGGGCATCGCCGGCAAGGTGTGGGATATCGCCGAGAGCGACCTTTTCATCGGGGTCGTGCGCTCCTACACGCTCGATTCGCTCGAGGGCAAGAAGACCACCCAGTTGTGGGAAACGCGCTTCGGGTGCCCGGCCACGGGCATCGCGATGACCCGCGCCATGCCGCTCATGGTGACCGCGGCCGCCGCCAATCTCGGTCGGGAGACCGAAAAGCCCGTTTCGTTCAACGCCAGCGTGGCCTTCGAGGGCAAGGTGACGCTCGGCGAGTTCAAGCTGCTTGGTGACGTGGAGGATCTTTCGACCCCCACAGCGGCCGGTGCACCGACGAAAAAACCGCGCTGAACGGCGCCTTCACCGCCCCGGGGCCGGGCGCTTCAATAGGTCCACGAACAGGTTCTCGAGGCGCGGCACGTTGATGGCGAAGACGACGGTGACGTCGGGCTCGCCCAGGGCGGGGCCCTTTCCCTTCGGCCAGCTGAGCGTACCGCCGTAGTTCGCCGTCGGGCTGGTGTCGATGTCCATGGCCAGCTCGCCGGTGTGCGTCGCAAGCGTCGGATCGAGGAAGACGCCCGCAGCCACTTCATCCCACATTGGAAAACCCGGCTGGGCATACCTGGCGACGTATTGCGCGAGCGGCGTGCCCGACGCCGTTGCCGCCTTGAGCAGCTCGGGCGTCACCTTGGTCGGCACGGTCGCGTCCAGCGGCACCACGGTGATCTTCCTCCAGCCCGCGTGCAGCATGAGGTGCGAGGCCTCGGGATCCCACCGGCTGTTGAATTCCACGCGCGGGCTGTGGATGAACTGCATGGTGAACTCGTCGGCGCCGGACGTGTGCGGGTTGAAGCTGCCGCCCATGATCACGAGTTCCTTTGCCTGCGCCGCGAAACCGGGATCGAGGTGCGAGGCCAGCGCAAGGTTGGTGAACGGGCCCAGCGCGAGCACGGTCACCTCGCCGGGAAATTCGCGGAGCTTGTGGATGATGAATGCGGCGGCGGTTTCGCCGAGCGGCTTGGTCGTAGGCGCGCCCTCCGCGAGCGGCGGCACCACCTCCGCGGCGTGATAATGCGTGCGGTTGACGGTGTTGTAGTCGGGCCACTCGCGCATCCATGCGCCCTTGTACGGCAGCTTGCCGTAAAGCCCCTCCCAGCGGATGGTGGCCTCCTCCGTGTTGACCAGCGGGAAGGTCGCGCCGGCCACGACCGCCACGTCGGTGCGGCCGATGAGCTCGAGCATGCGCAGCGTGTGCGCGACGTTCTCCGCCTGCCAGCCGTCGCCGCTCTCGACCGTGATGCCGAGCACCTCGACGTCGGGTGACTGCAGCACCATCAGGATCGGCTGCAGGTTCGGGCCGCCGGGGCCGAAGGCGTCCTGGTCGATGATGACCTTGCGCTTGGCGGCGAACACGGCGGCGGGAACAAGCAGACAGGCGACCAGGGGGAGGATGCGCATGCTCCGATCAAGCAGGCGGCGTGCCCGGAAGGCAACCCGACGAAATCGGGCCATCAACCATCGAAAATCCTAAATCGAAAAATCCATGCCTCTCTGCCCCACAATCCTAAATCTTAGATTTAGGATGACCGATTCATGATTTCACGATTTCCGGAAATCAGCTGACTATCCGTCCGCGCGCTTCCGGGCGTCGGCCTCGATCAGCGTTTTGAGAGTGTCCAGCGTCGCCTTGGTCCGCGCCTTGGCGGCCGGCAGGTCGGCGGCCGACTTCACCGGGTCCGAGGCGAAGAGGTAGAACTTCATCTTCGGCTCGGTGCCGCTGCCCCGCGCCGCGAACGAGTAGCCGTTCGAGAGCGTGACCAGGTAGAGGTCCTGCGCCGGGATCTGCTCCTGGTCGGCGTCGTAGAACTTCTCGCGGCCGAAATCCTGGAAGCGCGTGACCTTCGTGTCGCCGAACGCCGCGGGCGGGCTCGCGCGGTAGGTGTCGAGGATGCGCTTGATCTTCGCGGCGCCGCTGGCGCCCTCGTAGTAGATGTTGATCACGCCCTCGAGGAAGAAGCCGTAGCGCAGGTAGATCTCGTCGAGGTACTCCGGCACGGTCAGGCCGCGCGACTTCACCCAGGCGCATACCTCGGCGAACATGAGGCACGCGGAGTTGCCGTCCTTGTCGCGCAGCGAATCGTTAGGCAGGTAGCCGTAACTTTCCTCGGTGCCGAAGAGGTAGAACGTGCTGTGCTGCTGCAGGAGCCGGGCGCGCTCGCGGAACGGCGTGCCGTCGTAGTCGAAGCCGTGGCCCATGGCCTTCACCAGCTTCTCCTCGTAGCCGCGCATCTTGCCGGCGATCCACTTGAAGCCGGTGAGCGTGTTGATGACCTTCACGCCGTGGCCCCGCCCGATGGCGTCCTGCAGCGGCGTGGTGACGATAGTTTTCACGAGACACGCCGACTGCGTGCCTTCCTTCGGGATCCAGCCGAGCTCCTTGTACTTGTTGATGCGATAGTCGGCGAGCAGCGCGCCCACCTGGTTGCCGGTGAGCGACACCATTTTCCCGGCCGGGTTGCGCACGGCGACGCCCATGCGGTCGGCATCGGGATCGGTGGCCATCACCACGTCGAGCTTCTCCGCCTCGGCCAGCGCGACGCCCAGCGCGAGCGCCTCGGCGTTCTCGGGGTTGGGCGACTTCACCGTCGGGAAACGCGCGTCGAAGCCCGCCTGCGCCGGCACCTCCCTCACGTGGACACCGGCATGCAGCAGCGCCGGCACGGTCGAGACGCCGCCGACGCCATGGATGTTGGTGTAGACGACCTTGAGGTTCGCCTTGCGCAGCAACTCGGTATCGATGACGGCCTGCGCGGCCACGGCGAGGTAATCGTCGTCGGCGCTGCGGTCGAGCGTCGTTACCTTCGAGATGTCCTTGGCGAGATACTGCTTCGTCTCGGCGAGCGAGACCTTGTCCACTTCGCCGACGATGCCCTTGTCATGCGGCGGCGTGACCTGCGCGCCGTCGGTGAAGTAGGCCTTGAAACCGTTGTCGTGCGGCGGATTGTGGCTGGCGGTGATGACGACGCCGGTGTGCGCCTTGAACTTGCGCACCGAGAAGCTGAGCTGCGGGGTCGAGCGCGGCCCGTCGAAGATGAAGGCCTCGCCACCGAGCTTGGTCCAGGTGGACGCGGCCAGCTCGCAGAAGTGGCGCGAGAAATGGCGGACGTCGTGCGCGATGACGATGCGCGGCTTGGCGTTGTCGCCGCGGCCCGCGAGGTACTTCGCCACGTAGCGGTGCAGGCCGATCACGGCGCGCAGGAGCGTGAAGTCGTTGAGCAGGTTGCTGCCGACGTTGGCGTGTTCGGGCGCGCCCTGTGCGTTGATCGTGCCGGTCTCGGCCGCGGCGGTCTTCACGCCGATGGTGCGGCCGCGCATGCCGCCGGTGCCGAACTCGAGGTAGCGGTAGAAGCGGTCGTTCAGCTCGCCCCATTCGCCGCGCGTGACCAGCTCCTGCAGGCTCTGTTGCGCCCAGTCGGGCAGCCCGGCCTGCAGCCACGAGCGCAGGTTGTCGGCGGCGCTCGACAGCAGTTTGCCTTCCTTCACGGCCTGGGCGATTTGGTCGGAAAAATTCATGAGACAGATTGTTCAGCGTTCATTGTTCATCGTTCAATGGCCATTTCGGTCACCGACCCGCAACGCCCGGAATGAACAACAAACATTGAACGATGAACAATGAAAAATAGCTATTCGAGATACAGTCCCTCGGCGATGGCCGGCTTGGGCGAAAGTTTCCGCCAGCGCTCGGCGAAGGTTTCCGCGTCGTAACCGAACAGCGGCGAAACCTCGACGGCCACCTGCGGCAGGCCCGTGGCGTCCGTCGAGATCGTTGCGCCCGCGCCCTTCAGCCAGCGGGCGAACTGCCGGAGCTGGTCCTCGCGCGAGGTCTGGGGCGAATCCACGCCCTCGGCGTTCTTCACCGGGCTGAAGTCGTCGGCGCGCGCCGTCTCGACCACGATCGAGTTTTCCGCGTGCGGGATGGCGTCGAACACGAACATCTCGAACTTCACTCCGTTGGCCTTGTCCGGCTTCACCGCGCGGCCGGCCGCGTCGATCGTCGCGATCTTCTTGTCGGCACGGTGGAACGGCAGCGCGGTGCGGGCGTCCCCCGACGCCATCCGGCGCGCGAACTCGCGGCCAATCGTGTGGATCGCAATGCTGCCCGCGCTGTAGCGGAGCGAGCCGTCGGGATTTTTCTCCCGCTGCATATCCATCGGCATGTCGCTGTATTCCACGACGACGATCCTGCCGTCCTGCTGGCAGAAATGGCCGACCTTTTCCTCGGGATACGCCTTCGGCACCATCTTGCTCGACATCTCGGAACCGGCCCCGAGGTGAAAGCCGATGAACTCCGCGTCGACGCAGCGCACGAGCGGGTTGTCCACCTGGAAATAACTCAGCGTGTCCACGCCGTCGGACTTCATCAGGTCGAGCGCGCCGCTGCGGTGGAGCGCCCGCAGCGAACCGCCGTGGCCGTCGGGGCTGAGCGCCAGCGTGCCCGGCGTCTCGAGCAGGATCTTGCCGTCGAAGCCGACGGCCGGCATGCGGCCCTGCCGGAAGAAATGCACGCGGCCCTTGTCCAGGCCGAAGAACTTGTTGTCGGCGAAAAAAGCCTCGGTCTGCGCGTGGTTCGCGTGGCTGGTCATGATGAACCAGTACAACGGCTTTCCGTAGCGCAGCCCGGCGGCGGTGATCTTCTCGGCGAACACCTGGAAGAGCGGCTTGTGCTTCAGCGGGGTGACGGCGAACGTGCCCTTCGGCCCGTCGTAACCGAGGCGCGTCCCCTGCCCGCCCGCGACCGTGAACGCGGCCACGCGCCCGGCGCGCAGGGCCTCCTCGCCGCGCGCCTTGGCCTGCGCCCACTGTGCGGCGTCGCCGCCGTTTGCCGGCAGGCGCGTGCTCGGCGCGGGGGAAAGCCCGGCGAGATTGGCGCCGGCGCCGCCCGACTTGAACACCAGCGTGCGGTTGAGGCGCTCGACTTCCGCCAAATCGATCTCCGCGGCCTGCGCGGCGAGCTCCGTGCGCTCCGCGGCGGAAAGCCGGTCCCAAAAGGCGAAAACCTGGGCCTGCCCCGCGGCGTGGAAGGAGGCGATCAATTGGTCGTTAGTCATGTAATGAGTTATTCGTTATCAGATGGGAGTTATTGGATCGGGCCCGCTAACAAATAACTGTCATCGGATAACCATGAGCGTTCCGCTCATTTTTTCTCTTCTTCAAAGCGAAACACAAACTCGTCGCCGCGCGCGTAACCGAGCTTCTGGCGGATGAGCTGCTCGACGAGCGCCGGGTCGTGCCGCAACCGGTCCAGGTACTTGTCCTGCTGCGCCAGCCGCGCCTCGGCCTCGGCCAGCCGGCGGCGGTTCAGCGCCTCCTGCGCCTGCAGCGCCTTGAGCTCGCGGTGCATCTGGACGAAGAAGGTCGCGGCCCAAAGGAGCAGGGCCGTAAAAAGCGCCAGAAAAATTCCCTGGATCAGCTTGCTGAAATTCATCGGGGGAAAGAAGGGCCAGATAAACGTGCCGCGGAAGGTCCAGGCAACGTTTTTCAAAGCGCCTTGACGCCGTTTTGGCGTGCTTTTTCCCGTGCAGCCCAAATAGTTGCCGCACGATGTATCAAAGCTTCTACGGATTTACGGAGATGCCGTTTCACATCACTCCGGACCCGAAGTTCCTGTACCTCAGCCCCACCCACCAGGAGGCCCTGCAGCACCTGAAATACGGGGTGACGGAGAAGAAGGGATTCATCGTGCTCATCGGCGAGGTCGGCTGCGGCAAGACGACCCTGTGCCGCAAGTTCCTCGGCGAACTCGATCCCGCGCACTACGACTCGGCGCTCGTGCTCAACCCGCGGCTCAACGAAACGCAGATGCTGCGCGCGATCCTCACCGAGCTCGGCGAACCCAACCTCGCGAAGGGCAAGAACGACCTCGTCGCGCAGATGAACCAGCTGCTGCTCGACCGCATCGCCAAGGGCCGCGAGATCGTGCTGATCATCGATGAGGCGCAGAACCTTTCGTTCCAGGTCTTCGAGCAGGTGCGCCTGCTCTCCAACCTCGAGACCGACAAGCAGAAGCTGCTGCAGATCGTCCTCATGGGCCAGACCGAGCTCAAGGAGCGCCTCGCCGCCGAGGAATTGCGCCAGCTCCGCCAACGCATCCTCGTCCATTACGAGCTGCGCCCGTTCACGCGCGACGAGATGGACCATTACATCCACCACCGGCTGTCCGTCTCGGGCAGCAACGGCCGGCCCTATTTCACGCCGTGGGCGCTGCGCCACATCTTCCGGAAGAGCCGCGGGATTCCGCGCGTGATCAACAATCTCTGCGACAAGGCCCTGCTTTCCTCGTTCATCCGCGATTCCGACGAGGTCAACTACTGGGACGCCCGCCGCGCCGCGCGCGAGGTGGCGCAGCTGACCAGCTGACCTCCCGCCCACCTCCCACCCTCAACCATTCCCGCCCATGAGCCTCATCAACGAAGCCCTGAAGAAGGCCCAGAAGCAGCGGACCGGCGAAACCGAGCCGCTGCCGGCGGTTGGCGGCGAGTCCGCCGCGCGTATCGCGCGGCGGGGCAAGCCCGCGGGCTTCACCGCCCTGCTCGTGCGCACCGGCGCCGGGGTCGGCGCCGTCATCCTCATCGTCGTCGCCATTGTCCTTTTCCTGCGGCGCAGCCCCGTTGAAACCGCGCCCGCCAAACCGGCACCCGTGGCCCAGGTCCCGGTGGCCAAGCCTGTCGAAACGGCACCCGCGGTGGTCGCCCCGCCGCCCGTCGTCGTGACGCCAGCCGCCCCCGCGCCCACCCCGGTCGTGACCACGGCGCCGGCGAAAATCGAGCCGCCAAAGCCCGCGGTGGAGATTCCGGCGCCGAAGCCGGTGGTCGTGGCCCCGCCGGCCGAGACGCCCCGGCCCGCGAGCAACAAGCTCGAGCCGCGCGCGATCACCTACATCGAGAGCATCCGGGTCGCCGGCATCCGCGCGTCCGCCACCGACAGCAAGGTGCTGATGAACGACCGCGTCTACCGCCTCGGCGACATCGTCGAACCCGAGCTGGGCCTGACCCTCGTCGGCATCACCGGCAACTCGCTCACCTTTCAGGACGAGAAGGGCGCGAAGTACACGCGGAACTTCTAGGAATAGTCATTAATCATTGGTCAGTGGCCAGCGGTCATTTCGGAGCGCCCCCTGGCCCGGTTCGAAATTGCCAATGACTATTGGCGAATGACCATTCGCCGTCGGCTAGTACGCCGAGGGCGGCGGCCGCACCACCTGCCACGCCGTCCGCAACGTGATCTGCAGGTCCAGCCAGATGGACCAGTGTGCGATGTAATAGAGGTCGAGCCGGATCCGCTCCTGCAGCTGCTCCGGCGTGCGGATCTCGCCGCGGAAGCCCTCGCTCTGCGCCAGGCCGGTGATCCCCGGCTTCACCCAGTGCTTCGACCGGTAGGAGCGCACCTGCCGCTCGAACTCCTCGTCCAGCACCGGCATCACCGGCCGCGGGCCGACGATGCTCATCTCGCCGGTCAGCACATTCCAGAACTGTGGGAACTCATCGAGGCTGTGCCGGCGCATGAAACGCGCGAACGGATAGATGCGGGCATCGTCTGCGCTCGCCTGCCGGCCTTCCGCCTTTTCATCGGGCGGCGCCACCCGCATCGAGCGGAACTTCAGCATCGGGAACTCCGCGCGGCCGGCGCCCAAGCGCGCCCGCACATGGAACAGCGGGCCCGGCGACTGGAAACGTTGCACCAGCCACACGACCAGCATCAGCGGCGGCAGGGCCAGCAGCACCACGGGGAGGGCGACGACGAGGTCAAAGACCCGCTTCACGAAACGGTTCAACGGCTCCTCGAGCGGCTCCTCGTGCAGCGTGAAGAAATGATGGCCGCCTTCGTCGGCCGAGATCACCGGGTGCCCGAGAACTTCCTCCACCTGGTGGTGCACCAGCAGCCGGCAGCCGCGCGCCTGGCACTGGTCCACGATCTGCCGGGCGATTTCGCGGCTGGCCGGCACTTCGAGCAGGATCACCTGCCCGATGGATTTGTCCTCAAGCAGGCGCGGCAGGTTTTCCACGGCGCCGGCAAAGGGCGCGGCGGAATTGCGCGGCGGCGTCATCAGCGAGTCCAGCGTGAGGAAGCCCGCCGCGTGCACGCCAAGGTGCGTGCGCTGCTTCAGCCACTCGTCGAGCATCGTCATCGTCTCCGCCCGGCCGATGAACAGTGTCGGCACCCGCTCCCCCGCCCCATACAGCCAGCCCGCCACGCGCCGGGGCAGGCTGCGGTGCAGCACGAAAAGGAGCACCCAGCTCCAGACCAGGAACGAACCGAGGAAAAGGCGGCTGATGGTGCGGTCCTGCGTCGCGAACATCATCGTGAAGACCGCCAGCGCCAGCAGGCCGACCTGCGTGCCCGCGAGCCCGGCCGCCTCGGTGACCGACAGCCGCGTCAGTCGCGATTCCACCGCCCGGATCTGCCCGCCGCCCGCCAGCAGGCCGATGACCACGCACAGGAAATACAGCAGCAGGTTCACCTCCCGGCTCAGCTTCACGACCGGCACGTATGTCATAATGAACTGCGCATAGAGCCAGAAGAAGATGCCCACGCCCAGCAGCAGGGCGGCGCGATGAATCCGGACCAATCCGCGATGGCGATTCGTGAGCATGGGCGGTAACCGGCGCAGTGTGTCCCACGTCTGGAGTGCGGCAAGCCTCGGTTGGCCGGATGTCCCTGTCCTTCAGCCACTCGAATAAGTTGCGCCCACCTCCCAGACACTTTAAGTGACCCTTGCATAACATGGCCGTCCCCCGCTTCGTCCTCCCTGTGGTCGGCCTCGCCGCGCTCGGCGGCGGCGGCTACTATTACTATACCGTCCGCGCGGCGCGCGAAGACGCCCTGCCCGAGTACACCACCGCCATCGTGGCGAAGGGCGACGTGACCCAGGCCGTCACCGCCACCGGCCAGCTCGATGCCGTCGGCGGCGCCGTCGAGGTCGGCAGCCAGATCTCCGGCCAGATCATCAAGCTCTATGCCGACTTCAACACCCCGGTGAAGGAGGGCCAGAAGCTCGTCGAGATCGATCCCGCCACCTACCAGCAGAAGCTCCGCCAGGCCGAGGCCAACCTCGCGTCCGCCAAGGCCAGCTTCGCGCTGACCGAGCTCAACGCCAAGCGCACCCAGGAACTATTCGACAAGGCGCTCGTCACGCAGTCCGACAACGACACCGCCCAGGCGCAGCTCGAGCAGTCCCGCGCCCAGCTGCTGATCAACCAGGCGGCGGTCGACAACGCCAAGGTCGACCTCTCCCGCTGCACCATCTTCTCGCCGATCGATGGCGTCGTCATCTCCCGCCAGACCGACGTCGGCAAGACCGTCGCCTCCAGCCTCAACGTGCCGGTCCTCTTCACCATCGCGCCCGACCTCGCCAAGATGCAGATCACCGCCGCGGTCGCCGAAGCCGACATCGGCTCGGTCAACGTGGACCAGCAGGTCAACTTCACCGTGGACGCGTTCCCGAACCGGACCTTCCGCGGCAATGTCACCCAGGTGCGCAACGCGCCGAAGAACACGAGCAATGTCATCACCTACGACACCATCATCAACGTCGACAACCATGACCTGAAGCTGCGCCCGGGCATGACGGCCAATGTCTCGATCGTGGTCGCCCGGCGGGAAGGCGCCCTCCGCGTGCCCAATGCCGCCCTTCGCGTGCGCATGCCCGAGGGCCTCGCTTCCCCGGCGGGCGCCGACGGCAAGCCGGCCGCCGCCGTGGGCGCCACCGGCGAGACGCGCAAGCGGGAAGGCGGTGGCAATGGCAGCGCCACGGGGAGCGGCGGGGGCGGGCGCGCGGCCTTCTTTGCCAACATGACGCCCGAGCAGAAGGAGAAGATGCGCGCGATCAACGCCGAGGTCGGGGTCGATTTCCGCCAGGGCCCGCCGACGCCCGAGCAGCGCGAGCAGATCCGCAAGCTGATGGTCGAGCGCGGCGTCATCACCGCCGAGCAGGCCGCCGAGATGGCCGGCCGCACCAGCGGCGCCAATGGCGAACCCGTCTACATCAACCGCACCGTCTACCGTCTGCCGGGCGGCAGCAAGACCGCGCGCCCCGAGGCCGTGGCGGTCCGGGTCGGCATCACCGACGGCCTCGTTTCGGAAGTCGCCGCCGGCGGCGCCCTCAGCGAGGGCGACACGATCGTCACCAGCGTGAACGTGCCGAACGCCAAGCCCGGGGCCGCCCCGGCCGCCAACCCGTTCGGGGGGCAGCGCCGGTTCTAAGCCCGTCATGGCCGCGGTTGTCCAAATCAACGAGGTCCACAAGATCTACGACTCCGGCGAAATTCCCGTGCACGCCGTGCGCGGCGTCACGCTCGCGATCGCGCCCGGCGAGTTCGTCGCCGTCATGGGCGCCTCCGGCTCCGGCAAATCGACAATGATGAACCTGTTCGGCTGCCTCGACCGGCCGACCAAGGGCAGCTACCTCCTCGACGGCATCGACGTCTCCAAGCTCGACCGCGACCAGCTCGCCGACATCCGCAACCAGAAGCTGGGTTTCGTCTTCCAGGGCTTCAACCTCCTCGCCCGCACCACGGCGCGCGAGAACGTCG
>CAYZSN010000270.1:0-8623 GCA_964481095.1 uncultured Oleiharenicola sp. | reverse complement strand
CTTCTACCAACGGCTCCTCGCCGAGGGCAAACCAGCCAAGGTCGCCCTTGTCGCCGTCATGCGCAAAATGATCGTTATCCTTAACCGCCTCCTCAAGGACCCCAACTTTACCCTTGGCGGCTGACACCGCTGCTCCTGTGAGAAAGTGCGGATGTTTTGCGCCTTTTGTGCCTTTTTGCGGCCAATCCTGATCCCGATTCATCGCACAGAGGACGTCCGGGCGGGGCCAGGTCACGGACAACAGGGTCGGTTGTTGTGACGCACCAGGGCCGGGACCGAAATGGGTGTCGAGCGGCGCCCATGCGCCGTGTTTGCCAAAGACGGACATCGAGACATCGGTACTCGGTTCGCCCGGGCCTGGCCCGGGCGCAAACCACGCATACGTCGCCATGAAAAAAATCGGATTCCTCTCCTTCGGCCATTGGACGCCTTCGTCCGCCTCGCAGGCGCGCTCGGCGTCCGACGTGCTCCTGCAGTCGATCGACCTGGCGGTCGAGGCGGAGCGGCTGGGCGTCGACGGCGCCTACTTCCGGGTGCACCACTTCGCGCGGCAGCTGGCCTCGCCGTTTCCGCTGCTGGCGGCGGTCGGCGCCAAGACCAGCAGGATCGAAATCGGCACCGCCGTCATCGACATGCGGTACGAGAACCCGCACTACATGACCGAGGACGCCGGCGCGGCCGATGTCATCGCCGGCGGACGCCTCCAACTGGGCATCAGCCGCGGCTCGCCCGAACAGGTGATCGATGGCTGGAAGCATTTCGGCCACCAGCCGCGCTCGGGCGAGGACGACGCGGCCATGGGCCGGCGCCACGCCGAGACCTTCCTCGAGCTGCTCGACGGAAAAGGCTTCGCGAAGCCCAACCCGCGGCCGATGTTTCCCAATCCGCCGGGGCTGCTGCGGCTCGAACCCTTCTCCGCCGGCCTGCGCGAACGCATCTGGTGGGGCTCCGCGACCAACGCCACCGCCGTCTGGGCCGCGAAGAAGGGCATGCACCTGCAGAGCTCCACGCTGAAGTTCGACGAATCGGGCGAGCCGTTCCATGTCCAGCAAGCCAAACAGATCCGCGCCTACCGCGCCGCGTGGGCCGAGGCCGGGCACCAGCGCACCCCGCGCGTCTCGGTGAGCCGCAGCATTTTCCCGCTGATGAACGACCTCGACCGCGCCTACTTCGGCGCGGACGGCGAGTCGCAGGACCAGATCGGTTTCCTCGACGGCACCACGCGCGCGGTCTTCGGCCGCGGCTACGCCGCCGAACCCGACGAATTGATCGGGCAACTGAAGGGAGACGAGGCGATCGCGGAAGCCGACACCCTCCTGCTCACCATCCCGAACCAGCTCGGCGTGGCCTACAACGTCCACGTGCTGGAATCGATCGTCACCCACGTGGCCCCGGGGCTCGGCTGGCGCTGAGCCGGCGTCCCGCGATGCGGCCACCGCAGCCGCGCCGCGGCGTCGGGCCAGGTCCGCTCAGTTGGGCCTGAGAGGCTTTCTGAGGCGTCATGCTGAGCGCACGGGGTTCTCACCTACTGGCGGAGTGGTGCCCAGTGCCGTAAAGTGGGCCATGAACTCTCCCCCAGAAAACCCCAAGGCTGCGAAGGCCACGGACGTCGCCCGGCCCACGCCGGAAATATCCCGGGACGGTCTCGGCCTGCCCCACCTCTCCACCGGTGCTGCGAATGACTCCAGCCTGGAACCGGACCAGCCGGCCGACCTCGACGAAACCGTCCGCAAGGACAAGGAAGCTGCGGAAAAAGCGAGTGCCGCAAAGCCGCACTAGCTTTCAGAGGACGGATGACAGAGGTCAGGTTAGCGATCCATTGGTGTGGATCCATGGTGCCCCGTCGTCGCGGCCTTGGCGTCCTTTGCGCGGGGTGTTCGAGCCTCACGCCGCCGCCACCGGCTCCGCCACGAGGCGGTGCACGCGGTACATCAGCAGGATCGTCACCGCGGTGGCGGCCGCCACCGCGACGCCGATGCGCGGGTAGTGTTCCATGTGCCCGGAGGCGCTTTGGTGCACGAGCAGCCCGGCGAAGAAGGCCGCGATGCCGCCGGACAGCTGCTGCAGCGACGAGCTAATGGACATGTACGCCCCGCGGTCCTGCGGCGCCGGCACCGCGGACGTGAGCGCGCCGGCCGAAGCCATGCGGCCGGTGACGCACGCGAACATCACGACGCTGATCACGATCATCTTCCACAGCGGCGCGTCCTCCAGCCTCGTGTAATAGAGCACCACGGCGATCACGACGGTGCTCGCCACGCAGAAGGTCGCGTACTTGCCGAACCGGTCGCTCAGGCGCCCGATCAGCGGCCCGAGGATCATCGAGCAAACGCCGGTGATCGCGTAGAGCAGCGGCAGGCGGTCGAGCGCGATGTGCTGGTTGTTCACCGTGAAGGCGCTGGCAAAGGGCATCAGCATGAAGCCGCCGGTCGCCAGCAGCATGGTCGCGAGGAAGCCGATGCCGTAGCGCGCCGACGTGGCGGTCCGCCACAGGTGCTTCGCCGGGTGCTGGTTCCTCGTCTGCGCCAGGTGCGCATCCACGGGCCGCATGCGCAGCACGATCACGCCGCCGACGGCCAGGCCGACCGCGGCGATCATGAGGAAGGGCGCGTGCCAGCCGAGATGCGTCGCGAGGGAGATGCCGATCGGGATGCCCAGCACCTGGCTCGCGCCAAACGCCGTCATGACCAGGCCCATCACCCGCCCGCGCAGGGCGAGCGGGAAGACGTCCGCCACGATGGCGAAGGCCGCCGCGCCGACCACGCCGCCGAAGAGGCCGGTCACGACGCGCGCCAGCAGCAGCAGCGGGTAGGTGGGCGCGAAGCCGCAGAAAACCGTGCCGAGCAGGAACCCGCCGTAGAAGAACAGGAGGAATTTTTTCCGGTCGTACCGGTCGGCGAAGCCCGCGGCCAGGAGGCCCGAGAGGGCGGCGGCGATGGCGTAGACCGAAACCACGAGCCCGAACTGCCTCGGCTCGATGGCCAGCGCCGGCATCAGGATGGCCCCCAGCGGCGACAGCACCATGAAGTCGAGCACGATGGTGAACTGGAGGAAGGCCAGCATCGCGACGACGAACTTCTGGTAGGAAGTGAAGCGCGGCGGATGGGGATTGGGGGAATCGGGAGGCGGGAGAACGTCTGACATGGAAATTGGGTTTGACGGGGAAAATCAGGGCCGGACCGCAGCATGTCACTTAATAAGTGACCTGTTCATTTCGCGCCTCGCGTCGCTTGCGCGCTTCGTCGCGGGCCATTTGCCCTGGTCTTTCGGCTTTTGCGGCGCGATGGCTTCGAGCGCGCGCTCAGCCGTTCGGGATCTCCGGCTCGACGACGTGGGCCAGCTGGGCGAGGGATTCCTGCCAGCCGAGGTAGCACATCTCGGCCGGGATGACCGCGGGGACGCCGGACTGCTCGACCTTGACCTCGGTGCCGCACAGTACCTTCCTCAGGGTCACCGTGACCCCCATCTCGCCCGGCAGGTTCGGGTCGTCGAATTTGTCGGTGTAGCGGACCTTCTCGCCGGGCACGAGCTCGAGGTATTTGCCGCCGAAGCTGTGGGTCTGGCCGGTGCCGAAATTCGTGAACGACATGCGGAACGTGCCCCCGACCCGGCCCTCGAACTGGTGCATGCGGCCGGTGAAGCCGTAAGGCGGGAGCCATTTGCACATGGCGTCGGCGTCGAGGAACGCCTTGTAGATTTTCTCGGGCGTCGACCTGAGCACGCGGTGGAGGCTGATGGTATGGGTGGACATGATGGTGATCCCCGGGGTTGGGTATGTTTCATCATCCCGACGAACGGGCGCGAAGCAAACGGACAACCGCCAGCGATCCTGGTGTCCTGGGCGCGCGGCTTTCAAGGCGGATCGATGCGGGGCGCTCCAGCGAGGGGGATTTTCCCCGGCGACGCGGCGGGCACGCCGCCCCATGGCGACGCGCCCCGGGCGGGTCTAAGCTCCGTCCATGAAAGCCATCGTCATGCACTCCCTCGGCGGACCCGAGGTCCTCCAGCCTTCCGAAATGCCGCGGCCCGCGCCCGGCGTCGGGGAAATCCTCATCCGGGTTCGCGCCGCCGGCGTCAATCCCGTCGACTGCAAGATCCGCTCGGGCAAAAGCCCGCGCTTCGCCCCCGCCCTGCCGGCCATCCCGGGCCGCGACGTCTCCGGTCTGGTCGCCGGGACCGGCCCCGAGGCCACGCGCTTTCGCGCCGGCGACGAGGTCTATGCCTTCCTCGCCTCGCACAGCGGCGGTTACGCCTCCTACGCCATTGCGCGCGAGGACGAGGTCGCGCTCAAGCCCACCAGCCTCGACCACGTCCACGCCGCCGCCGTGCCGCTCGCGGCGGTCACCGCCTGGCAGGCGCTGTTCGACCACGGCCGGCTGCAGCCGGGCCAGCGGGTGCTGGTCCACGGCGCCGCGGGCGGGGTCGGCCACTTCGCCGTGCAGTTCGCCAAGGTGCACGGCGCCGTGGTCTTCGCCACCGCCGCCGCCGGGGACCGCGAGCTGCTGCGCGAACTCGGCGCCGACCTCGTCATCGACCACGAGCAGCAGGCGTTCGAGCGCGAGGTCCGCGACATCGACCTGGTGATCGACCTGATCGGCGGCGAAACCCAGCGGCGTTCCTGGCAGGTGCTGAAGGATGGCGGCACGCTGGTCTCCACGCTGGAGCGGCCGTCGCCCGACGAGGCGGCGAAGAAACACGCCCGCGCCGGGAACTTCATGGCCAGGCCGTCGACCGCGGTCCTCACCGAGATCGCCCGGCTCATCGACAGCAACAAGGTGCGCGTCGTCCTGCAGGAAACCTATCCGCTCGACGAGGCCGCCCGCGCGCAGGACGAACTGGAGCACAAGCATTCCGCCGGCAAACGCGTGCTGGCGGTGCCCTGACGGGCGCGCGGGGAAATCCCGGCCTTATTTGCGGGCGTCGGCCGGCGGGGCGTAACGGCCCATGAGCTCGGCGTCGGCGATCACGTGCCCGGCCATCGCCTGCTCCACCTCGCGGCGGGTCGCCCCGCCGGGCAGCGCGGGCCGGGTGTCCAGCGCGTACGCGTGGAGAAAATACCGGTGTTCCCCGTCCGGCGGCCTGGGCCCGGCATAGGCGGCCTGGCCCGCGTCATTGCGCCCCAGCCGGACGTCGTTCGGGACGCCGTTCTCCGCGAAACCGCCCACGCCGGCGTCGATGTTGTACGCCACCCAGTGCGTGTACGTGCCGCGCGGCGCGTCGGGATCGTCCATGATCAGGACGAGCGAGCGGGCGTCGGCGGGCACGTCGACGAAGTCGAGCGGCGGCGAACGGTTTTCCCGGTACTGGCTGAAGCGTTCGGGCATCACGCCGCCGGGCTGGAATTCGGGACTCTGGAGTTTCATGCCCGCAGGTTAGGCCCTTCCGCGCCGCCGCACCATGGGAGGAATCCCCGGTCGTATCCCCGGGAAATCGAAGATCAATTCAGCCTTCGCCGGAGAGAACGGAGGGTCGCCTCTCCCGGAGGCGGTTTCAGCGGTACCCGTTCCACCCCTCAGCATTCAGCTGTCAGCCACGATTTGGGAACGCTGACTCCTGACCGCTGATCTCTGACCGCTGATCTCTGACCGCTCCGTCACTTGTGCTCCTCGTAGCTGATGTCGATCTTCGCGGTGGAGGCCAGTTTCTTGGCCGCGCCGTTGAAGCGGATGCTGTGCGTGAGCTCGTCGTACATCCAGCCGTCGACGGGGTCGGCCTTCACCTCCTGGCCGTCGACGAGGACCTTGATGCTCTTCTTGTAGAGGGTCGCGCCGGCGCCGACCGGCTCGAGCGCGACGGCCACGGTGTCGGCGATGCGGTCGCCGAGCGCGGCGAGCGGGGCGGAGTAATCGCTCTCGATGTTCAGCACGGTGCCGCCCGTGAGCTCGGCCGCGCGGCGGTGCGAAATGTTTTTCGGCGACACCACCGCGTCCATCTCGATTTTCCCGCGCTTGTTGCCCTTCACGATGATGAAGGGCCGCAGCACCCAATAGTTGATGTAGCCGTCGAGCGTCTGGCGCCGGCCGGGGTTCTTCGCGTTGTACTGGGCGAGCAGATCGGGCAGCTTGCCGTTCTCGATCCACTCGGCCTCCCGCTCGCCGTTGGCGGAGCCCTTCGCGGTGTCCTTCCACACCGCCATGCGGGTCTCCTCCTCGTCCATGAAGAACACCACGATCGTGGTGGCGTCGGGCCGCAGCAGCGCGTGCTGCTTCTGCTGGTAGCCCGCGACGAAGTTGTACACCGCCGTGAAGGCCGTGCGGTCGCTGTCGCCGTTGGTGCCGACCTGCACGAGCTCGGCGAAGACACTGTCGGGCGTCGCCGGCGTCACCCACGGCTGCGGCATCACCGGCAGCGTCACCAGCGTGCCGTTGCTCGCGACCTTCTTTTTGATTTCCTTCGGGCGGCCCTTGCGGTCGAGCACCGGGTTGCCCGCGGCGTCGAGCTGCACGGAGCGGACCTCCTTGTAGTAGGCCTGGTCCGCGCGACCCGCCTCCTTGTTGACGAAGTCCGTCGTCAGCACGCCGATCCGGTAATCGAGTTTCTTCTCGTCGAAGAGCGAGCGGAAGCGCCGGAGGTTCCCGGCGATGCGGGCCTGGTGCGGCGCCATCGAGGGCGAGTTGTTGATCACGAACACGAGGTCGACCTCGCGGCTCTTCGCGCGGTCCACGCTGATCTTCTTGAAGTCGCGGATGGGCTCGACGCTGACGACCACGACGTTCTCCACGCCGAGCTCGGCGTTGTTCTCGTCGTACGTGTAATAGTTGAAGCGGTCCTCGCCCATGAACCCGGGGTCGGGCGTGTAGGTCAGCTCGCCGGTGGCGCGGTCGAGCCGGGCCGACCCGTGTCCGGGCTTGGCGTCGTCGTCGAGGACATAGGCCACCTTTGGGTTGGCAAGGGCGGTGCGCTCCTCCGGCTTCATGAAGTCCTCGTGGCTGGCCACCTTCTGCGTGACGGCGACGTTGGGCCGCGTGGCCAGCGCGACGGGCGTCTCGGCCAGCGCGCGCTCGCGCTTCCCGGTGATGACGAATTTCTCCAGCTCCACCGGCTTCGGCGCCTTCACCGTGACCACGACCTTGTTCTGGAACACCAGGCCGGTGGCCGCATTGCGCACGGTGTAGGTGAACGAGTCCTCGCCGACGAAATCCTCCTGCGGCTGGTAGGCGAAGTAACTGGAATGCCCGGTCTTGTTCTTGAAGAAATCCTCGTCCTCCCCGCCGGCCAGGCCCACCCGCCCGTGCAGCGGCTCGAGCGTGATCGTGTAGACCAGGCTGCCGGCCGTCTCGGCGCTGATGACCTCCGGCGCGACGGCGAGCTGGCCGGACACGCCCTTGCCCTCGGTGGTGAACGCCATGGGCGAGGTCGAGAGGATCACTTCGGGGGCGGCGGCCGCGGGCGCGTCGTCGGCCAACGCCGGCCCGGCGGCCAGCAGCAGCGACCAACCCAGCACGCGCAGCCAGGCAGGAAGGAAGCGCCCCCATCCGTCATTGCGAGAAGTCGGGCAAAGCACGCGACGAAGCAATCCATCTGACTGGATCGCCACGGCCGACGAGGTCGGCCTCGCGATGACAGCGCCAATGGAATACCCAGGCGCAGGAATGGTGAATTTAAGCTTCATCAGGATGGCAGGGGATCCACCTGAGTGTCTGCCAGCCGGGAGGTTGTTCCGCAAAGCTTTAAACGGGGGCCGCCCGATCCAACCCCGGGCAGCGAAGGCCAATCCCTCTCCAATCCCGATCGATTTGCAGGAGGCAACGGAGGGAACGGAGATGCTCGGTTGCCTCTGCTCCTGTGAAGGAATCCGGGCCTTCGCTGCTTCGTGTTTTCCAAATCAGCTCAATGGGTGATGGCGGAGAACGTCGCGGTCGATTCCGCCGCGCTGTTGTGCGAGGTCGCGACCGGGCCGAGGGAGAGACCGGCCGGCAGCGCCACGTTCACCATGCCCAGCGTGATCCACGTCACGCCTTCGTCGGTGGAATAGGCGGCCGTGAAGTTGTTGCCGGTCCGGCCCAGGGAAAGCCGGACGGGCGCCCGCGGCCCGGCGAGCTCGCGCACGACGGTGGTTTCCTCGCCGGCCGAGCGCCGCGCCTGGAAGATGATCCCGTGGTCGGGCGTGACGACCACCGCCACGTTCGGCGCATACGAATCCAGCGCGGCCCGGAACATCAGCCCCGCCTTCGAATAGGGATCGGCGCGGGTGACCGAGTCGATGCGCGCCGACACGTGGTCGTCGCCCGTGACGGCCTGGTACATGAACGTTCCGCCGTCGCTCCGGTTCCAGAGGTCCGCGCTCGTGCTCTTCAGCACCATCGCCGTGCCGGAGCCGTCGACCGTCGCCGACGAACCGGCCGCCTGCCACGCCGTGCGCGTCCACGCGGCCGCCGGGGCGGCCGTCGTGGTGACGTTCACGTCGGTGAAATTCACGATGGTTTGCGCCGCGGTGTTGTGCGCGCTGGCCGCCACGCCGCCGTACGCCTGCGCCGGCAGGTCGACGGCCTGCGAACCGACCATGCGCCAGGTCCCGCCGCCGCTCGAGATGTAGCCGGCGAGGACATTGCCCGTGCGGCTGATTTTCACCCAATACGGCGGATTGTAGTAACCCCCGCTCACGCTCGACGTGGTCGCCCCC
>CAYZSN010000269.1:0-2506 GCA_964481095.1 uncultured Oleiharenicola sp. | reverse complement strand
ATTACCCGTTGCAGTTAAAGTAAGTGTTACACTTCCTGCAGTAATATCAGCAGCACTCGGCGTATAAGTTGGAGTCAGTGTATTACCATTGGTAAATGTTCCTGTTCCGGTAGAAGTCCATGTCACACCGGAATAATTAGTGGCACTTGCACCGGTAATATTTATTGCACCACTATTAGAGCAAGTGGATTGATCAGCACCAGCAACAGCAGTAGGAGCTGCAGCGATGGTAAGAGTTTTAGTTGAGGTTGCATTGCCACATGGAGCATTACCCGTTGCAGTTAAAGTGAGTGTTACACTTCCTGCAGTAATATCAGCAGCACTCGGCGTATAAGTAGCAGTTGTCAGCGAGTTTGGATTGGTAAAAGTTCCTGTTCCACTGGAAGTCCATGTTACGCCAGTACTATTAGTCGCACTGGAACCAGCAGTAATATTAATAGCACCCGAAGTAGAACAAGTAGAAAGATTACTTCCTGCAACGGCAGTCGGTAATGGATTAACAGTAACTGTCACACTTCCCGTCATCGTATTAGTACATCCTGTACTTGCATTCGTAGCAACTACTGTGTAAGTACCAGCAGTAGTTTGATTGCCAAAATTTATTGATGAACCGTTAGTGCCGGCAATAGGGCTACCAATAGCTGTAGCTCCATTGTATAATTGATAATTTACTCCAGTTTCAGAATTGGATAAACCAACAGGAAGACCAGACCCACCAATACAATAACTTCCTCCTCCTGTAACAGTATAGGCAGTCGGTTTTGGATTAATTACAAAATCTGCTTCAGTACGACAACCCGGAGCACTGGAACACTCAGCCCAGAATTTATAAGTGCCCGGTGTGTTTGTATTAATTAAGTTACTGTAAGTACCTCCTGCAGCAATAACCTCCGCATCGTTGACTGGATAGAACGGTGAACCTGATTGTACTATTGAGCCTCCTGAAGATTGTGTGTACCAATTGATAGTTCCGGGTACTGTATATGTTACAGTAACTGAAATATAATCAACATTGGCAGTGTGTGAATTTGAACCACTAGTATTACTTACTACTAAAGCAACACCAAAGCTTGAAGCATTAACTTCAGCAGGCGACCACGTTGTTCCCCATAAATCAGTTGTGGTTCCATAGTTCGCTGGGAGTTCGCTTGTCGGCCAATTAGTAGTTGTAGCTCCATTATTATTACCTATTGCTACACCGCCTGTCTTAATTAATCTTACTGAATAATCCCGGATTTCACCAGTGCCGCCGCCGCTTCGATATCTTCCAATCGTAACTTGTATTCCTTTTATACTAGCATTAGCCGGAATTGAAAAACCAAAACTAGTTGCATTTAATGCTTCTGAAAATGCTGTTCCTGTACCGGAAACGGTAGTATATGAATTATCATCTGCATTCACTCTTGTAGCATTTGACCAGGCATTTCCTGCACCTCCTCCAGTCGCACCAGTACCTGCAAGTTTCGTTGCCGAAGTTGGACTTCCATCAGGACAAATGAATGAAGAAGTTAAAGGCTGAGATGCATCTCCCTTGCAAATAGTAACCCCGTTAGCAGTAGGCGATTGAGACACTGTTATCGTGCCTGTCGCAGTTGCAGTACCACAACTTCCACCGGACGTAGTTACTGTGTAATTAAAAGTCCCGGTGACATTAGGTGTGCCGTTGATGGTGAATACACCGGAACTAAAAGAACCATTGACATTAGCTGGCAATCCGGATACAATAGCTCCTGTAGCACCGCCTCCCACAGCATAAGTAATATTAGTGATAGTAGAACCCAAACAAACTGTTTGATTATTGGTTCCGCTTGCTGATGTTAAACTGATCGTTGGATTTGGATTTACAGTAACAGTTGCTGAAGCTGAAGCCGAACATCCATTCGTGGCATTTGCAGTAAGTGTATAAGTTGTAGTTTGAGAAGGAGAGACAGAATATGTGCCGGGACCGCTACCGCTAAAGGACGGGTCCACTGGATTTGTAGTCCAGGTATAGCTGCCTCCGGTACCTGGAATTGTAAATGAAATGGTCCAACTATTAAATACACCGGTATATCCCGAATTTACTTCATCAACCATGCGAAGCGTCCAGTTTCCATTAATGTTATTGGTCTGGTTAAGAGTACTGAATGCAATTTCTGGTTTGAATGAACCCGTGAACGGTGCGGTACCTGAAGCTATAGGGTTTGTTGCTGCGTCAGAAAAAACAGTGTTTACATAATTTAGACCTGTACCTCCTCTGTTGTTTGACAATACTATCGCATCTCCGCTATTAAAACATTGCGTATAAGGTGTATTGTATGGTGGGTTCGGTTTGCAGTTTGTAGTAGTAATAGTTCCCCAGGGAGTAATTAAATATAGCTCAACGTCCCCATCACGCTGATGAGATAAATTTACAGTTACAGAAATATTGGAAACTTGTGACAGAGAAGTAATTCCAAGAGCGCTAAGGTCAACTCCAATCGGTTTATCCAGGGGTACAAGAGGATTGCTTTGCTGAAAGCCGCGG
>CAYZSN010000268.1:0-4694 GCA_964481095.1 uncultured Oleiharenicola sp. | reverse complement strand
GCGAGCGCGGCCTGGGTGAGAAACCGGCGGCGGGACAACGGCATCGGGCGCGGGGGTCAGGATTTCCGCACCGCCAGCCTCACTGGACGGCCGGTGCGGAGCGACTTGACCGCGGCCTCGGCCAGCACGATGGCCTGGCGGCCGTCCTCGGCGCCGACGGGCATGGGCTTTTTCTTTGTCACCGCCTCGACGAACGCCGCCAGCTCGGCCTTGTAGGCGTCGGCGTAGCGCTCGAGGAAGAAATAGACCGGCTTCGCACTGGCGACCGCGTCGGCCCCGGCGAATTCGACCGTGGTCTCCAGCCGGTTGCCGGCCATCAGCCGGCCCTTCGCCCCGTGCACCTCGATGCGCTGGTCGTAACCATAGGTGGCGCGGCGGCTGTTGTTGATGTGGCAGAGTTTGCCCGACGCGGTTTTCATCACGATCATCAGCGAATCGGTGTCGGGCACCTTCGCGACGGCGGGATCGACGAGCACGCTGCCCATGGCATAGACCTCGACCGGCTCCTCGCCGAGGAGCCAGCGCGCCATGTCGAAGTCGTGGATCGTCATGTCACGGCACTGCCCGCCGGAGACCTTGAGGTAGGCGATGGGCGGCAGGCCGGGATCGCGGCTGGAGATGATCACCTGCTCGACGGCGCCGATGGCGCCGTCGCGGATGCGCTGGCGCAGCGCGGCGAAGTTCGGGTCGAAGCGGCGGTTGAAGCCGACCAGCATCGGCACGCCGGCCTTGCGCACGGCGGCGAGGCACGCATCCACGCGCTTCAGGGAGAGGTCGATGGGCTTCTCGCAGAAGATGGCCTTGCCCGCCTTCGCGGCGGCGATGGCCAGGTCGGCGTGGGTGTCGGTGGACGAGGCGATGAGCACGGCGTCAACCTCCGGGTCAGCGAGGGCGGTGGCGGTGTCGGCGACTTGCGCACCGTGCTGCGCGGCCAGGGCGGCCGCGGCGGCGGGATTGACGTCCACGATATAGCGCAGGCGGGCGACGCCGGAAGCCGCGATATTGGCCGAGTGAACCGCGCCGATGCGACCGGCGCCAAATTGGGCAAAAGTAAGCATAAGTGACCATGAACCCAATCGCGCCCCGTCGCCGCTGCCGAGACTTTGTGCAGTTTAGCGTATACAAAAGGCCGGCCCGCGAGGCCGTTCGCAGCTATACGTTATACCTGGACCGCGCTCGGCATTCGTCCCGGCAAGGCGAGGATGGCCGCACCTCCCCATGAAATTGCGCTTCCTTCCCCTCCTCTGCCTGCTCGGCTGGGCGGGCCTGTGGGCCGGCGGCGATGGCACCGCCGCCAAACCCTGGACCGTGGCCGTCATTCCGAAGGGCACGACCAACGAATTCTGGAAGGCGGTGAATGCCGGCGCCTTCAAGGCGCGCGACGAGCTGCGCGCCGCCGGCCGGAACGTCGAGGTCATCTGGAAGGGCCCGCTTAAGGAGGACGACCGCGAGCAGCAGATCCAGGTATTGGAAAATTTCATCGGCCGGCAGGTCGACGGCATCGTTCTCGCGCCGCTGGACTCGCGGGCGCTGGTGCAGCCGGTGGTCGGCGCCGGCCAGGCGGGCATTCCGGTCGTGATCATGGACTCCGCCCTCAACACCGACCGCTATGTCAGCTTCGTCGCCACGGACAATTACAAGGGCGGCACCATGGCCGGCGAGCACCTCGTCCAATTGCTGGACGGCAAGGGCAACGTCATCCTCCTGCGCTACCAGGTCGGCTCCGCCAGCACGGAGGAGCGCGAAGCCGGTTTCCTCGAAGCCCTGGCCCGCCACCCCGGCATCAAGGTGATTTCCTCCGACCAGCATGCCGGCCCGACGCGCGAAACCGCCTACCAGGCGTCGCAGAACCTCCTGAACCGCTTCGGCCGCGAGGTGAACGGCGTGTTCTGTCCCTGCGAACTCCCGACCGGGGCCATGGCGATGGCGCTGCGCGACATCGGGCTCGCGGGCGGCCGCGTGAAGATGGTCGGGTTCGACGCCGGCACGCGCTCGGTCGAGGACCTGCGGCAGGGCGACGTGCAGGCGCTGGTAGTGCAGGATCCGCTGCGCATCGGCTACACCGGCGTGATGACGATGCTGCAGCACCTGCAGGGGGAAAAGGTGCCGCGGCGCATCGACACCGGCGTGGCCCTGGTGACCCGCGAGAACATGGACGAGCCCGCCATCCGCGACCTGCTGAACCCGCCGCTCGCGAGGTACCTCAAGCCGTAGCACCCGGCCGGCTCAAAGCCGCAGGAAAATCTTCCGCCGGCGGAGGAAACGGGCGACCGCCAAAACCAGCGCGAACGAGATCAGGAACCTCGCCAGGCCGATCCAGCACGCATCGAGCCAGGCCGCGAGGTCGCTGCCGACCAACGCCGCGCGAGACCGTGGGGCCGGGGCTTATCGTTCGTTGCGGACCGGAACGGCAAGGATTTCCTCGAGCACCCGGCCTTCCGCGCCGGGCAACGGCGGCAGGCCGAGAATGCGGCCAATCGTCGGGGCGAGGTCGAGGTTGCGCACCTTGGACAGCGCGACGCCGGGTTTGATGAAAGCGCCGCTGGCGATGAAGATGCCCTCCATGGCGGGATCGGTGTGGGGATACCCATGCGTGCCGCCGTAACCCGTCGCGGGAAGAACGTCCTCGGCGGGCGCGGCGCTGTTGTCGAAGAAGTAGCCGTCCTGCGCCAGGAGGAGCAGGTCGCCCGCGTGCGGATTCTCCTGGGGGGTCGGCAGGCCGAGCGCCTGGACGTCGCCGCCCTCCAGCACCGCCTTGACGCCCTCCGTGGCGGCGAGCGTTTGCCGCAGCTTCGGCAGCAGCTCCGCCCGGCGCGCCGGGTCGGTAACGTAAACGAAGGCGGTGCCGCCGAGCGAGAGCACGGCCGCCTGGCTGTCGACCGGGTTGGGGCCGACCGCGCCCGTGAAGCCCGCGCGGCGCAGGACCGCGTTGGGATAGATGACATGCGTGACCTTTTTGAAACCGTGATCGGTCATGATGATGAAGGTGGTGCGGTCGCGCAGGCCGGATTTTTCCACGGCCATGACCAGCTGGCCGACCAAGCGGTCCAGGTAGGCGATGGCGACATAGCTGGCCTCCGAGCCCGGGCCGTAATGGTGATTCACCGAGTCGAGGGTCAGCGGGTGGAAAAGGAGGAGGTTCGGCGCATGGCGCGCGAAAATATAGCGGGCCGCATCCGTCCACACCTGGTCATGCCAGACAATGGATTTCCGGCCGGGCTTGTGCTCCATCCAGTCGATTTGCTGCGGGGTGAGCAGGCCCGCGGCCATCATCTCCTTCTCCACCCGGCCCCCGGCGCCCGGGATTTCCGGGAAGCTCCAGTCAACCGTCGGCGCGCGCGTGATGGCGACCCAGTCGGACTCCGCCGTCGTGAGCCCGGCCGCGTGGGCGAGGTCGTACAACGTCGGCACGAGCACGAAACCCTCCTTGTCGACCCACTGCTCGGTGGTCGGCGCCTGGCCGGGTCCGTGGAGCATGACCTGCGCATTGAAAAACACGCCATGCCAGCGCGGGGAGCGGCCGGTGATCATGGACGTGTGGCTGCTCCACGTGCTGGCCGGGGTGGTGACGACCATCGATTGGGCGGTCGCGCCCGCCGCCGCGAGCTTGCGGAGATTGGGCACCGGCAGGTCGGGTTCATGCCACAGGTACGCCGGGAACCCGTCGAGGCTGATGACGACAACGTGGCGGTCTTTTTCCGCCGCACCGAACGCAAGCGAAGACGCGATGGGCAACAGCAGGACGGAGGCAAGGCGGCGGAGTGGAATCATGAGGTGGCCGGGTTTCGGAGGGTGACGCGCCGCGCATAGCCGCGCAGGCCGAAGCCGACGGCGAGCGGGATGAGGGCGCAGGCGAAGATGCTGAGGCGATCCGCGAGCGTGTTGGGCAGGACGACCAGCAGGGTGATGAAGGTCCCGTAAATCAGGGCGACGCGGCCGAGCACGGCGGCCTGCTGCGCGGTGTTGTCCCCGCCGACTTCCTTTGCGAAGTCCACCGGCGTCTTCATCCGCCGGAAAAACTCGGCGGAATCCCGCTCGTATTCCGAGCCGGGCTGGGCGCGGTAAAGGAAACGGGTGCCGAGGAAAAACAACATCATGACGGGCACGCCGACCAGGTTGGTCAGCACGAAGCGGTTGGTCGTCGCATAATGATAGGCCCACTCGCCCAGCGCCGGTTGCAGCAGGTTGTGCCCCGGCCCGGTGGGGACGAAATCGTAGAGGAAGACGGTCACGATCACCCCGAACACCGTGGTGCCCCACCCGGCCCAGCGCGGCACGCGGCGCACGAACAGCGCCATGACCATCGGCACGCCGAGTGGCAGCCCGAGGTAGGCGTTCAGGTAGATGAACGCATCGAACAGGGAAACCTTGCTTCCCGTCACGACCAGCGCCGCCAGCCCGACCACCGCCAGCCCAAAAAAGACCGTGGAGATCTCGCCCGCGAGCAGCAGCTCGCGGTCGGTCGCCTGCTTGCGCAACACGGGCTGGTAGAAATTCTTCACGAAGAACCCGGCGTTCTTGTTCAGCGCCACGTCCATGCTTGCGATCGTGGCCGAGAACATCGTCGCGATCATCAGGCCGATCAGGCCCGGCGGCAGCACGGCCAGGCACACGGCGATGTAGGAGGCTTCAGCCGGGTTGCTCATCAGCTTCTGCTGCATCAGGTCCGGCGCCAGTGTCGCGGCCGCGAGCGG
>CAYZSN010000267.1:0-4408 GCA_964481095.1 uncultured Oleiharenicola sp. | reverse complement strand
CGGACCATGGGAGTTCAGGGTCAGATGTACGCTCTCGGCGGGACGTAATGCACGAAGCACCGCGTTCGTGGAGGTGACGTGGCACTCTTTAGGCTCATCAGAAGGCACGACGAATCGCTCAATACGAAATCCTTCGGGATGATGCGTATCGCGAAGCACTGCACAGCCGACATTGCCTTCACCCACGATCTTTGCAATGCGGGCAAGTGTTATATCGAGCCTGCCGGGCTCAGGCAGTTGCGGGGAGAAGAGGCCAAGCTGGACCTTGCTGGTTTGGCCCGGCTCGGCCGCAAGAGTCAATGAAAGGATCGCCGCCAGTGGAGGATGCGCTTCCAAGTCGAGGTGTAGGAGCTTCAGCCAGAGATCACGGTCATTGCTTGGCAATGCAGGTCGCACAGTGCGAATGTATGTGGCATCGCCCTCAAGGGACAGCGTGATCGTGACGCTTCGAAGTGCGACCAGGCGCGATTCAGCGCGAAAAGTGAGCTGTTCGAGCATGACGCCCGTCACGAACATCAGGGAGTCGAGCAGCTCTACCGGCGAATCGAGTTCGATACGCTCCTCAAGGGTGAATGGCGGTTCTACTGGCTGGAAAAGATGAGGCGCCTCGCCGCGCGCCAATTGCCGCAGGCGCTTGCCCTCCTGGCCCATTCGCGACGCTAGCTCTTTTTCCGGCAGGTTCGCCAGCATTCCGAGGCTGTTAATGCCCCAGAGATTGAAGGTTTCTGCCTGGGTTTCCGACAGATCCAGCACGGAAATCGGAAAAGGGGCAAGTGCCTCTTGTTCTCTGCCATGGGGAACTATCTGGACCTGCGATTTCCCTGAGAGCCCCTTTGCCAGACTTACCGCGGCATGAAAATTGCCGCTCGCTGCGACGACTGCTGAGATGCCCAAGGCACGGACGCGGTGTAGCAGCGTTTTCGCCAATTGATCCGGGGGCCCAAATAGGCTGCCTGTGCCCGTGATATCGATCACCGCAATAAACGCGTTATCGATGCTCCTATCCTCAACACGGGGAGAGAAGGCACCAGTGCATTCCAGAAGAACTGTCTTCGCAGCCGCCTCCTGCTTTTCTCCACGCGTCAGGATATGCAGAGGCGGTAGCGTCTCGACCCCCACAAGCGTCATACCTCGTTCGGCCCCCAGGATTCGCGCCCGCGGGTTCAGCGAGCAGACGGTTTGTTGGGGTGGCTCACCGTCCAGAACCACACAGGCCTGCGATCCTATGTCCGGGCGCAAGCGTAAGAGGGCTTGAACTGGAAATTCCTTGGCGTAGATGCAGGCAAAAAGCTCCGGCAGTTTGCTCATCGACGCGCCGCCCAACTGCATCTGCTGTCCCACTGCGTTCCCGTTTCCTGTTGCGGCCCCTTCCGCAAAGGCACGACATTGGATGTCGGCATGAAGCGCTGCCGTTCGACCTCGATGTGGAACCGTAGGCGCGTGAAGACCTTTGCTTGTAGATGCGAATATTTTGTGGAGCCGAGCCGGAGGACGAGGCCCGCGCTGCTTTTGGCGCAGGGCCGCTGCGTCAACAACACTAGGCTCGTCTGCGTGCGTTCTGCCGCCGCTCGATAGCGAAACCATGTATCCAATGGGACCCGCAAACTGTATTCAGGGGCTATGCCACCCATGTCGAGCACAATGGCGCTGAATCCCCCACCCTGCAGCAACAGGTCGGTGACCCGCCTTGCTTGATTGATACGCTCAAGCTGATTCTGAGCGTTACTCACGTTTTGGACCGGCTTAGAGAATTGGCGGCCCGGAACGGCGCGCGTTTCCTGCGGTATTCTCGATACCTGTTCCCGCGGGGTAGCGGTTTGGAAGAGATTGCCAACGGCATCGGCAAGGCCTTTAACTTCGCTGCGTGGGTGTGCGCCCCATCCACCCGCGTACAAGCCCTTCTTTTCTGGCGGAGGAGTGAGGCATTCCTTGGGCAGTTGGAACGAAGCCTTGGCAGAGGCCCGCACTTCGGGAATTGTTCCGCACCGCACCCAGAGCAGGCGCCTGAGATCAATGCGGGATGCCGCTGCCACTTCCGGCTGGAAAGCGTTAGATACGTCTATCCATGCGCATACCTTTCCTTCGCGTGTCCTTTGAGAGAGGAATGAAAAGGCGAGCGTCGAACGGCCAGAGCACTCCTCGCCAGATATCTCGGTCATCGCACCTACCGGAAGTCCCCCGTCCAGAAGCTCATCCACGGCTGGGACGCCAGTCGAGCTCACAGGGCGAATTAATCTTGGGGCTGGGGTAAGCGCAGAGGGGATCCTGTGAGCGAGTTCTGTCTCAATCTGTAGACGGATTGTTGCGACGGAAAGCATACTAACCATGTTCGCCTTATATTCGCCACAATGTAGCCCAGGCGTCAATCTTCCGCTGCACCGCAAACAGTGCAAAATCAGCTAACTAGCTGAAACTGTTCCTTCTTTTTCTTCAAAAATAGACTGGTGGAACCTGCCCACGTCCGCACCGATTTTCCATGCGGCCATCAGCTCTGCGGATTTGGCCTAGAAGATCTATGGGAGGCTGTTGCGGGTCACCGGTTTAACTGGTTCGGACCCGTGGCCGAAGTGGCGTTCAGCGGTTCGCAGTTCGTCTTGCCGCTCACTCCGCCCCGGTTGGTCAGGTTTCCCCAGGGATCGATGGTGAAGGTCTCGCCCCAGGACGTTCCGCTGCTGTACCCCTGCTGTATCCGGTTCAGCTCGTCGTAGGTGAAGTTCTGCGTATGGTCCGAGTTCTTCATATTGGCAATCTGCTGCACGTTGCCGTTGTTGTGGCCCGATCCGTCCACAAAATTGTAGTTAAATCCATAAATTTCGGGCTGATTTGCCTTCGAAATACATGCCTTAAGTTCCTCCGCCGGTTGCCGCTTACCTAACTTGGCAAGGACGACTGATTGAGAACAATGGTATCGTGCCAAAGTTTTCTATCGAACTTTCCCGAGACGCACTGAGGGAAGGAAGGGACACCCAACTCGGAGCCGCAATGCAGGCCGCGCAAGCGCTGTAGTTGCGGAAGCTCCCCCAAGAGAGCTCGCCCACACCGATGGTCAACGTGCGGATGCTGCTACCGCGCATATCACCGTGTTACCATCAGCGCTTATGACAGACGTATCTCGGCTCTTCGAGTTTGCCTTCTCAGGGCGCGCGGTTCTCCTGACAGGGCAGAATCTCGATCCCGAGGGGAGCGAAGCGCTTAGGCAACAGCTCATCAAAGCCCTCTCGCTTGCTCCGTCAGCATCAATCAAGGAAGCGTTCGGCTCGACTTCGGATATGGCCGCAGTGATGCCAATTCTCAGGGGTATCGGTTCGAAATCGAGTTCTAATCTTCGTAAAGTAGCGGACATACCGTGGGCCGCTGTGTTCACGTCTAGCTTTGATGACAGTTTCTCAGCACAGCTTGCCATCGAGAGTTCGCAAGGCAGACGCCTCCGACATCTCTGTATTGATAATGAATTACCCTCCTTCTTCGCTCGTCGCAACGATGTTCTAACCGTTTCACACCTGGCGCACACAAGCAATGATCAAAGTCTAACCGGAATCCCAATATCAGGACGGCAGATCTCCCGAGCCGAGCGTTTTCTGATACCGGGAATTTTGCGACACTTGGCGCAAGCAGTTGGCCCCGCTCATATGCTGTGTATAGCGGGGATCGGAAGTGGAGATCTACTCGATTACAAGCTTGTCGCGGATTTTGCCGGCGAACTCGATCCAGAGAATGTGTATTGGTTCGTAGCAGCGCACGATCAGCTGGATTTGCAGCTCATCAGTGATCGTCTGCCGAAAATCAACCTAGTCGGGGTCGCCCTAACCGACTCGTTGGAAAATTATCTAGCAACAACCGTCAATAAAGTCGAGGCTGGACGCAGAAGAGAGCAGGTTCTCGAGCTAAATGATCTAGTTGTCACTGTTCAGGCTGAGGGCGGACAGCGTGCTGTGAGTTTTCGCGCGGATGAATTGCGTGAGTTTCGCAGGCATCTTGTCGTTGTTTCTGACATGCCAGCGCCGAGCCGTCGTTCTGCAGCGCCCGAGAACAAAGAGGACTTCATTCGGTTCTTATCCCTGAATCGCCAAACGCCGAGTTGGGATGGCATCGCAGAAGGGTACGCCTTTGAGCGCGACGCTTATAATTTTTTGCTTTCCGTGGTCAGCGACAGACTTGACGTTGTTGCACCCTCTGGGGCCCGGACCCATTCATCACGCAAAACGTCCGACAGCGGACCCATCTATTTTGCTGGACCTCCTGCATCGGGGCGCTCTGTAGGACTCGCTTGGCTTGGGTACCAGCTTCGACGACGTGGAGCGTTCGTCGTCCACCTCCTGCCATCGGGAGGAATGATCGAGAACAGTGCCGTCGAGCAGATCTTGAGACTCGCAGAAAATCGGGGTGCTCCAGGGACAGTCGTCCTTGT
>CAYZSN010000266.1:0-6218 GCA_964481095.1 uncultured Oleiharenicola sp. | reverse complement strand
TGGATCATCATGAGCGGCTCGCCCTGCTTGACCTGCGTGCCGACCTTCTTGATCTCCGAGACGCCGACGGCGTAGTCGATCTTGTTGTGGTGCGCCGGGTCCTTGCCCGCGCCGAGGAGCGAGACGCCCTTGGCGATCATGGCCGCGTTGATCGTGTGCACGTAGCCGCGCTTCGGGGCGGGCAGCTTGCGGATGTGGCGGGCCGTCGGGAATTTCTCCGGGTGGTCGATGAACGATGTGTCGCCACCCTGCGCGCGGATCATGTCCTTGAACTTCTCCAGGGCCGAGCCGTCGCTGAGGTGGCGCTGCACAGTCTGCTTGGCCGACAGCGTCGAGCCGGCGACACCGGCGAGGCGGACGATCTCCATGCCGAGCTTGAGCACGAGTTCCTTCATGTCCTCCGGGCCCTCGCCCTTGAGGAGTGCGATCGCCTCCTTGATTTCCAGCGCGGTGCCGACGGTGTCGCCGAGCGGCTGGTTCATGTCGGTCACGAGCGCGACGCAGCGGCGCTTCATCGAGCGGCCGACGCGGGTCATGGAGCGGGCGAGCTGCTTGGCCTGCTCGAGATCCTTGATGAAGGAGCCGTTGCCCCACTTCACGTCGATCACGAGGCCCTCGGCGCCCTCGGCGAGCTTCTTGGACAGCACGCTGCCGGTGATGAGCGGGAGGCTCGGGATGGTGCCGGTCTCGAGGCGGAGGTCGTAGAAGATCTTGTCGGCCGGCGCGAGCTCGGGACTCTGCTCGGCGATCGCGCCGCCGACGCGGGCCAGTTGGTCCTGGAAGTGCTGGATCGTCATGTGGCTCTTGAAGCCCGGGACGGCCGAAAGCTTTTCCAGCGTGGTGATGACAAATTCCTGTTCAACGCCGCACATCATCGGGACGACGACGCCGCTAGCCATCGCCAGCGGTGCGAGCACCAGCGCCGTTTTGTCGCCCACGCCGCCGGTCGAATACTTGTCGATCTTCGGCTTGGCGATGTGTGACAAATCGATGACTTCGCCGGAGAGCATCATCTCCTCGGTCAGGATCGCGGTCTCCTGCGCCGACATGTTGGCGAAGTAAATCGCCATCAACAGGGCGGCCTGCTGGTGCTGCGGCATCTCTCCATCCAGTGTGGAGTCGATGATATAGCGGATTTCCTCCTGCGTGAATTCCTGGCCATCGCGTTTCTTCTCAATCAGGGAAGTAAACGAAGGCTTGATGAACCGACGCGTGGGGATGGGACGTTTTCTCATGGATGTCACAGTAAAGAGCGGGGTGGTCGCCTTGCGGCGCAAAGCTCGCAGAGGCAATAAGTTTTGCTGATTTTGTCGAGCCTAAAGTGGGGTTATTACCAAGTTGTTGCCCATGGGAAATGGGGCGTGAAAGCCGCCCCCACGGCCCCGCACCAACCCGCGAAAATCCTTCTTGCTCAAAGCCAAGCGCAATTCCTCAATCCGGCGATGAGTCTTCCTTTCGACGTCGCCACCCATTTGGATGCCGCCCTCCGTTCGGCCGCCTCCGGGCTCGGTTTGGCGGCACGCGGTTTCGACCCGGAAGTGCGCGTGGCCGACCCGGCTCATGGCGATTTCCAAGCCAACGGCGCCCTCGCCTTCGCCAAGCGCGAAAAGCAAAACCCCCGGGCCCTCGCCCAGCAGATCGCCGAGGCCGCCGCCGGCCTGAAGGAGGATTTCGAGATTTCCCTGGCCGGCCCGGGCTTCATCAACTTCCGCCTCAAACCCGCCGCGTTGCTGGAATGGCTAAAAATCCACGACAGCGAGCAGCACCTGCGTGATGGCGCCGCGCGCGCCCACGCCGGCCAGACCTGGGTCGTCGATTACTCGTCGCCCAACACCGCGAAGCAAATGCATGTCGGCCACCTCCGCTCCGCCGTCATCGGCGAGGCAATCTGCCGCCTGCTGGCGTTCACCGGGGCGAAGGTGGTTCGCGACAACCACCTCGGGGACTGGGGCACGCAGTTCGGCAAGCTCATCTATGCGTACAAACGCTGGGCCGATGAAACGGCGCTGCGGACCGACCCGATCGAGGAGCTCGAGCGACTCTACAAACTGGGGAACGCGGCCACGCCGGACGTCTCGCCCGAACTCGAGGAGGCCCGCCGCGAACTCGTCGCCCTCCAGCAGGGCGACCCGCAGAACGTCGCGCTCTGGAAAAAATTCTCCGCCGTCAGCCTTGCCGCCTTCGAGCAGATCTATGCCCGCCTCGGCATCCATTTCGACCACAACCTCGGCGAGTCGTTCTACAATGACAAGGTCGACCGCATCTATCGCGAGCTGGTCGAGACCGGGATCGCTCAAGAGAGTGAAGGAGCTCTTGCGGTTTTCCACCCCGAGCATCCGCGCTTCGCGAAGCAACCGTTCCTGATCCGCAAGGCCGACGGTGCGAGCAACTACGCTTCCACCGACCTTGCCACCGCGCTCTACCGCGCCGAGCATTTCAAGGCCGACGGCATCGTGGTCGTCACCGACTTCCGCCAGGCCGACCATTTCGAGCAGCTCTACCTCACCGTCCGGAAATGGTTCGCGGCAAAAGGCTACCGGGTGCCCGAGCTGCACCACGTCACGTTCGGCGCCGTCACCGGCGAGGACGGCAAGGCGCTGAAGACGCGCGACGGCGACGTGATCAAACTCAAGGCCCTGCTCGACGAGGCCGAGGAGCGCGCCTACGCCCTCGTCACGGGGAAAAGCCCCGAGGTGCCCGAGGCGGAGCGCCGCGAGATCGCCCGCGTCGTCGGCATCGGCTCCGTGCAGTACGCCGACCTCGCGCAGAACCGCAGCAGCAACTACGTGTTTTCCTGGGACAAGATGCTCGCGCTCGACGGGAACACCGCGCCGTACCTGCTCTATGCCGTCGCGCGGGTCCGTTCGATCTTCCGCAAGGCCGGGCTCGATGCGGCCGTGCCGCCGGTCTCCGGCGCGTCGGCCCCCGAAACCCCGCAGGAACTCGGGCTGGCGCGCAAGCTCGTGCAGTTCTCCGACGCAATCCAGGCCGCCACGCAGCAGCTGCGGCCGCATTTCCTCTGCCTCTACCTGTTCGAACTGGCCGGCGCCTACAGCACGTTCTATGCGGCGGACAAGGTCATCGTCGACGACCCGGCCGTCCGCGCCCGCCGCCTCCTGCTCTGCCACCGCACCCTGATCACGCTCGAGACCGGCCTGCACCTGCTCGGCCTGCGCACGCTGGAGCGGATGTAAGGAATGGTTGAAAGTTGAAGGCTGAGGGTTGAAAGGCCGGGCTGCCGGACGTTGAACGTCCAGGTTGAACGTTGGATGTTGTGAGGCGCGTTCCGCGCCTCAATTCGCTCTTGCGACGGTCCCGCCGCGCGGCAACATCGCCGCACCATGGCCAACCAAGAGATCTATGTGCGCGGCGTGAACGACACCGAGGCCCGCGGCCCCTTCACCATCGAGCAGCTCGCCTCGCTCGTCGAGGCCGGCCAGGTGACGCCCGAGACGTACTATTACGACGCCGCCACCGAGCAGTGGCTCCTGATCTCCGCCAACGCCGAAATGAAGATGGTCCTCTGGCCCGAGAAGAAGCGGATCGGTTTCAAGCACAAGGAATTCAAGGCGGTCAACGAGGAGAAGACCGACAGCGCCCCGCCGATCACGGTGCAGCAGTTCCTCGACGCCGCCGAGGGCAAGACCGACGAGACCAAGGGCAAGAAGGACAAGAACGTGATCATGATGAACGCGGCCATCTGGGGCACACGCTCCGCCGCCATCATTTCCTTCGCCAGCGCCGTCGCGCTGATCCTGCCCGGCATTGATGCGCTGACGGCCATGGATTTCAACAAGCTCATGCAGTTCCCGGGCGTCGTGCTCGGCGTCGTCGACGCCGTCATCGGCCTGCTCCTGCTGCTCGGCGTGATCACCATCTATCCCTTCGTGCGCTTCCGCGCCGTGTTCGGCCTCGGCTTCCTCGGGTTCCTGTTCATGACGCAGGGCCAGCTCACGCCGATGATCGCGGTGGCGGCCGGCTCGGTCGGGCTGTATTTCTGCACGATTTTCCTGAGCTACATCCCCCTGGCCGTGGCCGCGCTGCTCGGCCTCGGGGGCATGGCGATGCTGGCGACGATGTCCTACATCTAGCCGGCCCGGCCGGCTCCCGTTCATGCCGCTGTCCCAGCTCCCGGCCCGGTTCAAGCGCTTCTGGACGCATGAAATCTGGGCGGCGGGGCTGGTCCGCGACCGTTCCCCGAAAAGCCGCGCCTTCGCGCTGCTGCGCGTCATCTCCATCACGCTCTCCGGCCTGCACGAGATCCACGTGGCGATCCGGGCCGCCGCCCTCAGCTACAGCTCGCTGCTCGCGCTCGGCCCGCTGGTCGCCATCGCCGTGCTCATCTCCGGTTTCGCCCTCGGCAACAAGGATCCCGAGCTGGCCGCGCGGAGCCTGAACCGCGTCATCAGCTTCATCGCGCCGCAGGTGGCGCAATACGACAAGGCCACCGAAAGCGAGTGGGCGCAGGCCCACCCCAAGGCGGAACCCGGCGCCCCCACCACCGCGGCCGATGCGCCCCCGCCTGACCCCGAGATGGTGCAGATCATCAACAATTTCATCTCCAGCTCCCGTTCCAGCACGGCCGGGATTATCGGCATCCTGACGCTGTTCATCATCGTCATCGGCCTGTTCACGACGATCGAAAACACCTTCAACGACATCTGGGGCGTGCGGCGCGGCCGCAGCTGGATGGCGCGCATCGTCTATTACTGGAGCGTGATCACGCTCGGGGCCCTGCTCTTCTTCGCCTCGCTCACCCTGCTCTCCGCCGGCGCGTTCATGAACGTGTTCTTCGAGAAGATCCCGCTCGGCTCGCAGCTGAAGGAATTCTTCGTCTGGCTGCTGCCGTCGGGCTCGGTGCTCCTGCTCGTCGTCCTCCTGACGCTGTTCTACCGGCTCGTGCCGCACACGCGGGTCCGGTGGGGCGCCGCGCTCATCGGCGCCGCGATCGTCACCGCCCTGCTCTTCCTCAACAACTACCTCGCGTTCCTTTATTTCAAGCGCGTGATCCTGTCGAAGAGCCTCTACGGCTCGGTCAGCATCATGCCGATCCTGATGGTCGGCCTGTATATCTTCTGGTTCTTCGTGTTGGTCGGCGGCCAGATCACCTACGCCGTGCAGAACGTCCGCTACCGCAGCAGCCAGACCGCCTGGCACAGCCTCAACCACGTCACGCGCGAAAGCATGTCGCTGGTCGTCCTCCTGCTCATCTGCCGCCGCTTCAAGGTCGCGGCGCCGGCCTACTCGGTCACCGAGCTGTCGCAGCTCATCCGCATCCCGTCGCAGGTCCTCAACGAGAGCCTCAACCGCCTCACCGACATCAAGCTGGTGTCCGAGCTGCCGCCGTCCGAGGGCGCCGATCCCAACGACCACCGCTACCAGCCGGCGCGTCCGCTCAACCAGATCACGCTCGATGAGTTCCGCCGCGAGTTCGAGAACTACGGCGAGGCGCCGACTGCCGGCCTGCTCGAGAACGTCGATCCCATCCTCGTGCACTACCACGAGAAGCTGGCGAAGGTCCTGCCGTCCGCGCTCGGCGGGAAGACCCTCGACGACCTGATCGACGACCTGCAGCCGAGCCAGACCTACGCGCCGTTTCCCGTGGCCGCGAAGTAGGCGAAAGGCCGGCCGGCCGGCTCGCCGAAATGTCGGTGGCCCAACGAGTTTGCTTTTGACAATTTCGCGAAGGCCCGGCTTTGATTTGGAAACCCCGTCACCGCCACATGTTCAACCAACTGCTGGGACTTTTTTCCAACGACATCGGGATCGACCTGGGCACCGCGAACACCCTCGTCTACGTCAAGGACAAGGGCATCGTGCTCCGGGAGCCGAGCGTCGTGGCGGTCTACACCAATTCGCGCCGCGTGCGCGCCGTGGGCGATGAGGCCAAGGTCATGCTCGGCCGCACCCCCGGCAGCATCACCGCCATCCGCCCAATGAAGGACGGCGTCATCGCCGACTTCGACATCACCGAGGCGATGCTCCGCTATTTCATCCGCAAGGCCAACGGCGGGAAAACCTTTCCGCAGCCGAGCGTCTGCATCGCCATCCCCAGCGGCATCACCGAGGTCGAGAAACGCGCGGTCATGGAGTCGGCCACGCACGCCGGCGCGCGCGAGGTGCACACCATCCCCGAGCCCTTCGCCGCCGCCCTCGGCGTCGGCCTGCCGGTCGATGAACCCGCCGCCAACATGATCGTCGACATCGGCGGCGGCACC
>CAYZSN010000265.1:0-12625 GCA_964481095.1 uncultured Oleiharenicola sp. | reverse complement strand
CGGCCGCTACGAGGTGCAGGTGCTCGATTCCTACAACAACAAGACCTATGCCGACGGCTCGGCCGCGTCGGTTTACGGCCAGTATCCGCCGCTGGTGAACGCCTCGCTTCCGCCCGGCCAGTGGCAGGCCTACGACATCGTCTGGACCGCCCCGCGCTTCGATGACGAAGGCAGGCTCAGGTCCAAGGCCCGGCTCACGGTCCTCCACAATGGCGTGCTCGTGCAGAACGATGTCGAGCTCACCGGCCCGACCGACTGGATCGGCCGCGCCCCCTACCAGGCCCACCCCGAGCGGCTGCCCATCACCTTCCAGGACCACGGCAATCCGGTCCGCTACCGCAACGTCTGGGTGCGCGAGCTGGGCAACCCGCGGCAGAAGGAATTCATGCTGCCCGACACGCTTCTCGAGACCTACGCGGGCGATTACGCCCGCGCGGCCGGTGACGGGATGAAAATCCGGCGGCTGCCCTACGGCCTGCTGGCCCTGACGATCAGCGGGAAGGAAGTGACGCTGCATGCCGCGTCCCCGACGCGCTTCTACGCGCTGACGACCGACGTGCAGTGCGAGTTCGATTTCAGCGGCGACAAGCGGAAGCTCGCCGTCACCGTCGGCGACGACTTCAGCCACGCCATGCGCCTCGAGAAGAAATGACCACACAACCCGGTCGGCGCTCGTGGCCTGCCATGCTCCGGACAACAAGTAATCTATTAAACTACTTACGCCGACACTCAGTAGTTTAATAGACTACTTGAGGGTGCACAGGAAAAGGTGTGGATGAACTGACGCTTTGTGCCTTTTGTGGCCCCATCCTGTCATGGCTCGGCAACCGAACATCCTTTGGATCCTTACCACGCAGTGGCGGGCGCAGGCCACGGGCTACGCCGGCGACCCGAATGCGCGCACGCCGTGGCTCGACGGGCTGGCGAGCGAGAGCGTGAACTTCACGCAGGCGGTCACGCCGCACCCGCTCGGCCCGCAGGCCCGGGCGGCGTTGCTGACGGGCAAGCCGTGTCCGGAGAACGGCGTGTCCGACTACTGGGATCCGTTGCCGGCGGAGGCCCGCACGGTGGCGCATGCCCTCGGTGATCGCGGCTACGCGACGGCGTTCTTCGGCAAATGGCACCTGGCGCGACGCGACCGCCAGGCGCCGTTCGTCGGCGACGTGCACGCGAAGACGATCGTGCCGCCGGAAAACCGCGGGGGCTTCGAATGCTGGGAGGGCTTCGAGGGCGGCTTCCTGCTCAACGACCCGTGGCTGCACGGCACGCGCCTGCCGGCGCCGAAACATTTCAAGGGCTACCAGGCGGATGTGCTCGCGGAGCGGGCGGGAGCGTGGAGCAGGGAGCAGGGAGCAAGGAGAACGGAAGGCGGGAAGCCCTATTTTTGCGTGGTCAGTCTCGAGGCGCCGCATCCGCCCTACCACGCGCCCGCGCCCCACGTGCACGAGGCGAAGCCGGAGGAGATCAGGTTGCGCGGCAACGTGCCGACGGGCGGACCGGTGGAGCAGCAGGCGCGGGAGGAACTCGCCGGCTACTACGCCCACATCGAGGCCACCGACCGCGCGATCGGAAAGCTGATCGCGGAGGTGGACCTCGCCGAGACGATCATCGTGTTCACGTCGGTGCATGGTGACATGCACGGGAGCCACGGGCTGTTCCGGAAGGCGTGGCCGTACGAAGAATCAGTGCGCGTGCCGCTCCTGATTCGCCGGGAGAAGGGAGCAGGGAAAAAGGAGCAGGGAGGGGAAAATCCCGCCCCCGTCAGTTTGGTGGACCTGCCGCACATGGCGGTGGCGTGGGCCGAGGGGCGCGCGTGGCAGGGCCGGGGCGACAGCGCGTCCATCTCGATGCCGACGGGCACGGACATCGCGCTGCAGTGTCCCGAGCCGTGGCGCGGGTTTCGCACGGCGAGGCACAAGCTGGTTCTTCACGCGGACGGCCGCCCCTGGATGTATTTCGACTTGGAGCGCGATCCGCTGGAAATGAAAAACCTCGCGGACGATCCGGCCCGCGCGGCGGAGATCGCGGAGCTGACCAAGCTCATGTAACAGAAGGCAGCGAAGAGAACGGAGGGCGGCCAAACCGCAGGCTTTGTTTCCTTCGTTTGCTTCGGTAAGAAAAAAGCAATCGATTAACCACCGAGGCACAAAGGCACAGAGAAGCAGCAGGTGTCAGCTCTTTCCGAGCTCTGTGTCTCGGTGCCTCTGTGGTGAAAATCCCAGGCTTACTTCGCGCCGAAGAAGCGCTGGATCGCGGCCTGCAGTTCCTCAAGCTTCACCGGTTTCGACAGGTGGTCGTTCATGCCCGCGGCCAGGCAGCGCTCGCGGTCGCCCGGCATGGCGTTGGCGGTGAGGGCGAGGATGACGGGCTGCGCGTCCTTGGGCAGCAGGCGGCGGATTTCCTTGGTGGCGGTGATGCCGTCCATTTCCGGCATCTGGAGGTCCATGAAGACCAGGTCGAACTTGCGCTTCCTGGCCGCAGCGACCGCCTCGAGGCCGTTGCCCACGGTGTCGGGCGCGTAACCCATGCGGTGGAGATAGCCCATCGCAACCTTCTGGTTCACCGGGTTGTCCTCGACGAGCAGGATGTTGAGCGGGATGGCCTCGGCGAGGCGCACCGCGGCGCCGGCCGCGGTGTCGTCGAAGGGCACGGCCGTGCCGGCGAGCGCGCGGCGCAGTGCGTCGTGGAGGGGATACGGCTTGATGGGCTTGGGCAGGCGGAAGACCAGCGCGTCGAAGCTTTCGTCGCGTTTCTGGCTGCCGTGGGCCGGCGCGAGCAGGATGACGGGCAGGCCGGGCAGGGTGGTGCGCAGCCGCGCAATCAATTCAACGCCCGACACGCCACCGAGGTCCTGGTCGATGATGGCGGCGGTGAGCCGCGTGTGCGCGGCGATGGCGAGGGCCTCGGCCGGGGTGGCGGCGAGCCGGGAGTCGAGCGACCACTTGCGCAGGCATTGGTCGAGCATCTCGCGGTTGACCGGATGGTCGTCCACGGCGAGCACGACGCCGTGGCTCGGCAGGGGCTGGAACAGCGGGGCGGCGCTCTCGGCCAGGGGCACCGCCGTCGTCTCGATGCAGAAATGGAAGCGCGCGCCCTCGCCCGGCGCGCTCTGCACGCTGATGCTGCCGCCCATCATCTGGCAAAGGCGGTGGCAGATCGCGAGGCCGAGGCCGGTGCCGCCGTATTTGCGGGTGGTGGAAGAGTCCACCTGGCTGAACGGCTTGAACAGCAGGTGCTGCCGGTCGGGCGGGATGCCGATGCCGGTGTCGCTGACGAAGAAATCGAGCAGGAAGCTGCCGTCGGCCGGGCGCGCATCGGGCGCCAGCCGGACTTCGAGCGTGATGAAGCCCTTCGGCGTGAACTTGATCGCGTTGTTGGTGAGGTTGACGAGCACCTGGCGCAGCCGCGTGATGTCGCCGAGGATGCAGGGTGGCACGCGGGCATCGATGAGGTAGACGAGCTCGATGTTCTTGGCGGCGGCCTGCGCGGCAAAGATGTCCACGACCTCCTCGATGCACTGCGTGAGCTCGAAGGGCTGGTTCTCCAGCTCCATGCGGCCGGACTCGATCTTCGAGAAATCGAGGATCTCGTTGATGATCGACAGCAGGGCGTCGCCGCTCGTGCGGATGGTGCTGACGTAGTCGCGCTGCTCGGGATTCAGGTCGGTCTCGAGCAGGAGGCTGGTCATGCCGATGACGCCGTTCATCGGCGTGCGGATCTCGTGCGACATCGAGGCGAGGAACTCGGACTTCGTGCGCGAGGCGGTGTCGGCCTCCTCCTTGGCGCGGCGCAGCTGCTGCTCGGTCTCGACGCGCGCGGTGATATCGGTTGCGATGACGATGAAGTGCTCGACGTGGCCGTCGTCGCTGATGACCGGCTGCACCTCGAGGTGGACATGGGAGCGCTGGTCGCCGCTGGTGAGCTGGATGGCCTCGGTGGAGATGGACTCGGAGGCGCCGAGCGCGGATTGGATGCGGCGGACAGCCTCCGGGTCGGCGTCCGGGTTGGCGAGGAACTCGACCAGCGAGTGGCCGACCACGTCGGCGAGCCGGCGCCGGGTGAGGCGGGCGTAGCTGTCGTTGGCCCATTCGATGTGGCCGTGCGGGTCGGTGATCACGACGGCGTTGTCGGTCTTGCTGGCCACGAGGGAGAGCTTGCGGGCCTCGGCCTGGCTCAGGCGCAGGGCCTCGTCGGCGCGCTTGCGCGCGTTGATGTTCTGGACGGTGCCGAGCACGCGGCGCGGGTGGCGCGCGGCGGAGAACGACGTGCACTTGGCGCGCAGGGCGATCCACATCCATTCGCCGGATTTCAGGTGCACGCAGTACTCGATCTCGATCAGCGGGGTGTCACCGCGGAAATGCGCGTCGATCACGGCCCGCACCGCGGGCCGGTCGTCGGGATGCAGCAGGTCCAGCCAGCCGGAGCCGGTGGCGGGCATGTCGGCCGGATTCGCGCCGATCATCTTCCAGATGCTGGGCGTGCAGTAGACCGCGTCCGTCTCGACGTCCCATTCGTAGACGCCGGCGAGGGTGGACTCGAACGCCAGGTTGAGGCGTTCGTCGGCGACCTTGAGCTGCGCCTCGATGCGGCGCCGCTCCTCATTCTCGACGTGCAGCTGGCGGCTGGTGTGCTCGGCGGCGCGCTGGCGGCGGACCGCCGCCTGCGCGAGGTTGGTGACCAGCCCGAGCAGCAGGCTGACGCCCAGGCCGGAAACCAGCGTGAGCTCGGGCAGGTACTGCCGCGTGGCGATGACCGCGCCGGGGCGGGGGGTGAGCGCGATCGTGAGGTGCTGGCCGAAAAGGTTGTAGGGCGCGCTGCGTTTGAGCTGCGGGTCCAGCACGTCGCCGCCGACGGCGGTCTGGTAGACGGTGACGCACGTGTCCGCGCCGGGCAGGGCGTCGTTGCGGTCGACGCAGATGGTGACCTGGTAGCGGCGGCTGAGGTTGAGGCGCCGGTCAATGGCATCAAGGAACTTGTCGTAGTACAGCTCGCCGGTGAGGAAGCCATCCGTGGCATTGCCGGCGAGGATCGGGACGTACACGACGAAGACCTTGCTTTGGTCCGGCGTGTCGAGCGGGGCGGCGACGCCGAAGGCGGCTTTCTTGCGCACCTGCTCGATGGCGGCGCGGCGCAGCGGGTCGGCATTGTGGTCGAGGCCGACGGTTTCCTCGTTGCCCTCGAGCGGACAGACCCAGCGGGTGTGCAGGGTTTCATCCAGCAGCTGGATGGAGCGGTACACATCGAAGTCCCGCTCGTACCGCGCGACGCCACGCTCCCACTCGGCCCGGTCGGCTTGCGTGGCGCGGCGCGCCAGCCGCGTGAGGCCCTTGACGTGCGAGTCGGCCTCGCCGCTGAAAAGCGCGGCGACGTAGTCCATCGTCAGCTGCGTCGTGCCGTGGAGATAGGTGCGCTCGCGGGCCCGCAGGCTGATCCAGAAGGAGAACGTGATGGTCAGGCCGCAGGCGATCACCGGCACCCACAGCCAGCGCGGGCCGGCGACCGTTTGCTCGGGCCGCTCGCGTGCGGCGAGGACGATCAGCGCGCCGCCGAGGAGCAGCAGCGCGCCGGCGGTTTGCGGCCCGAGCCGGGCATAGCTCTGCCAGGCTTCGAGGTAATTGAGGCCGTTGCGGTACGCGAGCAGGCCGGTGATGGCGTAGGCCAGCACGAGCGAACCGACGAAGCCCAGCAACACCGGCAGGCGGCGGTCGCGCGGTCGCGCCGCCAGCCAGATCACCAGCAGGGCGGAGAGCGCGAACGCGCCGGCGAGCGCCGCCGGCATCCGCGCAACATGCGGCCCGGCGACGAGCGTCGCGTGGTGGACGAGCAGGTCGTCGATCCCGAGATCGATGCCGAGCGGATCCTGCAGCATCGTGGCCAGCGCGAGCCCGCTGCTGAGGAAGCCCAGCGTCAGCCCGGTTTTTTTCCAGCGCAGGCCGAGCAGCACGGGCGTCAGGCCGATGAGCACGAAGCAGGCGGCGGCGTTGGCGGGCAGCGGGGCGTCGTAAGAGCGCGGCTGCACCAGGAACAGGCTGCCCGACCACCAGCTGCCGAGTACCAGCACACCGTAAAGCGCCAGCAGCCCGAAAGGAACGAGATGGCCGTAACGGCGCGGCGTCAAAGGGCGGCTCGGCGAGGGCTGCATGGGGGTTCGGCCCTAAGTGCTAGGTAAGCACTTTCCCCAACGCAATGGTATTACCCCTGCGTCACTTGGCGGGCGGGGGCTCGGGCGCGGCGGGCTTTGCGGACTCGGGCGTTTTCGGCTTGGACGAAGGCGAGGTGACCTCCACGGACCACTTCGGCTCGGCCAGCGGACCGCTGAGCTTGAGCTCAAGGATGCTGGTGAGCGGGTTGATCACGAGGCTCACGGCGGCGGCGAGCAGGCTGCCGGGCTGGTCGTAGGGCTTGAACTTGGCGTTGAAGTCCAGTGCGTTGGCCGTGAACGAATACTTGCCGCGGGCGTCGATGACCGCGCTCGGACCCGTGACCTTGAGGTCGGGGAAGAAGACCGCGCCATCATGCACGTCGAAGCTGGAGCGCACGGCGTCGAGTTTCAGCGAGGAGAAGCTCAGGGACAGGCCGCTGAGGACCTGGGACAGCAGCCCGAAAAGGTGCACCTCGCCCAGTTCGGCGCCGGTGAGCGAGGCGTTGCCCGAGCCCTTGAAGCTGCTGATGTCCGCCGGCGCGCCGGAGGCGGAAAAGGCGAGGTCGAGCTGGCTGCCGGCGGCCTTGCGCACGAACTTGCTGTCCGGGCTGGCAACGTACGGCCGGCCGGCGCGGCCGGCGGTGTACTCCTCGAAGGCGTGGAGGATGCGGTCGAGCTTGGCGCCGCTGACGAACACCTCGAAGCCGAGGCGGCGGTCGCTCGCCGGGCCGGTCAGCGAGGCGCGGGCCTTGCCCTCGCCGCCCGCCGCCGCGAAGGCGATCTGGTCGAGCTGCACCTCCGAACCGGTGGCGCGGCCGGCGAGCGTCACGCGGTCGAGGGGAAAATTGAAATAGTACAGCGGGCTGCGCGCCTCGCCCGTGAAGTGGTAGCTCGCGCCGGCGGCCTGGTCGAGCGCGCCCCACGCATGGACGTCGGGTGGCGCGGAAAAGCGCAGGGACGAGAGCACCTCGTCGATCCGGCCCTCGAGCATGCGGCCGGCGACGGCCGGGTCGGGATTGCCGGAGAAATCGAACTCGAAGCGCGCGGTGTCGCGGCTGCCCGGCACGCCGAAGCGCTTGAACCAGCCGGACAGCTGTTGCGTGCCGCCGGCGCGGGTCGCGGCGATGTCCCACGCATGGGCGAAATTGGGCCGCACGAACACGGTGGCCGCGGCCATCTCGAAATCGCCGCCCCACGCCGTCACGGGGCCGGTGTGCGCGTGGATGTAATTGTTGCTGAGCGAGGGGTCCTTCCAGCGGCCGCCGATGTCCACCCCGGCCTCGGGCAGGGCGCCGGGGAAGGCGAAGAACTTGTCCCAGAAGGCCAGCCACCAGCCGCCGCGGAACCAGCCGTTGATCGCGACCGGGTTCAGCCGACCGTCGAGCAGCATGCGGTAGTCGGTCGTGGCGAAATCCATCCAGTAGGAGCCGCGCGCGAAGCTGGGACCGATCATGGCCCGCGCGTCGTGGGCGAGGAAACGCGTGCCCGCGATGTCGATCCGGCCGCGCGCGGCGGTGACCTGCACGCCGTGCGAGTCGAGCCGCCCCGCGTCGACCCGGCTCGCGAGCGTGGCGAACTTCCAGCCGGGGTTCAGCACCGCCTCGGCCTGGAAGGCCACGGGATCGCCGAACAGGAAATACGGGGCGGCGCGCGGCGTGTGCTCCGCCAGCACGCGCTTGATCAGCCCGGCGGACACCCGGCCCTCGGCGCGGACGCGGGCGCTCTGCTCCTGGAGCTGCGCCGCGACCTCGGCGGCAAGGAACTCCCCGTCAACCTGGGCCAGCGCGGTGGTGCGGACCGCCGGCCAGCCGGCGAGATCCGCGCGGAGGACCGGAGCCAGCACCGTCTCGTTGACGGCGCTGACGCGGGAGGCGGTGGCGGCCACCGACAGCACGCGGCCCGAGAAACTTTCCGGCAGCACCTCGGTCTGCAGCACGGCGCGCAAATTTTCCACCGCGACCTGGCCGCGGTAGTCCAGGCGGCTCGCGGCCAGGTGCATACGGAGGGGCCGGAGGCCGGGATGGTTCAGCCGCAGGGTGGCGCTGGCCGCGAAGGGACCGCTGCTGACGGGTTGGTCCCACGGCTGGCGGGCCGCGCGGGCGGTCAGCAGGAAATCGGCGCGGTTGGGCGCGAGATGCACGGCCAGGGTGGGTTCCTCGAAGGCGTCCAGCCGGCGGAGGTTCGGCGCGAGTTGCTTGGCGCCCTGGAGGAACCGCGCGGTGAGTTCGTCGAGCGAGCCGTGCGCGCCGCCCGCCGGGTGCGGCGCGGGCGGGAGCTCGCCCTCCAGCGTGAAGGTCAGCCGGCCGATGCGGCCGACGAACTGGTCCACCTGCCACGCGTTGTTCTCGTAGCGGACCACGGCGCTGAGGTCCTTGACGAACGGCTCGGTCGTGCCGCTCGGCGAAAGCATCGCGGGCAGTTGCAGCGCGGCGCCTTCGAGGCGGATTTCCGCCGGCTCCATGCGCCCGGCCAGCAGGGTCCACAGGTTGTGCCCCACGTAGAGCATGCGGCAGGTCAGCAGCGGATCGGCGAACTGGCGGCTGCGGAACTCCACGTCCTCCAGCAGCACCTTGCCGGTGGGATCGAGCCGGGCGCGGCCGAAGCGCAGCGCGAGGCCGGACTCCGCCAGGCGCGCCTCGGTGCGGCGCAGCACAAAATCCGGGACGGGCAGCTCGCGGGCGAGCGCGACGTAGGCGAGGGCCACCAGCGTGATGCCGAGCACGATCCACACCGTCCAGCAGGCGAGAGTGACGGCGCAGGAGGCGCAGAAGCGGAAAACGTTTTTCGTGGTCAGGCTCAAGGCTGTAGCGGCGATCTATGACCACCGAAGGCGTGAAGCGGATGGCGGTCATAGACCGCCGTCACCGATCAAGGTTTTGCCGGCGGGGTGGAATTGGTTGCGGCAGCGGGCGTCTCGGCAGCAGGCGCCGGAGTGGTGGGCGCCGGCGCGGGCGCGATGGGGCCGGGGTCGTTCTTCTGGCTGTAGGTGAGCGGGAACAGGGCGTCGATCAGCTCCTGCGTGATGTTGAACGTCACGCCGCCGAAGTCCGCCGTGCCGGCGAACTGGCTGGCGCCGCCCATCCGCTCGGTGAGGAGCAGGCTGGACGGCGTGCCCTGCGCGGCATCACCGTTGAAGGCGATGGTGTAGTCGAGGCGGAAGCGCCACGGGCGCGAACCCTGCGGCGTGTCGGCGTGGTCGGGCGAGAAGGTGTCGGCGGCGAAGCTGCGGGCGCGCAGCTTGCGCAGCTGGGCGAGCAGGCTGCTGAGGATCGGCCGGGTCGCCTCGGGCTCGGCCGCGAGCGCGGCGTCCCAGTTCCGGTCGCCGTCCTTGAGCTTCTGCGTGTAGATGGGCTTGTTGGCGGCGAGGTCGACGAGCGCGAGGCTTGTGATGCGGGCGCCCTCGGGCAGGTCGCGCAGCTGGCGCTGGCGGTAATGACGGGCAAGGGTCGGCGTTTCGTCCAGGATGTCGGGCAGGATCTCATAGACGAACGGCGGGTTGGTCAGGCGGGCGAACGCCTTGCCGGGTTCGTCCGGCGACACCCCGACCTGCAGGACCAGGGTTTGCGGCTCCTTGCCGCTCAGCCCGCCGCCGGTGTTGAGGTTGAAGGTGAGCTCGCGCTCGGCGCGGTTGAAGCCGTAGCGCTCGACCTCGGCGGCGGCCGGGGCGTCGGTGAGGAACTTGCGGGCCGAGAGAAGCTGGAGCTTCGTCAGCAACTCGGTGATGACGCCGGCGTCGCCCGGCAGCGTGACCGGGGCCTGGCCGGCGGTGCGGGTGACGACCTGCCAGCCCTCCTGCGCCGGGGCGGTGCCGGCGGGCGCGGCCCCGCCCGCATCCTTCGCGGTGGTGGCGGCGGGCGTGGCGGGCTCGAGCTTCTGCAGGGCGAGTTCCGGCTGGCCGGGCGCGGCGATGGTGAGTGCGGTGACGGTGGCCGGGTCGAAGTCGACCACGTGCGGGTCGCGCAGCTTTTCCTGCGCCGAGCGCAGCACGTCGAGCAGCGCCGGCGGCACGGTCACGGTGAAGACCACGGCCTTGTCCTCGATTTTCGCGTAGAAATCGCCGGCAGTCGGCGCGGGGTTGCCGAGGAGCAGCGTCTCGCGGCGGGCGTTGCCCTCGAGGGTAACGCGCAGCATCGGCGCCGTCAGGCCCGTGCGGTCGAGGTCGGCGTCGTGGGCGTCGACAAACGTCCTGGCCGTCAGGCCGTTGAGCGCGCTGATGGTCACCTCGACGGCGGTCTTCGCGCCGCGCGCGAGGATCGGGGACTCGAAGTTCCAGCGCGCGGCGGCGTCGCGCCGCAGGCGCACCTTGAGGTTGGACGGGGCCGCCATCTGGAGGTTGAGCGAGCGGACCTCGAAGACCGGGACGGTGAAGATCGTCGCGTTGCGCAGGTCGGCGAGCGGCAGGCCGACGCTCTCGGCAAGGCTGCGGCTGACGACGTGGATGCGCGTGCCGTCGGGCGAGAGCACGTAAAGGTTGTTGGAATCGGGCGTGCTGTCGCCGATGAGCAGCTTGTAGGATTTCTGCGCCGCGGTGAATTCAAGCGTGAGCACCGGGTCGGCCAGCCCGTAGTCGGCCAGCTTCTGGTTGTTCTTCGCGAGGTCGCCCACCGTGAAGCTGGTGATGTCCTTCAGGAACTGGAGCTCGTTGTGGATGTGGGCGATCGCGTTGGGATTGGCGGGCCACTCGTAGGGCTTGGCCAGCCACCAGGATTCGCCGCGCTTCTCGAGCTTCACCGTCTCGCCGGTGCGGGCGGTGCGGGTGAGCGAATCCATGCTGCTGATCTCGGGCGGCAGGACGGCGTGGCTGGCGACGAGCAGGCCGTCGGGCTTCCACGCGAAGTAGATGTAGGCGAACAGGACGACGTTCAGGAAGAGCAGGACGACGGTGACTTTGGAGCGCATGGCCGGGAAGGGATAAGGTTTAAGAGCGTAAGCTGTAAGGGCGGCGCAGGAAGGTGGGAGAGGAGGGTCGGGCTTAAAACTTAAACCTTAAAACTTAGGGCGGTGAAACGTCAGTTTCGCCTCGTCCAGTAAACGATGAGGCCGAGGAGGGCGACGCAGCCCGGCAGGCCGAGGAGCAGCACGAGGCGGAGCCGGCCGAGTTCCTCGGCGCTGAGGGCGAGCTGGAAGCGCTGGATGGGCCGGACGGGGATGTTGAGCTGCGTGTCGCGGTCCACCGCCCAGTTCACCGTCGCCACAAAGAGGTTGAGGTTCCCGACGTTGATGATGCGGCTGTTGGTCACGAGGTCGGCGGTGCCGACGACGGCGAGGCGTCCGCCCTTCACGCTGAGGGGCAGGTTGGCGGGCTTGAGCCGCTCGGAGATCACCATCACGCCGAGCTCGCCCTTCAGGTCCTGGCCGGGCGTGTAGGCGGGCAGGACATTCTTGAGGCGGTAGCTGCTCTCGCCCCAGGCGACCGGGCTGGTGGCGATGAGCTTCTTCACGCTCAGGCCGTCGTCAAGCGACCGACCGAGGTCGTCGCTGACGACGCGGGTCAGGCCGACGATGACGGACATGTTGTTGTTGATGAGATTGTCGGTGATGTGGCTGGCCGAATCGCGGCTGAAGCGCCACAGGCGCAGGTCGTTGTTCTCGGTGATGCTGCGCGGGTCGAGGTCGAAGATGATGTTGTCGTAGACGATGACGCCCCAGTCGAAGAGCAGGTTTTCCAGGCCGGTCGGGACCTGCGGGTCGAGGAGCAGGATGACGCGGCCGGCGCGCGTGGTGAGGTAATTGCGGAGAAGTTCCTCCTCGGAGGGACGGAGCCGGCCCTGCGGCGAGGCGACGATGACGAGCGCGGCGTCGTCGGGCACCTTGGGCGTGATGCTGAAATCGAGGCCGGCGACCTCGAAATTGCGCTGGCGCAGCTCGTCGCGGAGGGCGGAGAGCCCGCGCCGGGCCTCGACGTCGTCGGGGCGCATCTCGTTGTGGCCCGCGAGAAAATAGATCTTCTTCTTGTCGGGGTTGGAGACGTCGAGCAGCGCGGCGGTGAAGGTGGACTCGCCGCGGAAGGCCTCGCGCTTCATGTCCTTGGTCTCGTAGAAATCGCCGAGCGTCAGCACCCGCCGGTGGTTCTCGCTGATCAGGATGACCTGGTTGGGCGTGTCGAGCTCGAGCGCCTCGGCCTCGCGCCGGTTCTTGTAGACGTCGACGTAGCGAATCTCGACCTTGCCCTTGGCATTGTTGCGCGTGAGGTAGCCGTATTCGCGGAGCAGGCCGCTGATGTCGCGGTAGGCCTGCTCGAGCTCGCTGCTGGTCCCGTCGTTGCTGAGGGTGACGATGACCCGCACGTCGCGGTCGAGGCGTTCGAGATAGGAGCGCGTCTCGGGCGACAGGGAGTGGCGGCGGTTCTGCGTCAGGTCGAAGCGCCACGAGTTTTGCAGGGCGACGTAGTTGAGCCCCCCGAACAGCGTCAGGAACAGGATCGCCTGCAGGATCAGGTTGGTGAACCGGATCCAGCGGGCGGCGCGGAAACTGTCGTAGTAG
>CAYZSN010000264.1:0-23009 GCA_964481095.1 uncultured Oleiharenicola sp. | reverse complement strand
GCTGCCGGCGCGCTCGCCCTGGCGTTCATTGCCTTCCGCCTGTTCCGCCGGACCGCGGCGGGCGCGCGCCTCGTGGACGCGGCCATCGTGCAGCTGCCGCTCTTCGGCGGCCTCATCCTCAAGGCGATCATCACGCGCTTCGGCCGGACGCTCGGCACGCTGCTGGCGAGCGGGGTGCCGATCCTGCCGGCGCTGGTCATCACCCGCGATACCTGCGGCAACGCGCGGATCGCCGAGGCGATCGCGACCGTGCACGACCGGGTCAAGGAAGGCGCGCCGGTCGCGCGGCCGCTCGAGGCCAGCGCGGTGTTCCCGCCGATGGTGAGCAGCATGATCGAGGTGGGGGAGCACTCGGGCCAGCTGCCCGCCATGCTGGGCAAGGTGGCCGACATCTATGAGGACGAGGTCGACAACGCCGTCGCCGGGCTCAGCGCGCTGATCGAGCCGATCCTCATCCTGTTTCTCGCGCTGGTCGTAGGCACGATCGTGATCGCGCTGTTTTTGCCGATCATCCGCATCGTGCAGTTGCTGACCTGAAAGCTTGGAGCCGGGGAAAGGAGCTGCGAGCCCAGGCCGGCTCGGGCCCAATCGGGTTTGGCTCCAGGCTCAGAGCTCCCAGCTCCTAGCTTTTCATTGGCTTGGTGAGCAGCAGCGGCGAATTCAGGCCGAGGTGCTTGTCGGAGAACGCGTCGCCGTCGGCGGCCTGGCGGAGCAGGCGCTGGACCATGCCCATCTTGGCGTCGAGGTCGTCGATCTTGGCGACGAACACCGCCTCGGGGGTCGCGGCGATCGTGGCCGCGCCCCATTCGAGTTCGCCCTGGTGGCTGAGCACGATGTGCTCGAGGCGTTCGAGCAGGTCGGCGTTGAGCTTCGCCTTGATGCCGGCCTTGCGCACGAGCTGGTAGCCGAGCACGACGTGGCCCTGCAGGATGCCGCGGCGGCTCTTGGAGGTGACAAGGTCGCCCTGGTATTCGATGACCTTGCCGGTGTCGTGGACAAGCACGCCGGCGAGGGCAAGGTCGGCATCCACCTCCGGGTAAAGCGGGAACAGGGCCGTGGCGGCGCGGGCCATGTGCACGGTATGCTCGAGCAGGCCGTGCCGGTAGGCGTGGTGCATCGAGATGGCGGCGGGGGCGACCTTGAACTGCTCGCCGATCTCGTCAAAGACGCCCTGGACCGTGGCCTTCAGCTCGGCGTGGCCGATGAGGGCGATGAATTGCCGGAGTTCCTGCCAGAGCAGGTCGGCATCCTCGGGTGCCGTCTCGACGAGGTTGGCCAGCAGGGGGGAGCCGCCAAGCTGGTCGAGCGTGACGGGCTCGGCGCGCTGCAGGCGCGGGGAAAGCCGGTCCTGGAAATACTCGACCTTGGCCTCGATCCGCACGATGCCGCCCTCCTTGAGCGAGTTGAAGAGATCGAAGGCCGGGTTGTCGCTGAAAACGTTCAGGCTGAACACGCCGGTCTTGTCCCCCAGCTCCACGTTGAGGAAGGGGTTGCCGTTCTTCGCGGTCTTGGCGAGCACGCGCTTCACCAGCAGCACGCTGCTGAAGGTGTCACCGCCGTCCTTGGGCAGGGCTTTGATCGCTTTGACGGTAATCGGGGTCGGGAGGTCGGCCATGGGTGAGCGCAGGCAGTAAGCTACGGGCGGAGGGAAATGGCTACAAAAATGGCGTGATCAATCCGTGAGCGAGGCGGGGATCAGGGAAATGCTTTGAACCACGGAGGCGCAGAGGCACAGAGAAAACCGAAGAGACGGGACAGGATGTTGGCTACCGGAGGATTTCTCCGTGCCTCTGTGTCTCTGTGGTTAACCAAGGTCGTATTGCCCGCGATGGTGTGTCACCCGCAGCCGGGTGCCGAAGAGCCGGGACAGGCGCGCAGAGGTAAGCATCGCCTTCTTCGGGCCGTCGCCGGTGATGCGGCCGTCCTTGATCAGGATGACGCGCTCGATCTCGGGGATGACGTCGGCGATGTGGTGCGTGACGAGCAGCAGGCTGCGCCCGGCCCGGGCCAGCTTGCGGAGCAGCGTGCGGAATTCGCGCACGGCGCCGGGGTCCAGGCTGTTGGTCGGCTCGTCGAGGATGAGCGCCTCGGGATCGTGCGCCAAGGCGCGGCCGATCAGGGCCCGGCGCTGCTCGCCCGAGGACATCGCCGAGACCGGGCGGTCGGCGAGATGGGAAATTTCCAGGAAGCGCAGGATGCGCCGGGCTTCGCGTTCCTGGGCCGGCGTGACCCGGTGGTGCGGCCAGAGGCCGACGCTGTTGAAGTAGCCCGAAAGGACGAGTTCGCGCGCCGTCACCTGGCGCAGCGTGACCTCGTGCGAGAGGTTATGGAGAAGATCCAGCGTTACGATACCGAGGTGCTGGCGGAGATCGCCGACATCCCAGTCATCCAGCCCGAGCACCTGGAAGCGCATGCGCTGGCCGGTATCGAGCGGGTAGATCTCGCGCGTGATGGCCTTGATCAGGGTGGACTTGCCGGAGCCGTTCGGCCCGAGCAGTGCCACGTGTTCGCCGCGCCTGATCTGCAGGCCCAGGTTGCGGCTGATGGTCCGGTCGCCGCGCACGAGCGTGACATGTTGGAAGTCGATGAGGAGCGGGGCGGGAGCGGGACGGGAAGGCATTCGGGACTTTCCGCGGCGGAAAGAAAAGTGGCGGAGAGAGAGGGATTCGAACCCTCGATAGAGTTTCCCCTATGCAGCTTTAGCAAAGCTGTGCCTTCAGCCACTCGGCCATCTCTCCGAAACTGAGCTGGCAGGAAAAACCGCGCCCCGGGCGAGCGCAAGGGGAATCTCCCGCTACTTCCCGCCGTAATATTTGGGCTTCAGCACGCCGATGCAGGGCAGGTTCCGGTAGCGCTCGTTGAAGTCGAGCCCGTAGCCCACGACGAACTCGTCCGGGATCTCAAACCCCACGTAATCGGCCTCGAAGGGCACGGCCCGGCGGGCCTTCTTGTCGAGCAGCACGCAGGTCTTCACGCTCAGCGCGCCCTTGGCCTTGATCATGCCGGCGACGGCGGCGAGGGTCTTGCCGGTGTCGAGGATGTCGTCCACGAGCAGGACGTTGTGGCCGCGGACATCGAGCTTCATCGAGTCCACGATGCGCGGCTCGCCGGCGGCCTTGGTGCCGTCGTGGTAGCTGGAGGCGCGCAGGCAGTCGAGCCGCAGCGGGCTGCGCATCTGCCGGAGCAGGTCGGCGGTGAAGATCAGCGCGCCGTTGACGATGGCGACGACCATCAGGTCCCGGCCGGAATAATCCCGGTTGAGCGTCTCGCCGAGGGCCGCGATGCGGCGCTTGATGGCGGGGGGCGTGACCAGCACCTGGCTGAGGTGCTTGAGTTCGGGCGGGCCTTTGGGTGCGGGCATGAGCCGATGAAGGAGGGGCAGGCGGCATGGGGCAAGAGGCAAGGGGCGGGAAGCGAATCAAAACCTCCAGAAGGGTTCACCACTAATGCCTCGCCTAACGGCTCGGCTTGGAAGCGCTCTCCGCCTGATCGGCTCCGGTCTTGGTTCCGGGAGCGGCTGATCGCCGCTTGGGACAGCCGTCTGATTTTCTGTCGGCGATCAGCCGACCCCTGAAGCCCATCGCGGAGCCGATCAGCCTTCGCCCGGCCTACGGCTGACAGGTTAGGCGGAGCGCACCAAGTAGCAGAGCCGTGAGGCGAGGCATCAGTGGTCCAAAACGGCCGGGCTTCTGTTACATCCGCTCCCGCGGGGTTTATCCTTTTGACTCATTTCCGGCCCGCCGGTTGCTTCAACTATCGCCCACCCGAATGATTTCCATCCAAGTCAAGCAGCTGACCAAGCAGTTCGGGAACGTCACGGCCCTGCACGGCCTGGATCTCACGATCAATCCGGGCGAACTTTTCTTCCTGCTGGGCCCGAGCGGCTGCGGCAAGACGACGCTGCTGCGCACCATCGCCGGCTTCTACATCCCGGAAAAGGGTCAGATCCTGTTCGGCGACGAGGACGTCACCCGCCTCGCGCCCCACAAGCGGAATACCGGCATGATGTTCCAGAGTTACGCGCTCTGGCCGCACATGACCCTGGCCGAGAACGTGGCCTTCGGCCTCGAGGAGCGCAAGGTGCCGGCCGCCGAGATCAGGAAGCGCGTGGCCGAGGCCCTGGCCTCGGTGCGCATGGAGCAGTACGCCGAGCGCAAGCCCAACCAGCTTTCCGGCGGCCAGCAGCAGCGTGTCGCCCTCGCGCGGGCGCTGGTGATCCGGCCGCGCTGCCTGCTGCTCGACGAGCCGCTGTCCAACCTCGACGCCAAGCTCCGCCTCGAGATGCGCATGGAAATCCGCCGCGTCTGCAAGGAATTCCAGCTGACCACCGTGTACGTGACCCACGACCAGAAGGAGGCGCTCTCCATCGCCGACCGCATGGCAATCCTCGAGAGCGGCCACATCCTGCAGGTCGGCGCGCCGCGCGACGTCTACAAGCGCCCGAAGCGGAAGACGGTGGCGAACTTCATCGGCGAGACGGATTTCCTGCCCGGCAAGGTGCTCGGCCTCGCGGGCGGCTTCGTGACCGTGGAAACGGCGGTCGGCAGGTTCGACGGCATCTACGGTGACCCCGACCACCTGCCGGTGGTGGGCGCCAGCGTCACCGTGTCGATCCGTCCGGAATGCTGGGAGCTGCACCAGGACATCGAAACGCGCAATTTCGTGAAGGGCCGCATCGGCGAGTCGATCTACCTCGGCGAGGTCGCGCAATACGAGTTCATCACGCCGGCCGGCGCGAAGCTGAAGATCTTCGAGCGCAACCCGCGCTTCGTGGACGGCAGCACGCGCGGCGAGCTGTACGCGACGGTCGAGCCCGAGGATGTGGTGGTGCTGACGGACTGAACCGGGGCCGAGTTGAAAGACCCAAGGTGAAAGTTGAAAGCATGACTCAAGATCGGCCACAACGGCGACATGGATCGAAGCCGCTTGCGCGGGCTTTCAACTTTCAATGTTCACCTTGCAGCTGCGTCCGCCCGGGCGGACGTCGCCCATGAAACGCGCGCTCATCATCGTTGCGCTGGTGCTGGTGGTGGGGCTGCCATTCCTGCTGCGACCCGAGAAGCGCACCGTCGGCAAGGCCGACGACACGGTGGTGATCATCACGCCCCACAACGAGGCGATCCGGCAGGAATACGCGCTCGGTTTCCAGGAATGGTACCATGCGCGCACCGGCCGGACCGTCACGGTCGACTGGCGCGTCATCGGCGGCACGAGCGAGATTGCCCGCTTCCTTGAGTCGGAATATGTCTCCTCGTTCCAGAACTACTGGCAGAACAAACTGCACAAGGCGTGGAGCATCGACGTGCAGGCGGCCTTCGCCAACGGCCGGCTGGCCAAGGACGCCACCGCCGAGGCGCGCGCCGCCCGGCAGGCCTTCCTGGCGGCGGACGTCGGTTGCGGCATCGATGTCTTTTTCGGCGGCGGCACTTTCGACTTCATCCGGCAGGCCGACGCCGGGCGCATCGTTGACGCCGGCCTGCTGCAGTTGCACCCCGACTGGTTCACCGACGATGTCATCCCGCAAAGCTACACCGGCGAACCGTACTGGGACAAACAGGGCCGCTGGCTCGGGCCGGTGCTGAGCGGTCACGGCATGCTCTACAACAATGACGCGCTGGCCCGCCTCGGGGTGCCGCCGCCGACCGAATGGTCCGACCTCACCAACCCGCGGCTCCTCGGCGAGGTCGGCATCTGCGACCCGACCAAGAGCGGCTCGATCGCAAAGTCATTCGAGAGCATCATCCAGGAGCAGATCTACCGCGAATGGGCGCGCCTCGCGCAGGAAACCGGCCGGCCGAAGGCGGAGCTGGAGAAGCAGGCCGTGGCGCAGGGCTGGCTGCGCGGCCTGCGCCTGCTGCAGAACATCGGGGCCAATGCGCGCTACTTCACCGACTCCTCGCAGAAGCCGCCGATCGACGTCGCCGCGGGCAACTGCGCCGTCGGCATGTGCATCGATTTCTACGGCCGCTACCAGGAGCAGAGCTCGCGCGAGCGGAGCGGGCGGCAGCTCCTCGGCTTCCACATGCCGGCCGGCGGCACCACGCTCTCGCCCGATCCCATCGCGCTCATGCGGGGCGCGCCCAACCGCGGGGTCGGCGTCGCCTTCATCGAGTATGTGATGTCGCTGGAAGGCCAGAAGCTCTGGAACTTCAAGCCGGGCACGCCCGGCGGGCCCGTGCATTTCGCGCTGCGCCGGCTGCCGAGCCGCAAGGATTTCTACGCGCACGCGGAGTTCGCGGCGCTGCGGTCGGATCCGGACGTGAATCCCTACGCCGGCACCGACCCGCTCATCTACAACGCCGCGTGGACGAACAGCATCTTCCGGGAAATGTCCTTCGTGATCCGGGTCATTTGCATCGACACGCATGCCGATCTCGTCGACGCGTGGCGGGCCATCTGTGCCGACGGTACCACCGCGGCCAACCGCGAGCGGGCGCTGGCGGTGATGGGCGATCTCGCGGCCGTGGATTACGAGCAGGTGTTCAGCCGCGTCAAACCCGCGCTCAATTCCAAGAACAAGGTGGACGAGGTCCGGTTGGCCAGCGACCTCGCCCGCCAGTTCCGGGAACAATACCGGCGTGCCGCCGAGATCGCGCGGGGTGCGGACTGAATCCGCGCGAAGTCATTCCCGTCCGGATTTCCCCTTCCGTCATCCTGAGCCGTGCGAAGGACCCATGCGTTGTCAGCTCTGCCCTTTCCCCTTGGATCCTTTGCTCGGCTCAGGATGACGAAGATGCGCTGCCCGGCCGGAGGATCATGTAGCCGCCGGGATGGTCGACGACCTTGAAGCCGAACTGCGCGTAGAGGGGATGGGCGTCGCGCGTGCGGAGATTCCAGCTGCGCAGGCCTTGCAGTTGCGGCAGGCCCATCGTCATGGCCAGCATCGCCTTGGCCAGTCCGCGCGAACGATGGGCGTCGAGCACGTAGACATCGCAGAGGTAGGCGTAGGTCGCATAGTCCGTGATAATGCGGACGAGACCCACCTGCGAACCGTCCGCCGTGTACGCCCCGACGCTGAGCGAGTTCTTCAGCGCTAGCTGCACGGTGCCGAGGGGGATGTTCGGACTCCAGTACGACTGGCGCAGGTAGGCGTGGATGGCCGCGGGATCGAGCCGGGCAGGGTCGTCCGAAATGATATAGGCGTCGTGGCGCTGTTCCATGGAGACGAAGTGGCGGGGACAGTGCTACGGGCTGGAACGTTCAACTTTCAACATCCGACGTTGGCAGTCAATTTCAGGTCCAACAAATACCAACCGGTGCAAATCCTGAACGTTGAGCGTTCGATGTTGAACGTTCGACGTTCAGTCACCGGATTTCAGGCCCGGCTCGTGATCGCCCGCGCGTAGGCAGCCTGGTCGGCGGCCTTGAAGAAGGACGTCCCGGCCACGAAGGTGTCGGCGCCGGCGGCATGGCACTCCGCGGCGTTGGCGAGGTCGATGCCGCCGTCCACCTCGAGCCGGAAGTTCAGCCCGCGGGCCTTCCGCCAGCCGGCGATCTCGCGCAGCTTGGGCAGCATGTCGGCGCGGAACGCCTGGCCGCCGAAGCCCGGCTGCACGGTCATGACGAGCACGAGGTCGACGTGGTCCAGCAGCGCCTCGATCGATTTCGCCGGTGTGCCGGGATTCAGCACGAGGCCGCACTGGCAGCCGAGGTTGCGGATGCGGGCGAGCGTGCCGCGGTGGTCGTACGCGGGCTCGATGTGGATGCTGATGTTGTTCGCGCCGGCCTTGGCGAAGGGCTCGATGTACTTCTGCGGCTCGTCCAGCATCAGGTGCACGTCGAAGAAGGTCGTGATCCCCGCCCGGCGCAGCGCCGCGGGCACCTCCGGCCCGAAGGTCAGGTTCGGCACGAAATGGCCGTCCATGATGTCGATGTGCAGCCAGCGCCCGCCGGCCTTGGCCGCGGCCTCGGCGCTCGCCGCGAGATGGGCGTGGTCACCGGCCAGCAGGGAGGGGGCGAGGATCGGGGGATGCATGGGGCGAAGAGCTGGGAGCATGGAGCATGGAGAAAGCTCCGGGCTCAACCATGGATTTGTGCCTGGCTCAAAGCTCCCGGCTCGGTGCTCCGAGCTGTGGTGGTCAGCGATTGCGCTGACTACCACGTGTCCAGCACCGCGTGGACCGCCTCGTTGCCGAGGATCTCGGCGAGCAGGGGCAGGGCCTCGTACTCGGACGGCACCAGCCCGCTGTCGGTGAACACGCCGCGTTTCGCCTCGAGCGGGCGTTGTGTGAAGTAGGGCTGCCTGGTGCGGTTGTCGACGAGGGTGGCCTGGGCTTGGAGCGTGACGTCGAACCGCCGGGCGAGGCCGGTGTCATCGGGCCGGGAAACCGCGACCGTGCGGTTGTAGCTGTGCAGGCTGACCGTCAGCGTGGCATCAGCCTGCTCGGGCGAATCGACGAGCGTGACCCGGCCGTCGCGCAACAGTGCCTCGCGGATCTGCGTGGTCACCAGCACACGGGCCTGCGGGATCAACGCCTCGCTGGAAACGGGCGCGACGTACAGCGTGGAGAATTTCAGCGTCGAGCCGGTGCCGAGCCGGTAGTTGGCGCAGGCGGTGAAGCAGAGGACGGAGGATAGAATACAGAGGATAGAGGACAGAGGACGGAAGACAGGGAAGCGTGTCATCCTGGGCGGAGCGAAGGATCCAGGGCGCATGATGATCAGGCGGGGGTCTCGCTCCGCCAGGGCGGCGGGCAGGATCCCCGTCAGCTTAGAAAATCCAGAAACGCTTCGGCTTCTTGGGTGCGGCCGGCTTGGTCGCCCCGGGGGTCGCCGGCGTGACCTTGGCCTGTTCGTCGAGCTTGGCATCGACCAGCAGGAGCTTGTCGTGCGCCTCCTTGGCGACGACGGAATCGGGATAGACGGTGATCGCCTCGTTGTAGAGCACCTTGGCCGCCTTGTAGTTCTTGCGGTACTTGTAGTAGTAATCGGCGATGACGAGTTTGCTGCGGGCGAGGATGGTCTTCATCTTGTCCAGGCCCTTTTCCGCGTTGGCCATGCCGGAATCGCCGGGGAACAGGATCATGTAGTCCTCGTAATAGGTGATGGCGTCCTTCGTGGAGGCCTGGTCGTAAAGCGGGCCGTCGACGAGCGAGGCGTGGGTCTCGGCGATCTTCAGGTACGCGTCGGGCGTGAGCACGTTGCGCGGGTAGGTGTTGATCATGCGGTCGAGCGCATCGATGGCGGCCTCGACCTCGTTGATCTGCTTGTAACCGCGGGCGGCGTTCATCAGGGCGAGCGGCGAGTAGTCGCTGTACGGCGCGGTCTGGACAATTGTCTCGAAATATTGGATCGCGCGCTCGCGGTTGCGGAAGCCGGGGATGCCCCAGAAGAGCCGCGGGCGCTTGCCGGCGGCCAGGTCGGAGGCGATGCGATATTCCTCGCCGATGACCTGGTTGAACTTCTCGGAATTCGGGTAACGCGCGCTCATCGCCTGGAACGTCTCGAAGGCCTTGTAGTACTTCTGCTGCTTCTGGTAGATGAGGCCCGTGCGGAACAGCGCCTCGGCCGCATAGACCGAATTGGGGAATTTCTTGGCCACGGTGGCGTAGAGCTTCAGCGCCTTGCCGGTGTCGCGGGCCTCCTCGGCGGTGCGGGCCTTGTTCATCGCGTCGAGCGCGTTGCGCGCCTCCTCGCCGCTGAACGCGGCGAGAGCGCCGCCCTGGATCTTCCAGCCGCCGTCGGGCGTCCAGACGAGGTCGGCGGCGAGCCGGGCCGGGGCGAGCAACAGCAGGGCGAGGGCGGTCAGGAAGGCAAGGGGCAGGAAGCGGCGCATGGGATCGAGGGTTACCATCGAATGAGAGTGGCCCCGTACGTCAAGCCAGCGCCAAAGGCGACGAGCAGCGTCAGGTCGCCGGGCTTGATGCGGCCGGCGCGGCGGGCCTCGTCCAGCGCGAGGGGGATCGTGGCGGACGACGTGTTGCCGTAGCGGTCGAGGTTCACGTAAAACTTGTCCATCGGCATCTTCAGGTTCCCGGCCAGGGCCTCGATGATGCGGATGTTGGCCTGGTGGGGAACCACGAGGCTGATTTGGTCAGGCTTGAGCTGGTGTTGTTCCATCATTTCCCGGGCCACGGTCTCCATGACGCGCACGGCGCTCTTGAAGACTTCCTTGCCGTTCATGCGGATGCAGTGGTCGCGCTTGGCGACGGTCTCGGCGCTGGTCGGGGTGCGGCTGCCACCCGCCGGGATGTAGAGGTTGTCCACGAACTCGCCGTCGGCGCCGAGGTCGGTGCCGAGGATGCCGATGTCCGGCCGGGCGTCCTTCATCAGGACCGCCGCGCCGGCGCCGTCGCCGAACAGCACGCAGGTCGAGCGGTCGGTCCAGTCGGTGATGGCGGAAAGCTTCTCCGCGCCGATGATCAGGGCGCGCTTGTACCGGTTGGTCTGGAGCTGGCCGTAGGCGATCTCGAGGGCGTAGAGGAAGCCGGAGCAGGCGGCGGCGATGTCGAAGCACGTGGCGTGGGCCGGGATCCCGAGCTTGTCCTGCACGATGCAGGCGGTGGACGGCAGCGGCAGGTCGGGCGTGCAGGTGGCGACGATCAGCAGGTCAATGTCGGCGGCGCTGATCTTCGCGTCGGCCAGCGCGGCGGTGGCGGCCTTGACGGCCAGGTCGGAGCAGGCCTCCTCGGGCGCGGCGATGCGGCGTTCGCGGATGCCCGAGCGCGTGCGGATCCACTCGTCCGAGGTGTCCACGAGCTTGGAGAGGTCGTCGTTGGTGAGGATCTTGGCGGGGGCGTAGGAACCGACGCCGGCGATGATGACGGATGCCATGAGAAGGGGTCAGGAAGCGGGGGCGGCCGGGACTTCCTGCGCCGGGGCGGCGAGCAGGGCGTTGGCCCGGGCGACGTCGTCGGTCGTGTGCTGGTAGAGGTCCTGGCGGATCATCTTGGCCGCCGCGCGGATCGCGCTGTGGATCGCGTGCCGGTTGCTCGAGCCGTGGGCCTTCAAAATGTTGCCGCGCACGCCGAGCAGGGGCGCGCCGCCGTAGCGATCGGGATTCATGCGCGACTTCAGGGCGTTGAACGCGCCCTTGGCGAGCAGCGCGCCGCCCATGCGGACGGGATTCGCCTGCAGTTCCTGCTTGAGGAGCGAGGTGATGAACTTGGCCATCGACTCCCACGTCTTCAGGAGGATGTTGCCGACAAAGCCGTCGCAGACCACGACGTCCACGGTGTCGCGGAATACCTGGAAGCCCTCGATCGGGCCGACGTAGTTGATGACGTTGCCGGTGCGCTTGAGCAGGTCGTGCGTCTCGGTGATGAGGGCGTTGCCCTTGCCCTCCTCGGTGCCGATGGTGATCAGGCCGACGCGCGGGGCGTCGAGGCCGAGGATGACCTTGGCGTAGTTGGCGCCGAGGATGGCGTTGTGCACGAGATGCTCCGGCTTGGCGTCGGGGTTGGCCCCGGCGTCGATGAGGATGAAGTGGCCGGCGTCGCGCGGGATGACGGCGGCGAGCGCGGGGCGGTCCACGCCATCCATCATGCGGAGGCGCAGGGTGCTGCCGGCCATGAGGGCGCCGGTGTTGCCGCAGCTGATGGCCACGCGGGCATCGCCGGTCTTCACGAGGTCGATGGCCTTGACCATCGAGGAGTCCTTCTTGCGCTTGAGCGCCTGCAGCGGCTTGTCCTCCATGGTGATGACCTCGGAGGCGTGCAGGAGGGCGATCTTCGGGTGGCCGGCGAGGCCGGCGGCCGCGAGCAGCCGGCGCAGCTCCGCTTCATCGCCGACCAGTGTGACCGGGTCGATGGCTTCGTCGGCCAGCGCGAGCTTGACCGCTTCGACGACTTCGGCGGGACCGAGGTCGCCGCTCATGGCGTCCACCGCAATACGGGCAGGGCCGGACATCGGACTGGCCGTTTCGGGTTGGATGGCGAAAATGCTATCCGGAAACGTGGGGGTTAGACCTCGACGTCGAGGACCTGCCGGCCGCGGTACATGCCGGTCTTGGGATTCACGCGGTGGGGTCGGAAGGCGCCGCCATCGGAGTCCTTGGCGAACTGGGGAGCCTTGTAGGCATTGCCCGCGCGGCGATGGGCGCTGCGGCGCTTGGATTGTTTGCGTTTCGGATTGGCCATAAGAGGGTTTGGTAGTGCGTCCGGCTTGTAAAAATCGGCGCAGTTTTCTGTATAAAGACGAGGGTGGTAAGGTCGGCCCTGGGGGCCGTCAAGAGTTATAGTCGCAAGCCGCTGGCGGGCTCACTTCAGGAAGAAAAACAGCATCAGGACCGCGGCCAGGCCGAGGCGGTACCAGGCGAAAAAAGCCAGGCCGTAGCGCGTGATGATGTGTACGAGGAATTTCACCGCGACCAGCGCGGAAACCGCGGCGACACCGATGCCCAGCAACACGTTGGGCCAGCCGAAAACCGCGATCATGGCCGGTCCCGATTGCACGCTTTTGAGGAAGGCGGCGCCGCCGAGCGCGGGCAGGCCGACGAGGAAGCTGAATTCGGCCGCCTTGGCCGGGCTGAGTCCCGCCAGGTAGCCGCCCACGATGGTGACCATGGAGCGGCTGGTGCCGGGGCAAAGCGCCAGGCATTGCGCGAAACCGATGCCGAGGGCCTTGCGCGGCGGCAGGTCCGCGGCGTCGCCCTTGGCGCGGCCGACGCCGGTGTGCGCCAGCCGCCAGCGTTCCGCCCAGAGGATCACAAAGGCGCCGAGCGCGGCCGCCGTGGCGACGCCGGGCAGCGAGAAAAGGTATTTGTCGATCAGGTCGTGCGTGAGCAGCCCGATGACCGCGATGGGCAGGAACGCCAGCAGGACGTTCCGCAGCAACCGCAGGCCGGCGCTGCTCCGGCCGAGCAGGCCCGCGAGCATCAGGAGGAGCGGCTGCCAGTAGAGGAAGACCACGGCCGCGATCGCGCCGACCTGGATGATGACCGCGAAGGTGTCGGCCGCGAGCTTGACGGTCAGCGGCACGCCGGCGGGATTTTTTTCCGAGGGCTTCCGGTGCCACAGCGGGTTGCCGTTTTTGTCCTTCAGCTGCTGCCCGGACTCCAGGCCGAGGATGTGGTTGGCGATGATCAGGTGGCCGGTGGAGGAAACGGGCAGGAATTCCGTGACGCCCTCGATAAGCCCGAGCAAAATCGCGTCATCGGTGCCGAGTTCGGAGACCGGCGGGGCGGTGGCATTGTCCGCGGCCGGGGCGCGCAATCCCAGGAACAGGCAGACGGGGAGGAGTAATAGCAAACGCGCACGCACGGGGCTGGTGCTCCCAGAATCGCCGGGCGCTGTCGAGTTTTATGCTTTGCGGGGCGCGGGGCTTTGGCTTCTGCTCCCGGCCTCATGGTCGCATTGCCCGAGCTCACCGCCCGCCTGTCCGCCGGCCGGGACCTTTCACCCGAGGAAGTGCAGGGGGCCGCCGCGATCCTCAGCACGCCGGGCGAGACCGACGAGGCCAAGGCGGCCTTCCTGACGGCCTGGGCCATGAAGGGCGAGACCCCGTGGGAAATCGCGGCCCTCGCGCGGGCGTTCCGCGCGCTGGCGGTCAACCCCGGCGTCGAGGCCATCGCGCCGCAGGCGATCGACATCGTGGGCACCGGGGGCGACCACGCCGGCGGCTTCAACATTTCCAGCGTCGTCGTGCTGCTGCTCGCCAGCGCCGGCGTCCCCGTGATGAAGCACGGCAACCGCGGCATCACCTCGCAATGCGGCAGCGCCGACCTGCTCGCCGGCCTCGGCGTGGAGATCACGGCGCCGCCGGAAAAATCCCGGCGCGCGCTCGAGCAGCTGGGCTTCGCGTTCTTTTTCGCCCCCAACTACCACCCGGCGTTCAAGCACGTCGGGCCCGTGCGCAAGCTCCTCGCCGCGCAGGGCCGGCGCTCGGTCTTCAACATCCTCGGCCCGCTCATCAATCCCGGCCGCCCCGCGCACATCCTGCTCGGCGTTTATTCGCTGCCGCTGGTGGAAAAGCTCGCGCGGGCGCTGGACGAACTCGGCCAGCCCGCCGGCCTCGTCGGCCACGGCCGCCTCGGCGAGGGCCGGGGCATCGACGAAATCACGACCGCCACGCCCAACACGGTGCAGGGCATCGGCCGCCTGCGCGAGGTTCGCGGCACGTGGGGCGCGGAAACCTTCGGCCTTTCGACGTCGCCGTTCGCCGACCTCCGCGGCGGCGACGTCACGGCCAACCTCGCCACCGTCGACGCGCTCCTCGCCGGGCGCGGCCCCGCCGGGCTCGTGGACACGATCGTGCTCAACGCCGCGCTGGCGCTGTACATCACGGGCCGGACGAAGGCCGTGGCGGACGGCATCGGCCGCGCGCGCGAGTTGCTGCTCGGCGGCGCGGTCAGGGCGAAGATCGCGGCCACGCGGGAGTTCTACCGCCCATGAAGCGCTCGTATTTCGGCACCGACGGCGTGCGCGGCCTCTATGGCAGTGCGACCATGAACGAGGTGTTCGCCTGGCGCCTCGGCGTCGCGGCCGCGCGCTGGCTGGCGGACCGGGGCGTGGCGCGCGGCAAGGTGCTCATCGGCCGGGATACGCGGACTTCCGGCGTCTCCCTGACCCGGGCGCTGGCCGACGGCCTGGCCTTCGGCGGCGGCGAGCCGGCCACGCTGGAGATCGTGCCGACGCCGGCGGTTTCGCGCGCCGTGCGGGTGCGCGGCGCGGCCCTGGGCGTGGTCGTGACCGCCTCGCACAATCCGGCGACCGACAACGGCATCAAGTTTTTCGGCGGCAACGGCATCAAGCTGACCGACGCCGAGGAAGCCGCCATCGAGGCGTTGCTGCCCGAGCGGCGCACCGACCACACCGCCGCCACGCTGCCCGTCGTCGACGCCATCTCGGACTATCTCTACGCCATGGACGGCGTGCTGCACGGCTCCCTCGCGGGCTGGAAGATCGCCCTCGACACCGCCAATGGCGCGACGGTGCACACCAGCAGCGCGGCGCTGCGCGACCACGGCGCCGACGTCGTCCAGATCGGCGCCGAGCCCGACGGCCTGAACATCAACCACGAGGTCGGCAGCGAGCACCCGGAGAAACTCTGCTCGACGGTGCGCCTGCACAGCGCGCGCCTCGGCATCGCCCAGGACGGTGACGGCGACCGCTGCGTGCTCTGCGACGAAAAGGGCGAGGTGCTCGATGGCGACGAATTGCTGACGATCCTCGCGCTCCATGCCTTGAAAGAGGGCAGGCTGGCGAACAAGACGCTCGTGATCACCGTCCAGAGCAACCTCGGGGTCGATGCCGCGGTCGCCGCCGCCGGCGGCCGGGTCGTGCGCACCTCCGTGGGCGACCGCTATGTCATCGAGCGCATGCTGGCGGAAGGCGCCCAGCTCGGCGGCGAATCCTCCGGCCATGTCATCTGCACCGACGTGTCGCCGACCGGCGACGGGCTCGTGGCTGCGCTGAAGGTGATCGCCGTCATGCTCGCGACCGGCCGGCCGCTGTCCGAACTTCGCCGCAGCCTCGTCAAGTTCCCGCAGCTCACCGCCTCGCTGAAGGTCCGCACGAAGAAGCCGTTCGAAACGCTCTCGCACCTGCCGGCGGCGATCCAAGCGATCGAGTCGCAGTTCGGGTCCCGCGGCCGCGTGCTGGCGCGCTATTCCGGCACGGAGTCCAAGCTGCGCCTGCTGGTGGAGGGGCCGACCGACGCCGACGTGAAGGCCGGGCTCGAGCGCCTGTGCGCGGCGGCCCAGGCGGACTTGGAATTGCTCTAGGCCCGGCGGGAGGCGCCGGCAGGCTCGGGCTCGCCGTCGGTCCGTTCCTCGGCGCCGATCGCCGCGCGGCTCTCCGCCCGCAGCTGGTGGCGGCGCGGCGGCAGCGGCAGGCGGTGGCTGATGTTGTTGCCGTCGTTCCGGCCGAGGCCGACGAAGGTGAAGGCGGAAACGATGGTGATGAGGCCGAGCGTGAAGAAGGCCTTGTGCAGCGCCGGGATCGTCTGCACGGCATCGGTCTGGTTGACGTGCCCGAGGAACCACGCGGCGACGAGCGAACCGATCGCCACGCCGAAGCTCAGCGAGAGCTGCTGCGCGGTGGCGGAGATGCTGCTCGCCTTGCTGGCCTCGCGGTCGTCGATGTCGGCGTAGACGAGCGAATTCATGGCGGTGAACTGGAGCGAGGCGAAGAAGCCCTGCGTGAAGCTGAGGGCGAGGATCGCGAAGACGGACACGCCCGGCCGGATCTGCGTGAAGGCCATCATCGTCAGCCCCAACAGCACGGTGTTGCTGAGCAGGACGGTGCGATGGCCGAGGTATTTCAGCACCGGCCGGCTGATGATCTTCATGCCCATCGCCGCCAGCGCGGTCGGCACGGTGAGCAGGCCGGCCTGCCACGCCGGGTAGCCGAGGCCGAGCTGGTAGAGCAGGGGCAGCAGGAAGGGCATGCCGCCGAAGCCGAGGCGCGTGACAAACCCGCCGAGCACCGAGATCCGGAACGTCCGCACCTTGAAGAGCAGCAGGTCGAGCAGCGGCGCGGTGACCCGGCGCGCGTGCCAGCCGTAGGCCCCGAGCAGCACGAGCGAGATCGCGGTCAGCAGGACCACCGGCCCCGACGCGTGGTGGTGCTCGCCGAACACCTCGAGCACGTAGGAGAGCACGGCGATGCCGGTGCAGAAGAGCACGAAGCCGGTGCGGTCGAGCCGCGGCACCTCTTCGTCGCGGTAATCCGGCATGTAGCGGCCGGTCAGCCAAAGCCCGAACAGCGCCAGCGGGACGTTGACGAAGAAAATCATCCGCCAGGTGGTGACATGGACGATGATGCCGCCGGTAAACGGCCCGAGAAGCGGGCCGAGCAGCGCGGGAATGATCACGTAGTTCATCGTGCGCAGCATTTCCGAGCGCGGGAATGTGCGCACGAGCGTCAGGCGCCCGACCGGGGTCATCATCGCCCCGCCGATGCCCTGCAGGATGCGCGCGGCGACGAGCAGCGGGACGTTCGGCGCCAGCCCGCAGCCGAGCGAGCCGGCGAGGAAAAGCCAGATGGCCGTGGTAAAAACCTTTTTGGTGCCGAAGCGATCGGCCACCCAGCCGCTGATCGGGATGAAGATGGCGAGGCTCAGGGTGTAGCTGGTCAGCACCGCCTTCAGGCTGAGCGGCTCGACGCCGAGGCTCGCGGCCATCGTCGGCACCGCGGTGTTCACGATGGTCGCATCGAGGTTCTCCATGAACAGCGCCACCGCCACGAGCCATGGCGCGTACCGGCGCGCGTCCGCCAGGGTCACGGCATTTTTATCGGCGGCGGCGGAAGCGATCGGCATGTCCATGAGCTTACCTCGAATTGGCCCGGCGCAAGCGGAACGAGGGGGACCGCAGGCAGGCAGAAAGCAGCGGAATAGACCTTGCGGTGAAGTTATAAGCCAGGCTGGAGGAGCAGGGAAGATCGTGCATCGCTCAATGCCCCTGGTTCATCTGCAATTTCGAGCCGTTGCACGGGGTTCGAAATGACCATTGGACAGTGAACGTTGAACAATTTTCCCGTTCCCGGATTGCGCGAAGGCACCGGCCGGCTACCGTGCGGCATGAGCTTTCGCATCGAGACAGACACCCTGGGGGACGTCCAGGTGCCCGCCGAAAAATACTGGGGCGCCCAGACCGAGCGCTCGCGGCAGAACTTCCGCATCGGGCCCGAGGCCAGCATGCCGCGCGAGATCATCCTCGCCTTCGCCATCCTCAAAAAGGCCGCGGCCCAGGCCAACGCCGAGCTGGGCGTGCTGCCGCCGGAGAAGCGCGACCTCATCGCCCGGGTGTGCGACGAGATCCTGGCGGGCAAACTCGACGACGAGTTCCCGCTGGTGATCTGGCAGACCGGCTCCGGCACGCAGAGCAACATGAACGTCAACGAGGTCATCGCCAACCGCGCCCATGTGCTGGCCGGCGGCAAGCTGGCGGACGCGAAGAAGCACCTGCACCCGAACGACGACGTGAACCGTTCCCAGTCGTCGAACGACACTTTCCCCACCGCCATGCACATCGCCACGGCAACGATGGTGTCCGCCGTGACGCTGCCCGGCCTCCAGCGGTTGCGTGACAGCCTGGCCGCACGCGCCGCGGCGTTTGCCGCGATCGTGAAGACCGGTCGCACGCACTTCATGGACGCCACGCCGCTGACGCTCGGCCAGGAATTCGGCGGCTACGTGCAGCAGCTCGACAACGGCCTGCGGGCCATCCGCCATGCCCTCGAGATGGTTTACCAGCTCGCGCTCGGCGGCACGGCGGTCGGCACCGGCCTCAACGCCCCGGCGGGTTACGATGTCCTCGTGGCAAAGAAGATCGCTGCGCTCACCGGGCTGCCGTTCGTGACCGCGCCGAACAAGTTCGAGGCCCTCGCCGCGCACGACGCGATGGTGGAACTCTCCGGCGCGCTCAAGCGCGCCGCCGTTTCCCTGATGAAGATCGCCAACGATGTCCGCATGCTGAGCTCGGGCCCGCGCAGCGGCATCGGCGAGATCATCATCCCGGACAACGAGCCCGGCTCGTCCATCATGCCGGGCAAGGTCAACCCCACGCAGCCCGAGGCGCTCACGATGGTCTGCGCCCAGGTCATCGGCAACGACACCGCCGTGACGGTCGGCGGCCTGAGCGGCCATTTCGAACTGAACGTCTTCAAGCCCGTGATCGCCGCCAACGTCCTGCAGAGCGCGCGCCTGCTCGGCGACGCCTGCGTGTCGTTCACGGTGAAGTGCGCCGACGGCATCACGCCGAACGAGCCCGTGATCCGCCGCCACCTCGAGAATTCCCTGATGCTCGTCACCGCGCTCAACCCGCACATCGGCTACGCCAAGGCGGCCGAGATCGCCAAGAAGGCGCACAAGGAGGGGACCACGCTCAAGGCGGCGGCGCTCGCGCTCGGGTACGTCACCGCCCAGCAATTCGACGCCTGGGTGCGGCCCGAGGACATGACCGGCTCGAAGCCATGAGGAAATCCGCCGTGCCCAAGGCGGCCGTCCCGCGAACGGACCCCGCCGTAGAAACCTTTCTCACGAAGCTCAGGCATCCGCTCAAGGCGGAGATCACCGCGGTGCGGCGGTTGATCCTCGGTGCGGACCCGGCCATCGGGGAGGGGATCAAATGGAACGCGCCGAGCTTCCGTACGACGGAATTTTTCGCGACGGTCAACCTGCGTTCCCTGGACCGCGTGCAGCTGATCCTCCATCTCGGCGCCAAGGCGCGGCCCGACCTCAAGGCGTTCAAGCTCGCGGACCCGGCCGGGCTGATGAAATGGCTCGGCAAGGACCGGGCGCTCGTGACCCTCGGGACCGGCGGGGAATTCGCGGCCAACCAGGCCGCGTTCGCGGCGATCGTGCGCGAGTGGATCAGGCACGTGTAAACCGGGCCGCGGCTCGCCAGATGGCGCGCTGGCGGCCGGCGACCTCGTCCTGGTCCCGATGGCCCTGGCATACGTGGCGGCGGGCTGCGCGATGGTCAGCAAGGTGCGCGTCCCAAAAATCTGAACGCCCGGCGGGGAAAATCCCCGATGGCGGGAACCGGCGCGCGGTGCGAGAGTGGCGCATGATCAGCAAACTCGCCGCCGGCGGTTACCGGCTCTACTCCCGCAGGAAAAACCCGAAGACCGGCCGCCGGCGCAACCTCGGCACCTTCAAGACCCGCGCCGCGGCGGAGAAGCACGAGCGGGCGGTGCAATATTTCAAGCGGCACTGAACCGCCATTTGCCTTCTGCTTCCAGCGGACTTGCTTTTTCCCCACATGAAAAACACCGATGCCTCGGCCAGTGGAGTGTTCAAGATCGGGGACAACCTGCCGGTGCACCGCCTCGGCTTCGGCGCAATGCGCATCACCGGCCCCGGGATCTGGGGCGAGCCCAGGGATCCGGGCGCGGCGAAACGCCTCCTCCGGAAGGTCGTGGACCTCGGCATCACCCTGATCGACACCGCCGACTCGTACGGCCCCGAGGTGAGCGAACGGCTGATCGCCGAGGCGCTGCATCCGTATCCCAAGGGCCTGGTGATCGCGACGAAGGGCGGCCTGACCCGCGCCGGCCCGGAAAAATGGGACCCCGTCGGGCGGCCCGAATACCTCCGCCAGTGCGTGGAGCTGAGCCTGCGCCGCCTCAAGCTGGATCGCATCGACCTTTACCAGCTCCACCGCATCGACCCGAAGGTGCCGGCGGCCGAGACGCTCGGCGCGCTGAAGGAGCTGCAGCGCGCAGGCAAGATCCGCCACATCGGCCTGTCGGAGGTTTCGGTGAAGGAAATCCACCACGCGCGGAAGATCGTGAAGGTCGCCAGCGTGCAGAACCTCTACAACCTCGGCAACCGGCAGAGCGAGGCGGTGCTCGATTATTGCACGCAGCACAACCTCGGCTTCATCCCGTGGTTTCCGCTGGCCGCCGGGGAGATCATGCGCAAGGGCGGACCGCTGGACAAGCTGGCGGCGCGGCATGGCGTCACGACTTCGCAGCTCGCCCTGGCGTGGCTGCTGCACAAGTCGCCGGTCATCCTGCCCATTCCCGGCACCGCGAGCCTCCCGCACCTCGTCGAGAATGTCGGCGCGGTGCGCGTCCAGCTCACGGAGAGCGAGTGGGCGGAGGTCGAGCAGGCCGCGAAGCGCCGGTAGCTCTTATTCGGCAGTGCCTGATCCGGCATTGCGAGGTGTCGCGCGAAGTGGGCGACAAGCAATCCAGCCAGCTGGATCGCCACGGGCGATGGAGTCGACCGCGCGATGACAAGGCAGATCAGGGGATTTCCATTTATTCCGTCAGCTTGCGCATCAGGTCGTACATGAAGTCGACCGAGTCGTAGAACTCCTGCACGCCGAGGCGCTCGTCCCTGCCGTGCGCCCGGTGCTCGTTGAAGTTGAGGAAGGCGCCGGAGAGCCCGTACATGGGAATGCCGATGTTGCGGAAATGGACCGAATCCGTGGCGCCGGTGCCCATGAACGGCACGACCGTGACGCCCGGCCAGCGGGCGGCGGCGAGCTGCTCGACCTTGGCGAAGAGCTTCGGCTCGATGGGCGAGAGCGGCCCGCCCGGATAAGCCTGGAAACGGGTGATCCTGACCTGCGGGTCGGCCAGCACGCGCTCGAGCGTGGCGCGGACCTCGGCGGGATTCTCGGTCGGCAGCACGCGCGCGTTCAGCGTGGCCCGGGCGGTCTGGGGCAGCGCGTTCTCGGCATGGCCGGCGGAAAGCATTGTGGCGACGCACGTGGTGCGCATCAGGGCGTTGTAGAAGGGATTCGCCGCGGCGAGGCGCGCGGCGGCCGCCGGGTCGCCGGTTTCGGCGACGGCGAGCATGTCCGCCTTGGTCGGGCCGCTTTCCTGGGCCGCGCTGCGGGCGAAATAGGTGCGCGTCGTCTCGTTGAGATTGAGCGGGAAATCGTAGGCGGCGAGCCGCTGCAGCCCGGCGGACAGGCGGTAGATCGCGTTGTCCTTCGTCGGCACGGAGCCGTGGCCGCCGGCGTTGGTGACCTCGAGGTCGATGCCGACGTAGGTTTTCTCGGCGGTCTGGAACTCCAGCACGGTGGGCCGGCCGTTCTTGAGCGCGCCGCTGCCGCCGTCCGGGTTGATGCCATAGGCGGCGTCGATCCAGTCGCGGTGCTGCTGGGCGAGCCAGATGGCGCCGTTGTCGCCGCCGTCCTCCTCGTGGTCGGTCAGGGCGACGATGATGTCGCCGCGCGGCACGTAGCCCGATTGCTTCAGCCGGACCAGGCTCACGACCATGGCGGTCACGCCGTCCTTCATGTCCATCGTGCCGCGGCCGTAGAAATAGCCGTCCTGCTCGACGAGCTTGAACGGGTCGGTGGTCCAGTCCGCCGGCAGGGCCTCGACGACGTCGAGGTGGCCGATGAAAAGGATGGGCTTCTGTTCACCGCGGCCCTGCAGGCGCACGATGAGGCACTGCGCCGCCGGCGCCGGCCCGGCGAGGATCATCTCGGAATCGGTGAAACCGGCGGTCTTGAGGCGCGCCTGCAGCGCCACCGCGGCGGCCGTGGCGCCGTTCCTGCCCGTGGTGTTGAGCTCGATCAGTTCGCGGTAGATGTCGCGGGCCAGCACCTGGTGCGGCGGGCGCGGGGGAGCGGAGGATTCGGCGCGGGCCGCGGCCGCGCCCAGCAAAACAAGCCCGGCCAAAAGAGAATGCTTCAGCATGGCGCCACAGTGGCGGGTCGCGCCCGTCGCTCAAGCCCCGAGCGTCAGGGCTGGAATAACAGTGGCAGCGTTTCCAGCAGGCAACGACGCCAGACGACGTAATTGTGCACGCCGTCCATCGTGAAGAAGGTGTGCTGGATCCCGGCGGCCGTCAGCTCGCGTCCGAAGTTTTCGCTGAAGGCGAAATTCGGATCCTGCCGGCCGCAACCGAGCCAGATGAGTTTGAACTTTGCGTTGGCGCCCGCGGGATCCGCCAGCAGCGGCTGGAAGCGGGTGCGGAAATCGGGGAACCCGCCGGCGCTGAACGCACCGACCCAGGCGAAGGCTTCCGGATGCCCGAGACCGCACCGCAGCGAATGGCTGCCGCCCATGGAAAGCCCCATGACGGCGCGGTGCTCGCGATCGGGGAGGGTGCGGTATTTCTGCTCCACCGCCGGGATGAGCTCCTCGAGGAGATAGCGCTCGAAGCGGGGCGCGTTCTCCGGCTGCGGCTTGCCGGTGAAGGGCAGGGTATGGCCCGACGCCATGACGATGATCATCGGCGCCATGCGGCCGGCCGCGAGGAGGTTATCAGCGATGAAGTTCGCGCGCCCGGCGGCCGTCCAGTCGCCCGGCAGGCCGTTGTTGCCGTGGTTCAGGTAGAGCACCGGATAGCGCTTCGGCTGTGCGGGATCATAGCCCGGTGGCGTGTAGACATGGTAGCTGCGGGTGTCGCCGCAGACCTTGGACTCATGCCAGTTGATTTCGATCGCCCCGTGGGGGACGCCGGCCTGCACATCCCACGGCGAGGGCGGCGTGCCGGGCAGGTCGAGCAGGCTGGCGGAGGTGCGCATGCGCAGCTTGACGAGCGGATTGACGGGATCGGCGACCGCGACGCCGTCCAGCGTGAAATTGTAGATCCAGTAGCCGGGCGCGATCGGGCCGAGCGTGACGGACCAGACGCCCTGCGCGTCCTTGGTGAGCGCG
>CAYZSN010000263.1:0-20529 GCA_964481095.1 uncultured Oleiharenicola sp. | reverse complement strand
TGCTCACCATCGACGGCCGCGGCCCGTTCGCCTACGTCAGCCGCTGGCGCTATTCGCCGCAAAAGGAGGGCCGGGTCACCGGCGTGCGGGACGAACCCGGGCTCGTGCGGATTGATTCCTTCCACCGCAATTACGAGCCGGCGGTCTGCCGGCGCACGCTGGCGCTGGTCGAAGGACGGCTGTTGGTGGTGCTCGACACGGTCGAGGCCATCGCGCCGGCCGCGACCGTGCAGATTTATTTCCATCTCGATTCGCTCAAGGTGAGCTGGGCGGCCGCGGAAAACCGCGCCCTGGCCGACGACGACGACGTGAAGCTGGCGCTCTATTCCAGCGGTGGCTTGCAGTGCGCGCTGCTGCCCGGACGCATTTCCGAGGTTTTCGATGTCGGGCGGCCCTCGACCCGTGTGCTCCTGTCCGACCGCGGCGGGGCGGCCGACCGGGCCTACGCGACGGTGCTCGTGCCGCACCGCGCAGGGACGCCGCTCGAACCCGTCCGCAACCTGGCCGTTTCACCCGCCGCGCGCACCTGCGAATTCACCCAGGCCGGGCGCCAATACCATCTCAGGCTGGCCTGAGGTGGCGGCCGCTTGAAGTCCACTCAGGCCAGGCCGAGTTTCTTCAGCACGGAATCCGGCGGACCGTCGAAGGTGGCGAGCGGCATGTTGCCGATGTAGCCGAGATCCTTCATGCCTTCCGGGGTGGTATAAAAGCCGTTGGCCGCAAGATCGCGAAACCTGGCGAAAAACCGGGCCGCCGCCTTGAATTCCGGCGCGGCCTTTTCCAGCAGGCAAATGTCGTCGCAAATGGCGGATTGTCCGGCGGGGGATGCCTGGGAAAAATCACGCCCGAACCGGCGCCGGGCCTCGGCCTCCAGCCACGCGAGTCCCTCGAGCACCACCGGCCGGTCCGCGGCCTGGACGGGATAGGGGGCGCTGATCCACTCGTCGATGAAGTCATGCACGCCCAGTTTTGCCGCCGAGGGCGACGTGGAGTCCGCGGGAATGATGACGGCGCAGAGCGCCGCCGCGGTCGCGCGCTGGGAATCGGTGAACGTCAGCGGCCACAATTCGCCGGGCCGGTAGATCTTCACCAGGTCCGGATCGGTCCCGTAGCCGTGCGCGCCGACCGGGCCCGTCGCCGCTTCACTGGCGCCGGCGGGGGAACGGGACAGGGCAGTCGCCGCGGCGGCGAGCATCCATTTGAGCGCGGTCCGGCGGTCGAGGCGGGGGAGTTCGGGCGCAGGCATGGCTAGAGGTTCCCCTTCCGCATTTCCTCGAGCATGTAGTCGCCGGCGCGCCAGGCGAGGGCCATGATGGTGAGGGTGGGGTTCTTGTCGGCGTTGCTGACGAACGGGCCGCCGTCGGTGACGAAGAGGTTCTTCACGTCCCAAGTCTGGCCCCACTGGTTCGTCACGGATTTCCCCGGGTCCGCCCCCATGATGGTGCCGCCGACCTCGTGGATGATCTTGCCGCCGGGAGCGATGGCGTCGCGGCCATCGGCCTTCGGCGGCTCCTGGGCCTTGCCGCCCATCGCCTCGAAGAGCGCGGCAAAGGTTGTCTGCATGTGCCGGGCCTGGCGGGTCTCGTGCTCGGACCACTGCCAGTGGAAGCGCAGGACGGGGATGCCCCATTTGTCCTTCACGACGGGATCGATTTCGCAGTACGAGTCCTCATTGGGAATCATTTCGCCGCGGCCCACGATGCCCACGACCGAACCGTAGTAGCGCCGCATGTCCTCCTTGAAGCGTCCGCCGTAGCTGCCGCCCGTGAGCCACTCCATCCCGGCGCCGAAGCCGGCACCCGGCAGGCGCCGGCCGGTGGAGAATTCAATGTGGTAGCCGCGGGCAAAACCCAACCGGCCCGCGTGCTGCTCGCGGTAAAGCCACCAGGGCACATAGGCATGATCGCCGCCGGCCCCCTCCTCATTGTGCAACGGCAGGTTTTCCAGGGCCGGGATCTGGCCGGTGAGCGAAGCCCCGACGGTGTCCATGATGTATTTGCCGACCAGGCCGCTGGAATTCGCCAGGCCCTGCGGAAAGCGGGCCGATTTCGAATTGAGCAGGATGCGCACGGATTCGGCGGAGCTGGCGGCCAGCACGACGAGGCGCGCGCGGACCACGCCTTCCCGCCCGGTGGTCTTGTCGACATACGATACGCCGGTGGCCTTCCCGGCGGCATTCACCAGCACCTGGTGCGCCATCGCGTTCGGCAGGATGTCGAGGTTGCCCGTGGCGAGCGCCGGCGGCAGGTGGACGGTCGTGGACTGGTAGTTCGCGCGGATGGCGCAGCCGCGCCCGCAATGCGTGGCCCAGAAACAGGCCGCCCGTTCGCTCATGGCCTGGCGCAGCACCCGCTGGGCCGCGGCGTTGCCGGGATGCAACCGGGGCGCAAGTTTGTCGCCGTCCTGGCGGACGCTGAGCACCGCGCGGTGCGCGGGGATCACGGGCAGGCCGAGTTTCCTTCCCTCCCGCTGCGCCAGCCGTTCGCCGGCCCGGAGCGTGGGCGGTGGCAGCAGCACGCCCGGGGGCGAATCCGGCGTGTTCTCCAGCCCTTCGTTGGTGCCAAACACCCCGATGAGCATCTCGACTTTGTCGTAATACGGCGCGACATCCTCATAGGAGATGGGCCAGTCGAATCCGAGTCCGTCGCGGCTGCGGGGTTTGAAGTCATACGGGCCGTTGCGCAGGGCGATCCGGCCCCAGTGGTTGGTGCGGCCGCCGAGCATGCGTGCCCGCCACCACATGAATTGCCGGGCGGGATCGTCCGAGGCGTTGGTGTAAGGCTCGCCCGGCACCGCCCAACCGCCATCGATGGTCGCGTCATGAAACCCGAATGGCTTGTCGGGTGTGCCCGCGCCGCGCAACGGCGCCTGGTCGTTGGTCTGGAACATCGGCGTTTCCGTCACCGGATCGTAGTTCCGGCCGGCCTCGAGCATCAGCACCTTCGCGCCGCCCATGGCCAGCGTGTAGGCGGTCTGCCCGCCGGCGGCACCGGAGCCCACAACGATGACGTCGTAAGAGGCCGAGGGCTGGCGGGTGGCAAGGAGGGGCATGGGGCGGCTCGTTACGGCCTACACCGTGCAGATGCGCACGGCCTCGCGCAAGGATTTCAGCGGATCGCGCAGCGGCAGGAATTCCTGGCCGACGAAACCGTCGAAGCCGGTGGCCTTGATCCTGCGCATGATCGCCGGGTAGTCGAGGGTCTGCGTGCCGTCGATCTCGTGGCGCCCGGGCACACCCGCGGTGTGGTAGTGCGCGAACCAGGCGTGGTGCTCCCGGATCATCGCGATGACGTCCTCGCCCATCACGGCCATGTGGTAGATGTCGAAAAGCAGCTTGAAGCGCGGCGAGCCCACGCGCCGGCACAACTCCACGCCCCAGCTCGTGCGGTCGCACTGATAGTCCGGATGGTCCACCTTGCTGTTGAGCAATTCCAAGCAGAGCGTCACGCCGGTCTCCTCCGCCGTGGCGGCAAGCTGGCGGAACCCCTCGGCGCAGTTCGCCAGGCCCTCCTCATCGGACTGGCCGCGGCGGTTGCCGGAGAAACAAACGAGGTTCGGCACACCGGCCCGGGCCGCCGCGCGCAGCCGCTCGCGGAAGGCGGGCACGAGCTTCGCGTGGTGCTCGCGGCGGTTGAAGCTGTCGGCGATGGTGTCGGGCCCGCGGCCGAGGGCGCAGCGCATGCCCTCGGCCTTGATCACCGGCCATTCGGGCGGTTCCAGCAGCTCGACCGACTCGATGCCCATGCCCCTGGCGGCGCGGGCGAGTTCGGGCAGCGGGATGTTGGGAAAGCACCACTGGGAAACGGAATGGCGGATGGGCATGGGAAAGCTAAGCCTGGAGTTACAAGCAAGGAGCTTGGAGTGAAACGGAAAGGACGAGATAGAGAGGCATCGCGAAGTTTGGCTCCGGGCTCAAAGCTCCCCGCTCTCAGCTGTTTTCAGAACCACCCGTCGAATTCCGAGTCGATCTGGAATTCCGTCACCCCGAGTGCCTTGAAGGCCTCGATGTGCTTGCGCGCCGCGGCGAGGATGGTCGGGGCGATTTCCGCGCGGGATTTCCCGGCCATCGTCACCGGGTTGTAGTAGTGATACGCATTGATGCTGGGCACGATTCGCACGCCGTGGGCCTGCGCCCACTTGATCATCTCTTCCGTCAGCACCCGGCCCTCCTCGAACAGGAAGTACCGGTCCCCGGCGGTCGGGTCGGCCTCGATCGCGGCTTTCAGGGAATTGAATTTCTTCCCGACCGGCGCCTTGCCCGTGAAATGTTCCATCGCGTCGCTCGTGCCGATGATGACCGTCCGTCCGAGCATGTCGTGCCGGCGCAGGATCTCCTCGACCTTTCCGGGGAAGCCCGCGCGGTGGGGATCCTTGGAGTCGAGCATGAGGTGCAGGCCGGCGTCGTGGGCCGCCGTGACGAGGTCCTCGAGGCGCCAGACCGGCTGGCCAGCCAGCTTGGTGCGCAGCGGCTGCAGGTCGGCCCACGGGGTCTCGAAAATCTTCCGCGGGTCGCCGAAGTTCTGCACCAGGTCGGGGTCGTGCTGCATGACGAGCACGCCGTCCTTGGTTTCGCGGATGTCGACCTCCACGCCCCAGTAGCCGCGGGCCACCGCACCGTGGAGCGCCGCGGCGGAATTGTCGGGAAACTTGTCCTCGACCACGCCGCCGCGATGGCCGAACAGGTGGTAGACGGGAACGGCCGGGGCGGCGGCGGCCGCGGCGGCGGAAAGCAAGCTCAGGACGATGGCGGGAATTTTCATGCAAAAAGGGGAACCCGGGCCGGCGGGCGGCGCCGGCCTTCAGGCGATGAGATCGAGGTCCTTCCGCCGCACCTCGCCGGTGAGCGGCTGGCGCTTCAGGTAGCGGGCAACCTCGCGGATCATCATGGCGCCGAGGCGCCGGCACTCGGGTCCGCTGCTGCCCGCGATGTGCGGGGTGAGCACGACGTTGGTGAGGGTGAACAGCGGCGAGTGGCGCGGCGGGGGCTCGGGATCGGTGACGTCGAGCACGGCCCAGAGGTCGGGCCGCGCGCGGAGCACCGCGACGAGCTCGCGCTCGCACACCAGCCCGCCGCGGGCGGTGTTGATGAAGGCGGCGCCGGGCTTCATCGCGGCGAAATGCCGGCGGCGCAGCGTGCCGGCGGTGCGGGCGGTGAGCGGCATGTGGCAGGAGACGACGTCCGCCTGGGCGAACACCTCGTCGAGGGAACAAAGCCGCGCGCCGGCCGCGGCGGCCTCCGCCGCCGACAGCGTGGGATCGTAGGCGATGACCTCGACGTCGAGCGTGGCCAGGCGGCGGGCAACCAGCCGCCCGATCTTGCCGAGCGAGAGGAGGCCGACGGTGCTGCCGCTGCAGCCCGGCAGCAGCGGGTCATTCTGGACGTAGGCCCGCTGTTCGCGGAGGGCGAACAGGCGCGCCCAGGCGTGCTTGAGCGAAAGGATGATCTGGGCGAAGGCGAATTCCGCGGTCGGGATCGCGTTCTCCGCGGCCGCGCTGGTGATGCGGACGCCGCGCTTCCACGACGCGTCGGTGGCGATGCACTTGATCGTGCCGGCGGCGTGGAAGAGGGCCCGCAGCCGCGGCAGCTTGCGCAGCAGCGCCGCGTCGAGCGGGGGCATGCCCCAGCCGGAAATGATGCCCTCGACATCGCTGAAATTTTCCCCGGCGGAGCGGAGCTGGCGGGCGTCGAGCGCGGGCTCGACCACGTCCACCAGCCGGCGCAGGCGGGCCAGATCGGCCTCGCCGAACAGCAGCGGGAAATGCTCCCGGTCCATGACGAACAAAAAGCGGGGTTTCATCGCGTGGGCCGGGAGCTGGAAAAGGGGGGGGCGCCGCGGGGCGGGCAGGGACGTACGGGCGGGGAAGCTCGCATGTGGTGTGGGCGGCAAGTCAGCGGCCGGCCCTTTCCCGGGGCAAGCGGCGGGCTGGAATAGCGTATACCGTTTCCGAGCCTTCCGGCGTCACGGCGCGGCGGCGGGCTGGAGCAGGCGCGCGGTGAGCCGGTCGAGGCGCAATTCGCCGTCGATCATGGTGGTGCGAGGATGCTCCGGAATGCCCGTTTCGTGGTAGTACATCATGCCGGCGAGCAGCTCGACCGCGGCGGAGCCCACGACCTCCGGGTGCTCGTCGAGGTAGGAGAACTGGTCGTCGTTCGGGGTGCCGAGCGCGGCGATGGCGATGCGGCGCTGGCGCCGCAGGCGGCCCACGGCGGAAAGGACGGCCGGCGGGTTTTGCGCGAACAGCAGGTCGCAGTCGTGCTTGGCCAGCCACCGGGCGATCAGCGCGGCGCGCTCGGAGGCGGAGCATGTCGCCGGGATCAAAAGGATGCGCCCGCCGTGGCCGTGCCAGTTCATGGCGGCGGTGAAATGGTGCGCCGTGCGGTCGTCGAACGAGCCCTCGATGATGGCCCCGATCTTGTGGTAGCCGTGGTTCTTCATGGCGTCGATCTGCCGCATCATGTTGGCGAACTGATGCGGCACCACGCAGTGGAAGCGCGGGGACAGGATCGAATTGGTGATCGAGACCGCGGACAGGTAGCTCCAGTCGGCGCCGGGATCGAGGGTCAGCGGCGCCACGACGGACGGGAAGAGGATCACCCCCTCGATGCCGCGGTTGCGGACGAGATCCAGGATGTGGCGGAGGTTGAACTTGTAGGTGGCGGCCTGGAACTGGCTCACGGTGAAGCCCAGCTTCTCCGAGCGGTCAAGGATGCCCTGGCGGATGCGGCGATGGTAGGCGAGCTCGGCGAAATCCGTGCGCGGGTAGAAGTCGAGGATCGCCAGGCTCGTCGTGCCGCGGGCGGTGCGCGAGGTGCGCAGGCGCTTCATCAGGCGTGCGATCTCCGGGTCGGGGTGATAGCCAAGCTGCCGCGCCAGGGCCTGGATGCGCTCGCGGGTCACCTGCGAGATCTTCGGGTTGTCGCGCAGCGAGAGGGACACCGTCATCAGGCACACCCCGGCGGCGGACGCGATGTCGCGGAGGCTCACCCGTTCCTTGGGCTTGGCTTTGAGGTCGGACGGAGGCATGGGGGAACCGCCACACTGCGGGCCCGCGGTATCCCGGTCAATTCCGGGCTCGGGGCGGTTCGGCAACGAAGCGTTTTGTTCGCTCGCGCTTTTCCGGCGGGAACCCAGCCTCCCGGGCATGGCCTTCCGCCGCGCCTTCTCCTCCCTCGGCTGCCCCGCTCTCGGGCTGGATGACGTGCTGGCGCTGGCGCGCGCACACGGCTACGACGGCATCGAGCTGCGCACGCTCGAGGGGACGACCGACCTGCCATCCGTGCTGCAACGGCGCCTCGGATCACCGGTCGACCGGCGGCCGGACCTCGTCCCGCCGGTCGTGGCGCTCGATGCCTCCCTGCGGCTGGTGGACGGCACGCCGGCAGACCGGGCCGGCCTGCTGGCACTGGCGCCGTGGGCCGAGAGCCTGGGCGTGCACCACCTGCGGGTCTTTGACGGCGGCAAGGCGGGCGCTGCCGGTGAGTTTGCCCGCGCGGCTTCCACCGTGGCATGGTGGCGCGAGGAGCGCCGGCGCCACGGCTGGCAGGTGGACCTGATGGTTGAGACGCACGATTCCCTTTTCACCGCGGATGCTGTGCTGCGCCTGGTGGCGGCTTTCCCGGGGATCAAGATATTATGGGACGCCCACCACACCTGGAAACAGGGCGGCGAGGGACCGCGTGAGACATGGCGGAAAATTCGCGAACACGTGGTACACGTGCACATCAAGGACAGTGTCGCGCGGCCGAGCGACGGCCTGCCGTACACCTACGTGCCGCCGGGCGAGGGTGAATTTCCCGCCGCGGACCTGCTGGCGGTGCTCCGGCGGGAGTTCGGCGGGGTGGTCAGCCTGGAATGGGAACGCTACTGGCACCCGGCGATTCCGCCCCTCGAGGTTGCACTTGCAGCGGCGGCCCGGCACGGGTGGTGAAGTCGTCCGCGGCTCAGGCGCAGCGCTTGAGCACGGCTTGCCAATAGGCCGTCTCGCCGGGCATGCCGTGCCGGTCCAGCTTCGCGGCAATTTCGCTGGTGGTCGGTTCGCGCACGAGGTGTTTCGGGTCGTCGGGGAACTCGGGCCGGACGACGCGGCAAAGCGCCCAGCACGCCCAGATGCGCCAGCGGCGCTGCTCGCGCCGGGGCTCGTTCATGCGGTCCGCGAGGTGCTGGAAGTGCACGCGCGGGTTCCCGATGAACACGTCGGGCGGCGTGTGGCGGAGAAACCAGGCCATGGCCTCGTAGGGCAGGGGCCATTGTTTCAGGACGGCTTCGTCGCCGCGCAGGTCGGCGAGCAGCGCCCGGTCCAGCTTCAGGATGGCGCGCGCCGCGAGGCCGCGCTGCCAGAGGTAGTGCGCGTAGGTCAGGGCCGTGACGTAGAAGTCGGCGTCGCGTTCGTCGCCGTGCGCCGTGAGCGCGCTGGCATCCATCCCGGCGGGGGCGGGGGGGAGAAACGGGCAGGGGGGCAGGGGAGAACTTGGGCTCATCTGGAAATCGGAAATCGAGAATCTGGAATCTTGAAACGGTGACAACCTGCCAATGCCCGGCCGATTTCAGATTACGGATGACCGATTGCTGATTTCAAGATTTCTGCCCGCCCGGGCGCAGGATTGACTTGGCGGACGGCCCGCCTTGCCCGCATAACGGGGGCCTGCATACCGGGAACACAGGTGCGATCAACGAGGTCACGGGCGCGCGGCGCCTGCTGCTTTGCGTGCTGGCGGCGCTGCTCCGTGTCTGGGGCCGCACGCTCCGGTTCCACGCCGACCCGGAAACCTTCGCGCGGCTGACAAAGTCCGGCGAGCCCGCCGCGGTCGTGCTCTGGCACAACCGGCTCTTTCTTTCCGCGGAGATTTTCCGCCGTTACCGGACCAAGCGCCGGATCTACGGGCTGGTGAGCGCGAGCAAGGACGGGGCGTGGCTGGCGGCGTTCTACCGCATGATCGGCATCCATCCCGTGCGCGGCTCGAGCAACGGCAACGGCCGCGAGGCCGCGCGCACCTTGATCGAGGTCATGCGCGGGGGCCACGACATCGGCATCACGCCCGACGGGCCGCGCGGCCCGATGTACGTCGTCGAACCGGGCGTGCTGGTGGTGACGCGCCGCAACCACGCGCCCATGATCCTGCTCGGCGCGGAGTTTTCCGCGGCCTGGCGGCTGAAGAGCTGGGACCGCTTCTACATCCCGGCCCCGTTTTCGCGGATCACCATGCGTTGCACGGTGCTCACGCCCGGCCCGGCCGGCGAAAAGCTCACCGCCGACGGCGTGCGCGCCGCGCTGATGGCGATCAACCCGGATCGCTGAAATGCAGGCAGTTGATCGCGGAAGCGCGAAAGGACGGAAACACGGAACCAGAAGGGGAGTACCTCTCCATCTCTTCCTTCCGCTCTTCCGTGTTTCCGCGATTGATCGGATCTTAGAACGTCGGCGTGACCGTGATGCTCTTGCCGGGGGCGACGGTGTAGTCGGCGCCGGCGCTCCAGGAGAGGTCGTTGACCAGCACCTTGAAGATCACCGGCTTGGCGGCCTGCTTGATCGAGACCGTCCAGAGGCTGGGGCCGACGCAGTCCATGACGAGGCCCTCGTCCCAGCTCAGGCCCGGACCCGAGCCGCGGATGGTCAGGTGATTGCCGAAGCCGATGTCGACCTGGGCGGAGATGAACGTGGCGGGCGGTTCGGAAACGGTGGCTTTCTTCTTGGCGGGAGCAGCGGTCTTCTTGGCCGGGGCCTTGGCGGCTTTCACGATTTTGGCGGCGGGCGCCTTGTTGGCGGGCTTTTTCATGTTTTGATTTCTATTTAAGTTTAAACGAACAGCAGGCGTATTCCGCCTGCGTCCGCGGTTTCGCAACAGCAAATTGAGGGCCAAGACGACGGTGAGGTTAAATCGTGTCCGGCGAGGAGGAAGCGGGCCTGCCAGGCGTAGCTACTGGGGCGTCGCCGCCGGTGGAACGCCGTCCGTCGCCGAGCCTATGGACGGCAGACTTTGCCCGCGCTTTGCTTGGCGAAGTCTGGTGTAAAACCGATCGTGCGACAGCAATTTGAGCCGGTGCACCGCGAGGCTCAGATCCGCAAAAATGCTCCGGGTGCCTTCATCGGTGGTCTCCGCTTCCAGGCGGCACTGCATCCGGAAGAAGCGCTCGCCCAGCGAACGGGATTCGTCGGTGTCGCCCAGTTTGCGCAGGAGTCGCCGGACGCGATCCGCCCGCCGGCGGGCCTGGGTGACCAGCCTCAACGCGGCGGCGAGCGTGATCCGGCCGGCCTTGGCCTCCTTGAACACCCCGCATTCGAAAACGCGGCATTGTGCCGGGCGGTCCGCGTAGATCCGGCAGCTGCAATCGGCACACAAGGCGGCGCACGGCTGGGGAAAGCGCGCGGCCGGCGCCTTGGCGCGCGAATGGGCCACCGGCAGGCCGAGCGCCCGCAGCTTCTTCGCGTCGTCCCCCGCTTCGAGCTGCACGCCGTCGAAGAGGGTGCCATCACAGCACAACCCGCAGGCGAGACAGAGCTTTTCAAAGGGATTCATGCCGCCACCATCCGGCAGCAAGCGGCTTGGGTGCAAGCCGGGGATAGGCAAGGACGGACAGATTTTTCATCGTTCATTTTCCAATGTTCATCGGCCATATCGGCCGGCTCCGCGGTTTGGCCGGCAATTGGGCGCCATTTTTGCGCATTTTCGGCCCCCTCGCAAATGAGCAAGTTTTTGTTTTACTCGGCTGAATCGGTCCCTCACAAAGACCGCTCGGCTTTTTGGGGCAGAAGCTCAGTTGATAGAGCGCGTCGTTCGCAACGACGAGGTCGTGGGTTTGATCCCCATCTGCTCCACCAGCCTTCGCCGAGCGGAGCGAGGACGAAGGCTGCCGTCCCTAGGCTTGGCGAAGGACCGAAGCATGAGTGCGGGCGCGGTTTAAGCGGCTGCGGCTGGCAAGCCAGCTCAGAATTTCGCCGGCCGAAACGAAGACGAATGTTGATGGATTCGCTTGTTCGCCGGAATCGGCCCCATATAACTCCGCGCGGGCCCCACGCATGCACCCCTCCCTCCGGAAATTTTCCGCCCCGGTCCTGTCCCTCCTTATGCTCGCGCTCGCGGGCTGCGGCCCGTCCGCCGCCGAAAAGGCGGCGCAGTCCGCCAAGGCGGAGAAGGCGAGGCAGGCCGCCGCCGGGCACGCGCGCAAGGAGGCCGAGGAGCAGAAGGCGAAGGAAGCCGCTGCGGCCGTGGCCCCGGTCAAGTTCACCGGCCTGACGCTGGCACGGCTCGATGGGAGCTACGTCGCCGTGCTGTTCGAAAACGGCCGCAAGGGCATGCTGCCGGTCGGTTCGCTCAAGGCGGACGAGCTCGCCTGGGTCACCGCCTTCGCCGAGGCGCACCCGCTGCCGCGCGGCAAGTCGAGCGTCGTCACCAGCAAGGTGGAGGTGAAGAAGACCATCGAGAAGCAATCCACCGAGAACGGCGTCGAGACCGTGCAGCTCTGCGCGCCGGCCAAGTTCCGCGACCAGATCGGCGGCACCTGCATGTTCTACGGCCGCGTCCATTACCTCGACATCGCCGGCTATCCCGTGGAAGACGGCGAAATTTACCGCGTCATCAACATCGTCCCGAAGGACGAGCCCTACTCGGACTACCGCTACTTCGTCGGAATCCTGGCGCTGTTCATGAAGCAGAAGCCTCTGCCGCTGGTGCATTACCCGGACGGCACGCACGATCCCTTCGAGTGGGCCCGCCAGCAGCTCCGCAAGGGCCGCCCGATCCTCGCGGGCCTGACGGAGAAATACTGGATCACGATGCCCGCGGATTTCCTCGCCACCCACCGGTTCGACGGCACCAAGTCGGTCGGCCACCAGGTCGTCATCAACGGCTTCACCTGGAACCCCGCGACGCAGAAGGGCAGCTTCCATGTCGTGAACTCCTGGCGCGACCTCGCCGAGTTCGACGTCCCGGTGGACAAGAAGGACGAGGACATGATCCTCATCGAGCAGAGCCTCTCGCCCCGTGGCGAGGAGCCCGAACAGGCCGTCAAGCTGGTCGTCAGCTCGATCACGGCGATCAAGGCCGTGGGCAAGCAGTCCCTGTACGAGGTCGCGACCAACGTCGGGCCGCAGCGCGTGCTCGCGGCCAGCGAGGAGGCCGCGAAGGCGCTGGTCGAGGCCGACAACACCGCCAAGGACGCCAAGGCGTTCCAGTCCGACTACATCAACCGCGTCTTCTACTACATCAACACGACGGTCCAGCCCGCGATTCGCGACGCGGCGGAGGCGGGCTTCCTGGCCGAGGTCTTCAAGATTCCCGCCAACGTGACGCTGCCGCACATCGACTACATCGACGAGGGTTCCGAGGGCACGGTGTATTTTGTGCGCGTGGCACCGCAGAAGGTGGTCCGGATGTTCGCCAAGTCCCCGGCCGATGCGATCGAGCAGGGCCGGCACCTGGCCGGCCCGTAAGCGCCTCCCTGATTTCACAGAAGATAACGGAGGAAACCGAGCGCAAGCCCCTGGGATTTCACCACCACGGCACGACGACACAAAGTCCGGCCAGATCCGATCAGCTTATCTCTGTGCCTCCGTGTCTCTGTGGTTGATTCCGACGGGCGAAGGACTCGTCAGCCATAAAGCCCGGCGGGGGCTGGCCGTGCCATGCGTAGCTCCTCAGGAGCGTAGGCACTTGTCAGCCATAGGCCCGACGGAGGCGGACCTGTCAGCCGTAGCCTTGGCGAAGGCTGATGGCGTCCCCGGCGTGACTCGAACACGCGACCGTCGGTTTAGAAAACCGATGCTCTATCCAGCTGAGCTACGGGGACAAATCGCGGCTGTTTACTGGAGGTTCCGGCCGGGGATTGCAGTATTTTTCCTTGGTGGAGGGCGGCCTCCTGCGCAGCCGGCTCCGCTCATTCCGCACTCCGAAATCCCCAATTCGCATTCAGAAATAATGACTTGCTTCACCCCGGCGCATAAGGCTTCTTCGCCCTTCCGATGGAGCATCGGGCCGTAGCGTAGTCTGGTAGCGCGCTTGCATGGGGTGCAAGAGGTCGTGAGTTCGAATCTCACCGGCCCGACCATCCTCGCCTTTAAAGGGGAGGACAGGTGGGATAAGGGGATGCCGTTCGAAGCGGTTTGCAGCTGCCCGACGTGCAGGGTTTCCACCGGGTGGAGCGCGAGGCGGCCGGTCGCGTCCTTGAGCTGGTGACGGCAGCTGAATTCGTCAGCGCCCACCGCGCGGCGAAAGCAGCGTCGGGGCTTTTTGCCTCAGCCAACCCCGGCGGCCCGGAGGCGGACCAGCTGTGCCCGGCTCCAGGCGACGGCCAATCCGAAGCAGGCCCCGGCCAGGATCCAACAGGCGATCTGGGTGAGGCCCAGGAAGACCGGCAGCCCGGTCATGATGCTGACCCGGTCGGACTCGGTCCAGCGGGCGTCGAAAATCTTGAACAGGCTCAGGGCCAGCCCATCGGCCCAGCAGACGAAGAGAAACAACGCCAGCATGGCCAGCGCCGGTTTTTTCCCGAGCACCGCCGGGGCATCGCGCACGAGCCATGGGAGTATGAACCAGAAAAAAATCAATTTGTAGGTGAACGAGGTCCCGATGAAAAAGCAGCCGATCATCATGGCCCCCCCGAGTGCGGCCGCCATGAGGCGGTTGGCCGAGGGCGGGCCGCCTTTCTCCGAAGCGGTCGAATTGCGCACCAGGCAGCAGCCGGTGAATCCCGCGGCGAGCCCCAGCATCCAGCCCAGGATCGTGAAGCCGGGGGCAAACAGGTTGGGCAGGACGGTGGCGCCGAAGGTCCTCAACCCCGCGGTGTACGGACTCCCATACCGGGCGATCACGGACAAGGCCGGCCCCAGGCTGGGCCAGCCGGCCGCGATCGTCCCGGCGGCCAAGGCGAGCAGCACGATCAGTTCACGCCGGCGCGGGGCGCGCAGGATGGCGATCAACGTCGTCGCGGGATAGTATTTCAAGATCACCATGCCGCCGGCGACAATCGCACCCCAGGCGCGCCAGAAGGCGCTGGCGCGTTGCAGGGCAAGGATGGCCAGCGCCAGCAGGATGAAGATGACGAGATCGTTGTTGGCCCGGTAAACGGCCAGCATGCCGGCTGGCGAGAGCAGGACGAGCCCGGCGACCAGCGCTTCGCGGCGGTTGCGCAACGGCCACACCAGGGCGGCGCTGACGAGGGTCGCGGCATTGAGTGCGATGCCGGCCCAAACCGTGTCAGCCCGCGTCAGGTTTGCCTTGGTGGCGACCCACAGCCACCAGGTGGAATAATAAAACGGGCGCTCGTAGGCATCGAGCGGGTTCGGGGCAAAGGGGTCCATCCCATGCATCTTCGCTTCGTTGGCCGCGAGGATGCCTTGCAGGTCGAAAAAGGGACCCCAGACGCCCAATCCGATCACGTTGGTCATGCGGGGGGACGACAGCACAAGGAGCCAGGTCAGCCCGATCACGAGGTACACCCAAAGGCCCGGAATCCGTGAATCCCATTGGCGCGGTTCTTCGGCGGCACTCATGAACGGATGGGAAGGTTGGCTTGAGAGAAATTATTGCCGGGTGGCGAGGACCGGATGGCGGAACTCAATTTTCGGAGCACGGACTCATTGAGTCAATTGCGGGCACAAGCGGTGTTTTTGCTCACCCCAGCGCGGCGTGCAGGATTTCCGCGGGGTGGAGCGCGAGGCGGCCGGTGGCGTCCTTGATCTGGTGGCGGCAGCTGGTGCCGGGGGCGCACACGATCGTGTCGGGCGCGGCGGCGCGGACGGCGGGAAACAGCACGAGCTCGCCGATCTGCTGCGACAGCGCGAAATGCTCGGCCTCGTAGCCGAACGAACCGGCCATGCCGCAGCAGCCGCTGGGGATCAGCCGGACCTCGTGGCCCGCCGGCAGTTCGAGCGCCGCGACCGCATGGTTGAGCGACGACAACGCCTTCTGGTGGCAGTGGCCGTGCAGGCGGATGAGCTTCTTCTCCGCGCGGAACGATTCGCGCCGGATGCGCCCGGCCGCGGCTTCGCGGGCGATGAACTCCTCGAAGAGCAGGGCGTGCCTCGCCAGCGCGCGCGCGGGGGCCTTGAGGTGCGCCGGCACCAAGTCGGGATACTCGTCGCGGAAACCAAGCAGCGCGCCCGGCTCGAGCCCGACCAGCGGGGCGCCCTCGTTCACCACGTCCTTCAACAGCTCGACGTTGCGAATCGCGAAGTCCCGCGCGTCGCGCACCAAGCCCTTGGACAGGTGGGCGCGGCCGCTTTCCGCGTGGGCCGGGATGACCACCTCGTAGCCGAGCCGGTTGAGCAGCTCGACGGCCTTGATGCCGATCGCGGCGTCGGTGTAATTCGTGGACTCGTCGCAGAAAAGATGCACGCGGCCGTTGGGGAACGGATTTGCGTCTGGACTCGTGGGTGGCGCGCCCCTCGTGTCGCGACATAAAGTCGCTCCCACATTGTTGGCATGCTGGCGGTGCCAGGCGGCGAGCGTGGTCGCGGGCAGGGTGGGCAGGCTGCGGCCGGGTGCGAAGCCAGCGAGGCGCTTCACCAGGCGACTTGTAATATAATGCGTTACAAAGGCGTTGTAGAGGCGCGGGGCTTTTGCCGCCCAGCTCATCAGCGAGGCGAAGTTCGCCACAACGCGCGAACGCAGCGGCACGCCGTGCGTGTCGTTGTAATGTTGCTGCCACTCGGCCTTCAGGCGCGCGACGTCGACGTTGGACGGACACTCCCCCTTGCAGCCCTTGCAGGAAAGGCAGAGGTCCATGACGCCCTTGATCTCTTCGCTGTCCCACGGGTTGGTGACGTCGCGCGGGTGGGTGAGGACCTGGCGCAGCAGGTTGGCGCGGGCGCGGGTGGTGTCCTGCTCGTTGCGCGTCGCCATGTAGCTCGGGCACATCGTGCCGCCGGTCAGGTGCGACTTGCGGCACTCGCCGTTGCCATTGCACTGCTCGGTCGTGCGCAGCACGCCGTGCGTCGCGCTGAAGTCGAAGAGGGTTTCATACTCGGGCGTCGGCAGGTCCGGCCCGTGGCGCAACGACGTGTCCATCGGCGGCGTGTCGATGATCTTGCCGGGGTTGAGCAGGCCCGAGGGGTCGAAGGTTTCCTTCACGCGGCGCATCATCGCGTAGCATTCCGGGCCGACCATGAACGGGATGAACTCGCCGCGGAGGCGTCCGTCGCCGTGCTCGCCGGAGAGCGAGCCGCGGTATTTTTTCACGAGCGCGGCGACGTCGGTGGCGATGCCGCGGAACATCCGCAGCCCCTCCACCGTCTTCAGGTTGAAGAGCGGGCGCGTGTGCAGTTCGCCGGCCCCGGCGTGGGCGTAGTAGGTGCTGCCGACGCCGTACTTCGTGCGCAGCAGGGCGTCGAATTCCGCGATGTAGGCGGGCAGGTCCGCGACAGCGACGGCCGTGTCCTCGACCACCTCGCGCGGCTTGGCGTCGCCCGGCACGTTCTGGAGCAGGCCCTGGCCGGCGCGGCGCAGGTGCCAGACGCGCTCGCAATCCGCGTCCCAGACGGTGGGGACGGCGTAGCCGAGCCCGGCCGCGCGGAGATCGGCCGCCAGCGCGGCCATCTCGCGCTGGAGGTGCGCCCGGTCGGCGTGCCGGAGTTCGACCACCAGCACGGCGGCGGGATCGCCCTGCACGAAGAAGCGGTTGGGCCCGTGCTCGAGGCTGTCCTTCGTGCAGTCGAGGATGAGGCGGTCGATGAGTTCGCAGGCGTGGGGCCGGCGCTGCATCGCGATCAGCGTGGCGCGCAGCGCATCGTTGACGGAATTGAAATGCGCGCACAGCAGGGCGCCCGGTGGCGGCAGCGGTTCGCAGTTCAGCTCGAATTCCACTCCGAGGAAGAGCGTGCCCTCGGAGCCGGCCAGCAGCCGGCAGAGATTGAACGGCTTGGCGGAGGCGGCATCGAACACCCCGCAGTCCATCAGCGCATCGAGGGCGTAGCCGGTGTTGCGGCGGGTGACGGCGGGCTTGGGGAAATGGTCGCGGATGAGCTGGCGGTTTTTCGCCTCGCCGAGCAGGTCGCGGACGAAGCGATGGATCCGGGTCTCGAGGGTGTCCGGCCCGGCGCACTTGGCGGCGAACTCCGCCGCGGTGAGCGGGCCGAAGGTGGCCGGCGCGCCGTCGCTCAGGAACCCGCGCGCCGAGACCAGGTGATCGCGGGTCGAGCCATAGACGATGGAATTGGCGCCGCAGGAATTGTTGCCGACCATGCCGCCGATCGTGGCCCGGTTGGCGGTTGCGGTCTCGGGGCCGAACAGCACGCCATGCGGCGCGAGGAAACGGTTCAGCTCGTTGCGCACGACGCCCGGCTGCACGCGCACTGTCCGCCGCGCGGGATCGTAGCCGAGGATGCCGGTGAGGTGGCGGCTGACGTCCACGATGATGCCCGAGCCCACGACCTGGCCCGCGAGCGAGGTGCCGGTGCCGCGTACTATGAGTCCGATCCGGTGGCGGCGGGCGAAGGCGAGGAGCCGGCCGACGTCGGCCTCGGATTTCGGCAGCGCCACGGCGGCGGGCAGCTCCTGGTACTCGGAGGCATCCGTGGCGTAGACCTGGCGGAGGGCGTGTCCGTGGTGCAGTTCGCCGTCGATGATTTCGGCGAGGCCGGCCCAGGCGGAGGATGAAATCGGGAGAGGCTCGGGATGGGGCATGGCGCGGCGGGACCAAACTACGGTGAGCGGCCGACCGGTGGCAATTCCGCTCGGGCTCAATCTGAACGTTGAACGTTCAACGTCGGACATTCGACGTTCAAAGCTGGAGCGGCGCTCGCCGAGCGCCGTCCGCAAGCCCGGCGGTCACAGACCGCCGCTACAAGTTGCCATTTTTTTCGCGACGGACCCCGATGATTGTCTCAACTTGGAATCGCCCATGACCGCACCCAAGCGAAGATTCCGCCGCGACATCGCCCTGCCATTCCTGCTGGCCGGCACGCTGACGCTGTGCTCGGGCTATCCGGCGGCGGTGCCCAGCGTCGAGTGGTTCGAGGTGGACAAGCTCGGGCATTTTGCGGCGTACGGGGCGCTCGCGACCGCGATCATCCGGATCCCGGAGGTCGCGCGCTGGCCATTGATCAACCTGTGGTGGGCGCTGATCCTCGCCTCGGCCTACGGGCTGGGCGACGAATTCCGGCAGAGCCTGACGGGCGGCGTCCGCTCCTGCGATTGGCACGACTGGATGGCGGACACCATCGGCGCCACGGTGGCGGTGGCGCTCTATATCTGCTGGCCGTGGTACCGGCGAATCATGCAGTCGGCGGTGATCAAGCCGCGGCCCAAGCCGCCGGCGGCGGAAGTTCCAAGTGACAAGTAGCAAGGATCAAGTCAGACAGTCGCCTTTTCTTGCTACTTGATACCTGATACTTGGTACTTCGTATTCCCATCATGACCCCCGCCGAGGCCAAAAAGCGCATCGCCGAGGTGCGCACGGAAGTCGCGCGCCATGCGGAGCTCTATTACCGCCAGGCGAAGCCGGAGATTTCCGACCGTGACTACGACAAGCTCGAGCGCGAGCTGGCCGACCTGGAGAAGGAGTTCCCGCAGTTCGCGAAAAAGGAATCCCCCACGGCGCAGGTGGGCGACGACCGGCTCGAGGGTTTCTCGACCTACCGGCACCGCCAGCCGATGCAGAGCCTCGACAACACCTACTCGGAGGAGGAATACCGCGCCTTCAACCAGCGGCTCGAGAAACTGTTCGAGCGCGAAAACCTCGCCTACGTGATCGAGCCCAAGATCGACGGCCTGGCGGTCAGCGTCACCTACGAGAAGGGCAAACTCGTGCGGGCCGTCACCCGCGGCAACGGCGAGGAAGGCGACGACATCACGGCCAACGCCCGCACCATTTATTCGCTGCCCGCCGAGCTGAAGGCCGGCAAAAAGCACCCGGTGCCCGACGTGATCGAGATCCGCGGCGAAATCTACCTGACCACGGCCGAATTCCAGCGCATCAACAAGGAACGCGAGGAGGCGGGCGAGGAAGTGTACGCGAATCCCCGCAACCTGGCCGCCGGCACGATCAAGCAGCTCGACACGAAGGAGGTGGCGAAACGGAAGCTCGAGATCGTCCTCTATGGCATCGGTTATTGCGAACCGGCCGTGGCCGAGTCCCAGAGCGGGTTCCTCGCGCTGGTGAAGGCGTGGGGCCTGCCCACGGTGGAGAAATTCTGGCCGGTGCAGGGGATCGACGCGGCGTGGCACGCCGTGGGTGAACTCGACCGGATGCGCCACGACTTCGCCTACGGCACGGACGGGGCGGTCACGAAGCTCGACTCGTTCGCGCTGCGCCGCGACGCCGGCAGCACCGCGAAGTCGCCACGCTGGGCCATCGCCTACAAGTTCGAGCCCGAGCGGGCCGAGACGAAGATCAACGCCATCACCGTCCAGGTGGGCCGCACGGGCGTGCTCACGCCGGTGGCCGAGCTCGAGCCCGTGCTGCTGGCCGGCACGACCGTCGCCCGGGCCACGTTGCACAACAAGGACGAGATCGCCCGCAAGGACATCCGCGTCGGCGACTATGTGCTGGTCGAGAAGGCGGGCGAGGTCATCCCGGCGGTCATCGAGGTCAACCTGAAGCGCCGCGCGAAGGAGTGCCGGCCCTACGAATTCCCCGACCAATGCCCGGTGTGCGGCGCGAAGGTGATCCAGCTCGAGGAGGAGGTGGCGATGCGCTGCCCGAATCTCAGCTGTCCGGCGCAGGTGCGCCGCCGGCTGGCGCACTTCGTGTCCAAGGCCTGCCTCGACATCGACGGGCTCGGCGTGGCCCAGATCGACGAGTTCGTGGAGAAAGGCTGGGTGAAGGAGCTGCCAGACCTGTTCCGGCTGAAGCGCGACGACCTGCTTTCGCTCGGCAAGAAGGTGGAGAAATCCACCGACAACCTGCTGGCCTCGATCGAGGCGGCGAAGAAAACAGAACTCTGGCGGCTGATCCACGGCCTGGGCATCCCGCACGTGGGCGTGTCCGCAGCCAAGGACCTGGCGAATCATTTCCGGGACATCGGGAAGCTCGCGGACGCGACGATGGAGGACTTCATCGCCAACAAGGAGAGCGTCATCTCCGGCATCGGCGCAACGATGGCGGCGGCGATCACGGGCTTCTTCGCCGAGAAGCGCAACCGGCGGCTGGTGGACGAGCTGCTCGAGGTCGGGCTGGAGCCGGTGGCGCCGCAGAAAGCGGCGGGCGGCAGCACGGTGTTTGCCGGGAAGACCTTCGTGCTCACGGGCACGCTGCCGACGATGTCGCGTGACGAGGCCGGGGCGAGGATCGAGGCGGCCGGCGGCAAGGTGTCCGGCAGCGTGAGCAAGAAGACCAGCTACGTGCTGGCCGGCGCCGAGGCGGGCTCGAAGCTCGAGAAGGCGAAGGAACTCGGCGTGCCGGTGATCGACGAGGCGGAGTTCTTGAAGATGTTGGGCGGGCAGGTACCAGGCCTTTTTTAACCACTAATGGGATTCATCAACGGATGAATCCTTGGAGGTCCGTGGCGACTGATCGTCGCCACAGATTGATTTCGGCAGCCCACTGATCGTGGGCATTTTCTCGGTCTGAGATCAGCAGATCCCCAAACCTATAC
>CAYZSN010000262.1:0-13117 GCA_964481095.1 uncultured Oleiharenicola sp. | reverse complement strand
GGCCCAGCAGGGCGATGACGGCCAGGGCCGCGAGGGTGCAACCGGCGAGCAGGCGGCGCGCGCCGGGGGTCGCGAGGTTGGCGGCGGGCGACGCCAGCATCGCCGCGAGGACGGCGACGGCGGCGGCGAAGACCGGGACGTCGAGCTGGTAGTCGGTGAGCGCGAACACGCCGTAGCCGGCCAGCGTGACGGCGGCGACGGGTTCGCGCTGCCGGTGTTTCAGGACGAGGAGGACCAGGGCGAGCGCGCAGAGCAGTCCGCCGGCGCCCGTTTCCGCCCACAGGTTGACCGGGGTGTTGTGCAGCTGCAGCGCCGTCTCGACGCCGCCGTCGAGTTGCGCGCGGTAGCGCGGGTAGGCGAGCGGGGTGACGCCCGGGCCCCAGCCGAGCACGGGGCGGTCGCGGCCCATGAGCAGGCCGGCCTGGAACATGGCGGCGCGCTGGACGCGGCTCTCGTTCGGCGCGGCGGCGGGATCGGGCGGCGCCAGCAGGTCGCGGACGCGCGGATTGGCCACCGCGAGCAGCGCGACGACCGCCGCGGTGCCGAGCGCTCCGGGGAGGAGGCGCTTCCAGCCCGGCCGGGCGACGAGCACGGCGCCCGCGCCGAGCGCGCCGAGGCCGAGCAGGCCGCCGCGGCTGCCGCTCGTGAACAGGTTGAGGAGCGCGAGCGCCGCGCCGGCATACGCCACGCCCCGCCGCCAGTCGCGGGCGCGCCAGCCGGCGAACAGCAGCCAGGGCAGGCCGAGCAGCATCAGGCCGGCGGTGTAGTTGGAATGCCCGAGCGGGTGCGGGTTGCGCCACACGGCCAGCACCGTGGAAAAATCGTGGTTGCGCGACACCACGACCACCTCGCCCAGCCACTGCGAAAAACTGGCCACGGCCGCCAGCGCGAACGCGCCGGCGAAAAACCGCGCCAGCAGCGGGCGGTGGCGCTCCGGGTCGGCGGCCAGCCAGTCATGGACCAGCAGGAAGGCCGCGGCGGCGCTGGCGGGAATCGCCGCCGACAACAGGCTCAGGCCGCGATAAGGGCTCAGCAGCGCACTCGCGAGCGGCACCGCGGCCACCGCCCCCGCGAGGACCAGCCACGCCGCCGCCGGCAGTTGCAAGGGACGGGCGGACGCAAGCGAGCGCAGCACCAGCGCCGCGACCGGGGCCGCCAGCGTTGCGGCCAGCACCCAGTGCCACGGCGTCGAGTACATGCGCGCGGCCCCGCGGTCCACGAGCGTGATCGCCGCCAGCCCGGCCAGGGCGATCCACGCCAGCAGCCGGACCGGCGGGGAAAGGAAAGCTGGGGAAACGGAGCGCATGCGCGACCACCGCATGACAGCGCCGCCCCCGGGGCCCGGCGAGCCTGATTTGGCCGCCGGGCGGAAGCTAGCGAACCGCCGCCGGGCCTTGCGGCCGGTCGCGGCGGACATAGAGCCGGCAGCCATCGAACTCGCCGACCAGGATGTAGTGGTCCTTGATCCATTGGCGCAGGAAAGGAAAAACCTCGTGGCCAAGGGCCCGGTCCTGAAAACGAAAATTGCCCGGACCGACCGCATCGACGAAAACCGGCGGGGAGTTCGCGATGAATTTTTCCAGGTAGCGGCGGAGGTAGTAGGATTGCGAGGGGCCGGCGATCAGGAGTGATTCCGTGTGGGCCTGGCAGGTGGCCTGGGCCAGGCCGGTCTCCACGTAAAGCGCCGAACGCCAGCCCCAGAGGCCCAGGGTTTCGCCCGGACGGGTGAGCATTCGCACGCGGGCCGTGAGTTCCCGGTGCGCCGGGCCCGGCGCCGTGAGTTCGTGGTTGTAGTAGGCGTACGGATCGGGCCGGGCCGACAGCTTGAGCATCAGGGCGGGAACGACCAGGCAGCCGCAGAACAGGCCGGGGCCCCAGCGCGAACCTTCGCGCCAGCCGGCGGCGAGCAAAGCCCCGAGCAACAGGGTCAGCGGCCCGACCAGGAAATGGAGGTAGTGCGGATACGGCCGGCCCGGGGCCAGCACGCAGATGACCGCCACGGCGAACAGGCCGGACGCCAGCAGCACGAGCGGGCGCAGGCCGGCCGGCGCGCCGCGCAGGCGCCACCCGCTGATGGCGGCAAAAACCACCGCGCCCGCGAACCACGCGGCGAGGTATCCGTTGGTCACGGCCTGCTGCCATTGCTGGAACGCCACCATCCCGGCGGGCAGGCGTCCGCTTTGCACGTAAAGCAGGTTTTGCAGGACGTAGGGTACGATCATGTGCTCGGTTTGGCCGGTAAGCCCGGCCAGCAACAGCACCGCCAGCGTCGGCAGACAGGCGGCGGCGATGACCAGCGGCACCTGGGCGCGGCGTCCGGCGGAAAATTCCCGGATGACAAAAAACAAGCCGAGCATGGCCACGATCGGGGCCGCCTGCAATTTTGTCCACGGCACGGTTCCGAGCGCCAGCGCGGCGGCCCACAGGTTGAGCGGGGTCGGGCGGATGGCGCGGCGGGCGAGGGCATGGACCGCCACCGCAAGCAGCAGCGCCGGCACCAGTTCGGTGGAGTAATGCACGTATTCCGGGCTCGTGGTGAACGCGAGGAAGAGCAGCGCGGGCAGCGCCGCCAGCCGCAGGTGCGCCTGGCGCGTCAGCAGCACGAGGGTTTCCCCCGCCGCCACCAGGGCGCCCCAGAGCAGGCCGCAGGCGATGATCCGCGCGGCCACGAAGGCGGTCCCATCCTGAAACACGGCGGCGGGCAGCAGGGCATAATAGTCGGGCGGCCCGGCCGTGCCGCCGTCGACCGAACGCCAGAACACCGGGTCCTGGCGCAGCGTGATGGCGCCGGCCAGCAGCTGGCTTTCATCGGGATAGAGCTCGTGGGGCAGCCGGATCAGCGGCCAACGGAAGCACAGCAGCGCGGCGCCGAGCAGCAGCCACCAGGCCCACGGGGAAAACCACGTCGCCGGAATCCGGAGCTGCCGCCCGCTCCAGCCCACGGCGAAGCCAAGGCCAATCCAGCCGAGGGCGGACGGAAGAAGTGCGTTCGTCGTCAACGCGCCGATGTTGCCTGCCGCCGCGGCGCTGGCCAGCAAACTTGCGCCTCCGACCTTGACGATGGCAGAACCGCGCGGGCATCGTGGGCAAATGCCCGAAACCGCCGCGCCCGCCGATGCCCCCGTCACCGCCGCCCGCCGCCGCATGCTCCTGGTCAAGCTGGGCGCCGTCGCCCTCGTGCTGCTGGTCGGCGCCGCCCTGGTGGCGCGTGGGTACGACCTCAGGGGCGCGATCGAGCAGGGGCTCGCCTTGGTGCGCGGCGCCGGCCCGGCCGTATTTTTCCTGGCGATGGCGCTGCTGCCGGCGGTCGGCGCGCCGCAGATGGCGTTCACGCTCACGGCGGGCCCGCTGTTCGGCGCGCAGCTGGGCATGCCCCTGGTCGTCCTGCTCGCGCTGGCCGCGATGCTTTTCAACATGGTGCTGTCCTACTGGCTGGCCAGCCGCGTGCTGCGGCCGGTGCTCGAGGCGCTGTTCAAGCGGCTGGGCTACAAGATCCCGCAGGTGCAGCAGGGCGACGAGACCGGCCTGATCGTGCTGCTGCGCGTGACGCCCGGCATCCCGTTCCCCGTGCAGAACTACCTGCTCGGCCTCGCGCGCGCGCGGTTCGGCCGGTACCTGCTGATTTCCTTTGCGCTGCAAGGGCCGCTCAACGCCGCGTTCGTCCTCTTCGGCGACGCGCTCCTGCAGGGCAAGGGCCGGATGGCCTTCTACGGCATCAGCGCGATCGTCGTCCTGCTGGTCGGCACGCGCCTGTTGCGGAAACACTATGGCCGGAAGCGCGCCTGAGCTTTCGCTGGACGACGCCGGCCGCGTGCAGACGGTGACGGAGTTCACGCAGCGCGTGAAGGCGCTGCTCAAGGGCGGGCTGGCGCCGGGCTGGGTGCGCGGCGAAGTCTCCAACCTCCGGGCGCAGGCCAGCGGCCACGTGTATTTCTCGCTGAAGGACGCCGGCGCGCAGCTCGCGTGCGTGCTGTTCCGCGGCGACGCGGCGCGGCAGGGCGTGAAGCTGCGCGACGGCCTGCAGGTGCTGGCATTCGGCGAGGTGGACGTCTACGAGGCGCGCGGCCAGTACCAGTTCATCACCCGCGCGCTGGTCGACCACGGCGCCGGCCGCCTGCAGCAGGAACTCGAGCAGCTCAAGCAGCGGCTCGCGGCCGAGGGCCTGTTTGCGCCGGAGAACAAACAGCCGCTGCCGGCGCGGCCGCGCACGATCGGCTTCATCACCTCGCCCACCGGCGCGGCGGTGCAGGATTTCATCCGCATCCTCGCGCGCCGGCAATGGACCGGCCGGCTGGTGGTGCTGCCCGCCAAGGTGCAGGGCGAGGGGGCGGCGGCCGAGATGACCGCGCTGCTCGCGCGCGCGGAACGGCTCGGGATTTTCGACCTGCTGGTCATCGGCCGCGGCGGCGGCAGCATCGAGGACCTGTGGGCCTTCAACGAGGAACCCCTCGTGCGGGCCGTCGCCGCGTGCGCGATCCCGATCATCTCGGCGGTCGGCCACGAGATCGATTTCACGCTCTGCGACTTCGCCGCCGACGTGCGCGCCGAGACGCCGAGCGCGGCGGCCGAACTCATCTCCAGCACCCATCTCGCGGCCCTCGAGCGGGTGGAGCGCGCGGGCGAGGTCCTCCACGACCGCGTGGCCCGGGCCGTGCGCGAGGCGCGCGACCGCCTCGCCCACGCGCGCAACCACCTGCGCCTGCTCTCGCCCGCGGCGGCGATCGAGCACAGCCACCTGCGCCTCGACGACCTGCGCAACCGGCTCGCCGTCTCGCTGCGGGCGTCCACGCAACGGCGCCGCGAGGAGCTCAAGGACGTGCGCGCCCGGTTCGCCGCGACCGCGCCGGCGAAGCGCGTGGAGTTCGAATCGCACCGGCTGCTCGCGCTTTGGAAGCGCCTCGAGTCCGCCAGCCCGAAATCGGTGCTGGCCCGCGGCTACGCCATCGTGCGCGACGAACAGGGCCGGCCGGTGCCGCGCGCCCAGGCCACCAAGCCGGGCCAGGCGCTGGTCAACGAGTTCCACGACGGCCAGGTGCGCGTCCGCGTCGAACCACCGGACAGAACATCCAGCGTCCAACGTTGAACGTCCAACTTTCAAGGGTCGGCCATGGACGTTGAGCGTTGAACGTTGGATGTTGAACGTTCGGTTTGGGAATAATTTTCCCCCTGGCTCCTCTCACCCGCGCTGGTTGCGAAATACCTCCCGACCAGTATCCTCTCCGCCATGAAAAGCTGGTTCCCCCTTTGCCTCCTGGCTGTGGCCGCTGCCGCGCCGCTGGCCCACTCTGAGACTATGAAATCGACCAAGCCCTCCCTGTCCTCCGACGCCGCCTATTGCCCGCCCGGCGACAACAAGTCCGCCTGCGGCCTGCCGTCGCGCGTCGTCATCGACATGAGCAGGAACCAGGTGCAGCGCACCGACGCCGAGTGGCGCGCGCGCCTGACGCCCGAGCAGTACCGCGTCGCCCGCCAGCAGGGCACCGAGTACGCCTTCCGCAACGAGTACTGGGACAACCACGCCGACGGCGTCTATTTCTGCGTCGGCTGCGACACGCCGCTGTTCGACTCGCGCACGAAGTTCGATTCCGGCACGGGCTGGCCGAGCTACTGGCAGCCGATCGAGAAGGCGTTCGTCGCCGAGGAGCGCGACACGAGCTTCGGCATGCTGCGCGTCGAGAGCCACTGCGCGATCTGCGGCAGCCACCTCGGCCACGTGTTCGAGGACGGCCCCGAGCCGACCGGCCTGCGCTACTGCATCAATTCCGCCTCGCTGAAGTTCATGCCGCGCGCCGAGTACGACAAGTGGGCCGCGGCGCACAGCCCGCGGGCCGCGGCCAGGTAAGCCCGTTCAGGGATACAGCCAGTATTTCCTCGCCGCCTGCTGGTAAACGGCGGCGCGCTCCGTCCAGTTCTTCACGAACGGGGCGGGGTCGACCCGCATGCCGTCGCGCGCGAGCGCGTCGTACCACGCCGTCGAGCCGACGTGGATTTGGAAGGTGCGCTGCTCGGCCGTGGTGAGGGTGGCGAACACCTTCAGCGGCGACCACTTCTCCGCCTGCTTGTGCATGTAGAGGCACAGCTCGGTGGGGTTCCATTTCTCCCAGTCGGTGATCTCGACATAGACGCCCTGCGCAGGCTTGCCGTCGGGGAAGCGCCCGTCGCGCTTCACGAAGCGGAGCCCGGGGATCTTGTAGGCGTCCATCGCCGCGATGATCTCCTCGGGCTTCTTCTTCGGGCCCTTCGGGTTCTTGGAATAGCCGATCGAGTGGAAGACGTAGTCCTTGCCGATGCCGGAGAACCAGTCGGTGTTCTGGCAGCCGAGATTCACCAGCGCGTAGCCCACCGCGGCCTCGTAGCTCTGGACCAGCGGCGAGGTCGCGACCCAGGTGAGCCCGGTGTCGGGCCAGCGCATGGCGCGGTTCCAGCCGCGCATCGGGATGACGGTCAGTTTGCCGCGGGCGCGCACGCGGTCCTTCACCTTCAGGACGCGCGGTGCCTCCTTCGCCATCGTGGCGAGCTCGCCCATGGTCAGGCCGTGCACGTAGGGCACGTGGAAGGCGCCGACGTCGCTCTCCCACTCGGGGTCGAGCGGCGGGCCGCCGACCTTGAGGCCGCCGAGCGGGTTGGGCCGGTCGAGGACGATGACCTCGACGTTGTTCTCGAAGCAGGCCTCCATCGTGTAGCGCATCCAGCTGATGAAGGTGTAGGAGCGCGAGCCGATGTCCTGCAGGTCGATCACCACGGCGTCGAGGCCCTTAAGCTGCGCCGGCGTCGGGCGCTTGTTCTTCCCGTAGAGCGAATAGATCGGGAGGCCGGTGGGGCCGTGCACGGTGTCCTCGAACCTGGTCGCCGACTTGGTCGTGCCCTCGAGGCCGTTCTCGGGCGCGAAGAGGCAGACGAGCTTCGCGCCCGGCGCGCGGCGCAGGACGTTGATCGTGCTTTCGCCGCGGCGGTTCACGCCGGCGGCGTGGGTGAGCAGGCCGAGCTTCTTGCCCGCGACCGCCTTGAAGCCGTCGGCCTCGAGCACGTCGATGCCGAGCATGACGGGCGGCAGGTTCTCCGGCGGCGGCTCGGGCTTGGGCGGCGCCGCCACGAGCGGGGCGGCCGGCTTGGGCGCGGGCTTCGGGGGAGTGCCGCAGCCGGCCAGCAGGCCGAGGAAGGCGAGCAGGGCGGCTCCGAAAAAATGGGGCGCAGGCGACGGGCGCGTCATGGCCGCTGTTTCTGGAAACGCGTGCGCGGCTTGGCGAGGAGAATCCCCGCGAAAATCACAGCGCGCGGGTCACCGCGGCGGCGAGTAGCTCGCCGGTGCGGGGCAAGGCCTCGGCCAGCGGCAGGCCCGGCGGCGTGACCGCGTGCAGGCCGTCGGTTTCGGGCAGGCCGAGGCTGCCGGCGAAAACATGCGCCGCCTTGCCGAGGCGCCGGGCGTCCGCCACCAGCGCGCCCGGGCCCTTGCCGCCGAGCGAGGTGGCGTCGAAGCGGCCTTCGCCGGTGATGACGAGGTCCGCGGCGGCCAGCCGCGCGGGCAGGTCGAGCCAGGCCGCCACAAGGTCGAAGCCCGGCACGATCTGCGCGCCGGCGCCGACCATGAGGCCGAAGGGAAATCCGCCCGTGGCGCCGGTGCCGGGAACGTCGGCCAGCGAAACCGGTTTCCCGCACGCCTCGCACAGCAGCGCCGCCATCCGGGCCATCTGCGCCTCGAGCTTCGGCCGGTCGGCGGGGAGCAGGCCCTTCTGCGGCCCGAAGGTCGCGGTTGCGCCGCGCGGGCCGAGCAGGGGATTGGTCACATCGCAGGCGATGAAGACCGGCGGCACCTCAAGTGTCGCCGGCTCGATGCGGGTGATGCGCTCCCAGGTGTCGGGCGTCGGCACCGCCACCGGCGTGCCGTTGGCGGCGAAAAATCTGAAACCGAGCGCCGCGAGCGCGCCGAGGCCGAGGTCGTTGGTCGCGCTGCCGCCGACGCCGAGCAGGATCGCGCCGGCTTTCTTCGCCAGCGCGCGGGCGGCGAGCTCCCCGGTGCCGAAGGTCGTGGTCTTCCAGGGATCGCGTTCGCTGCGCGTGAGGAACTCGAGGCCGCTGGCCGAGGCGAGGCCGACGATCGCGACGCGGTTGCTGACCGGCGCGGCGGGCAGGAGTTTCTGCGCGGCGGCGGGAATGCGGGCGGTGTCGATGAAGCCGAGCGGCGCCGGGATACGCCGGCCGCGCGGGCCCGTCACCTCGACCAGTTCAAGCCGGCCCTGCGTGGCGGCGGTCAGGGTTTCGGTGAAGCCTTCGCCGCCGTCGGTGAGCGGGCAGGAGTCGAAGCTCCAGCCGGGATGCTTCGCGCGCAGGGCCGTCACGGCGACCGCGCACGCCGCGCGGGCGGAAAGGGCGTCCTTGAACTTGTCGAAGGCGACGAGGCAGCGCATTGCGCTGCAAGTAACAAGGATCAGGTATCAAGTGCCAAGAAGGAAGCCAGCTGGCGTTCTTGTTACTTGCTCCTTGTCACTTGCCACTTGGCTTGGCGGTTCGCCGTGCTTGCACGGCCGCCGCCAAGCCCTCCAGCACCGGCACCGTCTCGTCAAACGACAGGCAGGCGTCGGTGATGCTCCGCCCGTATTCGAGCGGCCGGCCGGGCTCAGGTTTCTGGGCGCCGCCGAGCAGGTGGCTTTCGAGCATCACCCCGATGATGGCGCGCGAGCCGCCGGCGACCTGGGCCGCGACGTCCGCCGCGACCGCGGGCTGCTGGTCGTGCTTCTTGCCGCTGTTGCCATGGCTGCAGTCGACGAGCACGACCGGCAGGGACCCGGACTTCACCAGCAGGTCGACGGCCCACGCGACGTGCTTGGCGTCGTAATTCGGCCCGGTGGCGCTGCCGCCGCGGAGGACGAGGTGGCATTCCGGGTTGCCGGTGGTGGCGAGCACCGCCGGGGCGCCCTCGCGCGTGAGCGAGGGGAAGCAATGCGGGTGGCGCGCCGACACGATCGCGTCCACGGCCACCTGCAGGTCGCCGTCGGTGCGGTTCTTGAAGCCGACCGGCATCGAGAGGCCCGAGGCGAGCTCGCGGTGGATCTGGCTTTCCGTGGTCCGCGCGCCGATCGCGGCCCACGAGACGAGGTCGGCGTAGTACTGGCCGAGCGTGGTGTCGAGGAACTCGGTGCCGATGGGCAGGCCGGCCGCGTTGATGTCGATCATCAGCTGCCGGGCGAGGCGCAGGCCGGTGTTGACCTGGAAGCTGCCGTCGAGCCTGGGGTCGTTGATCAGGCCTTTCCAGCCGACCGTCGTGCGGGGCTTTTCAAAATAGACGCGCATCACGACCAGCAAGTCGCGGGCGAGGCGGTCGGCCACCGCCTTGAGCTTCCGGGCGTAGTCGAGTGCGGCGGCCGGGTCGTGGATGGAGCAGGGGCCGACGATGGCGACGAGGCGGTCGTCGCGGCCCTGCAGGATGTCGCTGATCGCGCGGCGGCCGCCGTGCACGACGGCCGCGCCGGCCTCGGCCAGCGGCAGGTCCTCCTCGAGGATCGCGGGCGAGAGGAGCGGGCGGGCGGTGCGGATGCGAAGGTCGGAAGTCGGCTGGCGCATGGAGGTCGGCCAAGAAAGCGCACACCGGCCAAAAGACCAAGGAAGAATTAAGCAGGAGGAATTGAAGAAATCAGACCGGGATTGCCGGGGGTTCTCTTCTTAATGCTTCCTTCAGTCTTCTTACTTACCCGGCACCACGCCGGGGAACAGGGCGGCCTGGGCTGCGACCAGCAGCCCAACGAGCGTGGCCAGGGCGAGGCTGTGCCAGAAGACCGAGCGGAGGATCTTGCCCTCCTCGCCGTGCTGGCCGGTGGCGACGCCCGCCACCACGATGCTTTGCGCGTCCACCATCTTGCCCATGACGCCGCCGGTGCTGTTGGCCGCGGCGGCGAGGACCGGCGAGATGCCGACTTGCTGCGCGGTGACCTGCTGCAGGTTGCCGAACAATACGTTCGACGCCGTGTCGCTGCCGGTCAGGGCGACGCCCAGCCAGCCAAGCAGCGGCGAGAAGAACGGGAACAGCGCGCCGGTGCTTGCGAACGCGAGGCCGAGCGTGGAGTCCAGCCCGGCGTAGCGTTCCGCATACGCCAGCGCGAGCATCGTGGAGATGGTCAGGAGCGAGAGGCGCAGCCGCCAGATGGTCCGCAGGTAGACGCGGCCCAGCGCGAGCGGGCCGAGCCCCAGCCCGAAGCCGGCGACCAGCGCCGCGAGCAGCGGCGCCGTGCCGGTGGCCGACAGCGGGTTGAAGGTGTAGATCGCGGCCTCGGCGGTCTCCTTCAGCGCGAGCGGCGGCGCCTTGAGGACGGCGAGGTGCAGGTTGGGCACGGGGATCTTCGCCTCGAGGTGTCCGGCGAGCAGCGCCTTGGTCGCGGGGAGGGCCCAGAGGAAGACGACAACGGTCAGGATCGCCCACGGCGCCCAGGCACGGGCCAATTTGCCCGTCGGAATGGCGGCTGCCGCGGCGCCCGCCGGCGCTTCGTCGGCGAAGCGCCAGGTCGCGGCCGGACGCCAGAAGCGCAGCAGCAGGAGCAGCGCGCCCATCGCCGCGAGCGCGCTGGCCGTGTCGACGAGCCACGGGCCGTGGTAGTTGCTGACGAGGAACTGCACCAGCGCGAAACTCAGGCCGGTGACGAGGCACGCCGGCCAGACCCCGCGCAGGCCGCGCCAGCCGGCGAGCGCCGCGACCAGCCAGAAGGGGATGAGGAAACTGAAGAACGGGAGCTGCCGGCCGACCATCGCGCTCAGGTCCGCGAGCGGCAGGCCGGTGACCTGCGCGAGGGAGATGATCGGGATGCCGAGCGAGCCGAAGGCCACGGGCGCGGTGTTGCCGATCAGCGCGAGGGAGGCGGCCTGCAGCGGCTTGAAGCCGAGACCGATGAGCATCGCGGCGGAAATCGCCACCGGCGCGCCGAAACCCGCGGCGCCCTCGATGAACGCGCCGAAGCTGAACGCGATCAGCAGTGTCTGGATGCGGCGGTCATCGGACAGCCCGGCCACCGACTGGCGCACGACCTCGAACTGGCCCGTTTCGACGGTGACCTGGTAGAGGAAGACCACGTTGAGCAGGATCCAGCCGATGGGCAGCAGGCCGTACAGCGCGCCGAAGCCGGCGGCGCTCAAAGCCAGCACGGGCGGCATGCGGTAGATGAACACGGCGGCGGCGAGCACCACGCCGAGCCCGGCGAGCGCGGCCCAGTGCGCGCGCACCTTGCCGAAGGCCAGCAGGCAGAGCAGGACGACGACCGGCGCGCCCGCCACGAGCGTGGAAGCCGGCAGGCTGTTGAACAGCGGGGTATAATTTTGCGTCCAGGTCACCGACAAAACGCCAGCTTGCGCGCCCGCGCCGCGATTGAAAGCCGCGAATGCCTAGGGCCGCGCATTATGACCAATAAGTTCGCGCAGCGCCGCGTCGGTCGCCCACGGGGCGCGGCCGGTGTAGCGCGCGAGGAATTCCGGGCCCGCGCCGATCTTCACGCGGTCGGGCGTCCACGCGGGCGAAAGCACGTTGGCCAGCAGGACGTAGCCGGCGCCCGGGCGCAGGCGCAGCGCCTTCCAACAGTTGCCCGGGATCGCGACGACCAGCCGCTCGCCGGCGGCCGCGTCGCGGCCGAGCGTGATTTTTTCCACCGTGCCGTCCGGATGGAAGATGAAGTAGTCGATGGGCCCGCCCTCGAGCAGGATGTGGGTGTCGTCCGACGCCAGCCAGTGCAGGTAGTTGAGGGGCGCCTCGGCGGTGAGCAGGTAATGGATGCGGCTCTGCGCGGGGAGGGCGCGGCCGTCTTGCGTCACCATCTGCGCCGACTGGCCGAGGAAGCCGAAGTAACCCGACTCGCCGGGCAGGTATTCCAGCTTGAGCGTGGCGATCAGTTCGCGGGCGCGCGGGTCGGACGGCGCCGGCGGTTCGGCGGACAGCGGCAGGGCGGACGCCAGCAGCAGGAGGACGGGAAGGAATTTCATGGTGACGCGGCCGCCAGCATGGGCGACGCGGATTTATTGTCGACCCCCGGCTGGCGGCGGCCACGTTCGGCGCATGCTTTCCCTCTGCCAGCACGGCTACGAAGCGCTCCTCGAGCGCGAGCTGGCGGAAGCCGGCCTGGCGGTGGCGGGAAAGGGCTCGGGCTGGGTGCGGGCGGGTAGGGCGAATCCTCCGGATGAGCCGTCGTCCGCCGGCAGCGGCTCGTTCGGAGAACTCGCCCTACCTGATTTTGCTTTTCCGCAGCTGAGCCTGCTCGCCGAGCGCGAGTTCGCGGGCGGGTCGGTCAACGCGCTGGCGCAGCAGCTGGCGGACTTTTTCCTCGAAAGCCTGCGCGGCGAGCGCATCGAGGCCGCGTGGCCCTGTGTGTTCGCGATGGTGCCGGAAGTCGTCGGCCTGGGCCGGCGCGCGAGCGGCGTGGAGAAGGCGTTCCTCGAATTGTTGAAGAAGAAATTGGCGCGCATCGCCAGGCTCGCGGTGCGCGACGCCCCGCGCACGTCGGGCAAAGTGCGCGGGCTCTTTGTGTTCTTCGCCGATTTCGGCAAAGTCTATGCCTCCCGCGATGCCTGGCTCGGCGGCCAGCGCCGCATGGCGGACGACGACGCGGCGCCGTCGCGCTCCTACCTCAAGGTCGAGGAGGCCTACATCGTGCTCGGCCGCGAACCGCAGGCCGGCGAAACCGTCGTCGACCTCGGCGCGGCGCCCGGCGGCTGGAGTTACAGCGCGGCGAAGCGCGGGGCGAGCGTCATCGCCGTGGACAACGGCCCGCTCAAGGGCGGCGCGCTGAACCATCCGTTGATCGAGCATCGGCTCGAGGATGCCTTCAAGTTCGCGCCGCCCGCGGGGCAAAGCTACGCTTGGCTGTTCTGCGACCTCGTCGAGGAGCCGCACCATGTGATGCGCAATATCGTGGCGCCGTGGCTGGGCGGCGGCTGGTGCCGGCGCTTCGTCATCAACCTGAAGTTCGGCCACGTGGACTCCATCGCGCTGCTCCGCGAGATCCGGGCGGCGGACTCGCCGTTCATGCGGCACGCCCCCGGGGTGCGCATCCGCCACTTGTATCATGACCGCGAGGAGTTCACGGTCGTGGGTGAAACCACGCCATGAAATCCCTGCTTCCGCACCGGCCCACGGAAATCAACGTCT
>CAYZSN010000261.1:0-13198 GCA_964481095.1 uncultured Oleiharenicola sp. | reverse complement strand
AGATTTCCCATTTGAGTTTTCAGGTCAGCCCGCGCCGCCAGCGCGGGCTTTTTTGCGCCCTGCGGGCTTGTCCTGGCCGCCGGCGGCCGCTATCCCAAGGCATGAGTTCAAAATGCCGTGGGATACGTCGTTTGATTCTCGCGGCCGTGCTTTGCACGGCATCGCAGTTGAGTGCTCAGACCGAACGCATGGATGCCGAGCACCTGAAGCAGATGCTCCGGGACATGAGTTACACCGTCACGGACCTCAGCAAGGAAAAGTTCACCTTCACTTTGCAATCGGCGACGCTGAACATTCCCCTGGCGGCGGAGATCAGCCCGAGCGGGAACTACATCTGGCTGACGGTGTACCTGCGCAACAGCAGCCCCACGCTGAACTTCGAGGCGCTGCTGAAAATGAATGCGGACATCCAGCCGAATTTTTTCTACATCACCAAAAGCAACAAGCTGATGATGGCGAGCGCCATGGAAAACCGCGCACTGAGCCCGGACGTCGTGCGACGCATCGTGGAGAAATTGATCCGCGACGTAACCAACACGCAGTCAACCTGGGGAACGCCGTAGGAAGGCGCCGCGTGCAAGGCGGCCCATCTTCCCCTCCGATACGCAGCCACACCGCGGGCTTTTCTTCCGGGCCGCGCCTGAGCGCGACCCAGGACCTCGAATTTCAAATTTGAGATTCCAGATTCAGCGCGCGATGCGCATCGCGGTCTTTTTTGCGCCCGGCTCAGAGCTGCAGGCTCTTCGCGGTGTACTCCATCAGCTCGATGACGTTGCCGTCCGGGTCGTGGATCCACGCCTGCTTGGAGTGGTCCATGCCGACCTTGATCGGGCGGTCGAGCTTCACGCCGCGCGCCTGGATCGCCGCACAATATTCCTCGAGGCCGGTGATCTCGAAGCAGAAGTGGTTGTAGTGCGTGCCGGCGTGGGGCTTCAGTTTTCCGCCGTGGCCCCGCCCCACTGCTTCGCCGCACCATCGCGGTCGAAGATTTCGAGGAACGTCATGCTGCCCGCACCGAAGTAGTGGCCGAAGGCGGTGCCGTCGTCGTGCGTGAGCGAGAACTTGATCGGCAGGCCGAGGCCGTCGCGGTAGAACGCGATCATTGCCGGCAGCTGGTGGGACATCAGGCAGAGGTGGGAAACTTGACGGATCATGGGAACGAAGGGTTGTTCGTTATGGGCTGCTCGCGATCAATTATTGGGCAGCCGCCGGAAGTGATGACAATTATTCCAGTCGCACTATGGCGCAAGCCGGCGGGCCGCGGCAGCCGTCCGGGCCGCGACGGTGGACGGAGTCACCGCCCCACGACCCGACCCGGCGCCGGCACGCTCACCACGGCACCGAGGTGATGCCCCGCGCGTTGGCCGCCTCGATCGCGGATTTGTAGGCGGCCGTGGCTTCGTCCGCGCTGCTGGCCGTGGTGCCGAGGTCGCGGAGCAGGCCGTCGCGCAGACCGTAAACCCAGCCGTGGACGGTCAGCGCCTGCCCGCGGGCCCAGGCATCCTGAACGACGGTAGTCGAGCACACGTTGGCAACCTGCTCCACCACGTTGAGCTCGCACAGGCGGGCGCTGCGGGCGGTGTCGTCCGGCAGCGCGCAGAGGCAGGCCTCGTGCTTCACCTTCACGTCCTGCACGTGGCGCAGCCAGTTGTCGGCCAGGCCGACGCGCTGGCAGCGCAGCACGGCGTTGACGCCGCCGCAGCCATAGTGGCCCACCACCATGATGTGCTTCACCTTAAGCATATCGACGGCGAACTGGATGACGGAAAGCGCGTTCAGGTCGGCGTGCACGACGACGTTGGCGACATTGCGGTGTACAAACACCTCGCCCGGCAGCAGGCCGATGATCTCGTTGGCCGGCACGCGGCTGTCCGAGCAGCCGATCCAGAGGTACTCGGGGCTCTGCTGGCGGGAGAGCTTCTGGAAGAATTCCGGATCCCGGCGCTTGATGGCCTCGGCCCACGCCTGGTTCTGGTCGAACAAGTTTTTCAGGCTCCGCATACGCGCCGCATGGTTGGCATGCCCCGCGCCTTGTCCATCCCGGAATGAAAATGCGTCCGGGCCGCAGACTCCCCTTGCCCGGCGGCGCTACACCGCTACCTTCGCGCGATGCCACCCCGCCCACCCCGCTGGCTTGCCCTGTTCCTGTTCACCCCGGTCCTTGCGGCCGCCGCCGCCACGTACGATTTCGGCTCCTGGCCGGCGGGCGCCTCGCCGCAGGAGGTCGGCCACCGCGTCACCGCGAATTTCATCCCACGGCCGCACATGCCGCAGTGGAACGACACCGTGATCCACTACGCCGAGGCCTGCACCTGGTACGGCGCGCTGACGTTCGCGCGCGCCGCCGGCGATTCCGCGCTCCAGGCGCGGCTGGTGGCGCGCTTCGAACCGCTGTTCCGCGAGGAGAAGGCCCTCATTCCCGACCCCAACCACGTGGATTGGACGGTCTTCGCCGCCGTGCCGCTGGAAATCTACATCCAGAATCGGGACCTGCGGTGCCTCGCGCTCGGCGAATGGATGGCGCAGAAGCAGTGGGGCCAGCCCTACGGCCCGCGCCAGGAGCAAAACGCCCCCGGCGAGGCGGCCAAGGGCCACACGTGGCAGACCCGCCTGTGGATCGACGACATGTTCATGATCACGATGGCGCAGGCGCAGGCCTACCGCGCGACCGGTGACCGCACCTACATCGACCGCGCCGCGAAGGAAATGGTCTACTACCTCGACAACCTGCAAAAACCCAACGGCCTGTTCCACCACTCCCCGACGGCGCCCTTCCACTGGGGCCGGGGCAACGGCTGGATGGCGGCCGGCATGGCCGAGTTGCTGCGCTCGCTGCCCGCGGACAATCCCGACCGCGCGCGCATCCTCGCGGGCTACCACGCCATGATGGCCGCGCTGCTCAAATACCAGGACAGCGACGGCATGTGGCGCCAGCTGATCGACGGGCCCGACACGTGGCCCGAGACCTCCGGCACCGCGATGTTCACCTTCGCGTTCATCACCGGCGTCAAGGAAGGCTGGCTCGACAGCGCCGCCTACGGCCCGGCCGCAAAGAAGGCCTGGATCGCGCTCACCGGGTACCTCGACGCCGACGCCAACCTGCGCGAGGTCTGCGAAGGCACCGGCACCAGCAAGGACCGCGAGCATTACCTGAAGCGCAAGCGGATCACCGGCGATTTCCACGGCCAGGCGCCGATGCTCTGGTGCGCCAGCGCCCTCCTGCGGTAAATCATCATGCACCTGCGAAAACTGCTCGTTCCCGCCCTCGTTCTCTGCCTGGCCGCCCGCGCCGCGGAGGAAATTCCCCCGCCCTGGGCCTATGGTTTCAAGGAGCCGCCCGCCCCCGGCACGCCGCGCGTGCCTCCCGGCAAAGCCGGCCCGCCCCCGACCGATCCCACGGTCTATGCGCTGGCGGATACCGACCGCCGCTTCACCCGCGCGGAAATCACGAACATCTTCGGCACCGCCGACTGGTACCCTGGCGACCATCCGCCGATGCCCGACATCGTGGCGCACGGCAAGCCGCCCGTGGTGTGGGCCTGCACGCGCTGCCACTACACCAACGGCAAGGGCCGGCCCGAGAATGCCGGCATCTCCGGCCAGCCCGTCGATTATTTCATCGAGCAGATGCTCGCGTTCCGGAATGGCGAGCGCCTCAGCTCCGACCCGCGCAAGCCGAACACGCTGATGATGGTTGAATTTGCCAAGGCCATGACCGACGAGGAAATCCGCGCCGCGGCCGGGTATTTCGGCGCGATGAAGTGGACCCCTTGGATCCGCGTCGTCGAGTCCGAGCGGGTGCCGAAAACAACCATCTCCGCCGGCATGTATCTGCAGGTGCCCAACGGCGGCGACGAGCCCCTCGGCAACCGCATCATCGAGGTGCCCGAGGATCCCAATCTGGTGGAAATCCAGCGCAGCCCGCGCGTCGGCTTCATCGCCTACGCGCCCCCCGGCAGCATCAGGCGCGGCGAGGAACTCGTCACGACCGGCGGCGGCAAGACGATCATGTGCATCGCCTGCCATGGTCCCAGCCTCGAGGGCATGACGCTGGCCAACGTCGGCGCGATGCCCGGCCTCGCGGGCCGGTCGCCCAGTTACCTCGTCCGCCAGCTCTTCGACATGAAGACCGGCCTCCGCCGCGGCCAGCGCGTCGAACTGATGAAGCCCGTCGTGGCCAATCTCAGCCCCGACGACATGCTGGCCATCGCCGCGTACCTGGCTTCGCGTCGCCCGTAACGAGTTCCCGAATTGAAAGGAGCCTAGGATTGCCGCTAGAACCCAGCCAACGATGCGCCTCCCGCCCGCTCCCCCGCTTTCACTTATCCGCCGATCCTTATCGCCCGCGGCGGACATCCTCCTGATCCTGCTGATCTGCGCGGCGCCCCTCGCCCTGCTCATGCAACCGGGACAGCAGTTCGGCGCCGACTGGACGGCGAATGTGTGGCTGACTTCCTATTTCGGCGAGTACTTCAGGCAGCACCACGCGTTCCCCGAGGTGATCAATACCGCCCAGCTCACGGGCATGCCGTATCCGGTTTTCTACGGCTTCCTGCTCTACCCGCTCACCGGACTCGTCAGCAGCATCACCAATCCCCATGCCGCGCTCCGCCTGGTGGTGGGCGCCGTTTTCGTGCTGCAGACCTGGCAGGTTTTCCAACTCATGAAACAGGCCGGCGGTCATCGCTGGTTCAGCCTCGTGACGGCTGCGGTCGCCTGTTGGTCGACGTACGCGCTCACCAACCTCTACAACCGCGGCGCGCTCAACGAACTGTTTGCCGTGGCGCTGCTGACATCGGCCACCTGCCTGGTCTGCCGCGCCTGCCTCACGCCGGCCGGCCCGGTGCGTCGCGCCTGCGTGGCCACCGGCCTGCTTTGTTTTGTGCTCGCGGCAGGCGCGCATCCCATCACGGCGGTCTTCGGCGGACTGTGCTTCGCCCTCTTCGTGCTCCTTTTTTGGGCGCCGGCGAAGGATCGGGGCGCGCTCGCCGGGTGGCTCGTGGGCGGGGCAATTGCCGGCGCCGTGGTCCTCGCGCCGTGGCTTTATGCCGTGGCCAGGTTCGGACGGCACCTCCACATCGCGCAGCATTCGACCTCCATCGTGATCTACTGGCCCGATGACGTCGATGCCCTCGCCACCCGCCTGATGCCGTTCCCTTACGACCGCCGGGTGGTCGCGAACCCCGGCATGTCACCGCATCTCTCGCCGTATCTGGACACGCAGGTCACGATCGGCCTGGGCGTGCTGGCCGTTTTCCTGGCGATCCGCCTGGTCCTGGCCTGGCGGCGCCGCATGCCGCTGAACCTGGCTGGCGTGGGCATCGCCGCGCTGGCCTGGACCTTGTTCGGATCGCTGCTCCTGCTGTCGGTGCGCGCCAAATGGGGCGAGAACCTGCCGGGCGTGTTCCGAAACCTCCAGTTTGCCTACCGCCTGGTTTCCTACCTCAACCTCGCGCTGCTGTTCGCCGTCGCCGGTATTCTCGTCGCGTTGCCCGCGGATGCAGCGGGCAAGGCCGCGGGCGGCGCCCGCACTGCGGTGCTCTGGTCGACGCTGGCGCTCGCCGCGGGCGGGCTGCTCATCAAGCTCCAGCATGGGCAGGTTCTCCGCGCTCCCGCTCCGCCGGTTACCGGCGCCCTGGCGCTCAACGAGCCCTTGGGATTCTATGGCGCCGAGGCCTACTCGATCGTCAGCGGCCCGGCCCGGTTCCCCGCCAATCCCGCGCCACCCCTCCGTCTGGTCGTACGCGATGGCGCCGACTTCGGAATGCCGGCCCCGGCAAAAATCATCCTCGCTGAACCGCAAACCCGCGAACTCCAGGTGCAGCCGTTTCCGTGGAATCAGGTGCTGCTCAACGGCCGCCCCCTCGCCGCCGAGGCCGCGACCACGCCGCGCGGCTCGACGGTCGCGCTGGCCGCCGGCGAAAATACGATTGAATATGCCTGGCGGCCCGATGCCGCCTGGAGCCGGCTCAAGATCCTGTCGCGCGCAGTGCTGCTCGGGTGGCTGGCCCTCGTCGCGTTCCTCCAAATTCGCGTGATGCGCACCGTCAGCCATCCTGCTGCCCGCCCCGAAAATCAACCCGCAACTCCATGAAGAAAACCCTCCCTCTCCTCGCCCTCCTTGGCTGGCTCACGATCGCCGCCTCCGCCGCGCCGCGCGTCAACCACATCGCCTTCTACGTACTCGACCTCAAGGTCAGCACCGACTTCTACGCCAACGTCGTCGGGCTGCCGCAGATTCCCGAGCCGTTCCATGACGGCAAGCACACCTGGTTCGCCCTCGGGCCGAACTGCGCCCTGCACGTGATCTGGGCGCGGCCGCGAAGCTGCCCAAGGAAAAACGCAACCACCCGTGCTTGACGGTGTCCTCGGTCGACGAGTTTGCCTCCCGGCTCGCCGCGAACAAGATCCCGTACGAGGATCTCGCCGGCCAGAAGGCCGCGGTCACGCACCGCCCCGACGGCGTGAACCAGATTTATTTCGAGGATCCGGACGACAACTGGATCGAGATCAACGACGCGAAGGAGTGAATGGCGCGACCGACAAGCTGACGACATGCTTCACTTCCCGCCTCCGGGATTTTGGCTGGGTGGTGGCCATTTGCGCCCTGCCGCTCGTGCTGCTGTGGGCGCCCCGCCGGCAATTCGGAGCCGACTGGGCGGTGAACCTTTGGCTGACGTCCTATTTCGGCGAGTTTTTCAAGCAACACCTCGCCTTTCCCGAGGTGATCCACACCACTCAGCTCGCGGGCATACCCTATCCGGTTTTCTACGGATTCCTGCTTTATCCCGTGCTTGGCCTGGCCAGCAGCGCCACCAATCCCCACGCGGCCCTCCGCCTCGCCGTGGGCGCGGTCTTTCTCCTGCAAACCTGGCAGGTGCTGCGGCTCATGCACCGGGTCGGAGCCGGCCGCCTGGGCAGTTTCGTGACGGCGGCGCTGGCCTGCTGGTCCACCTACGCCCTCAGCAATCTCTACAACCGCGGCGCCATAAACGAGCTGATTGCCGTAGCCCTGCTGACCGCCGCAACCTGTGCGGTGTGCCGCGCCTGCCTGGTCGCTCCCGGCCGGGCCCGCCTGCCGCCGCTCGTGACCGGGCTGCTGTGCTTCGTGCTGGCGGCCGGGGCGCATCCCATCACCGGGGTTTTCGGCGGGATGTTTTTTGGCCTCGCCACCGCCACCGCCTGGTTTTTCAGCGAGGGCCGGAGGCCGCTGGCCATGGGGCTGGGCGCGGGCGCGGTGGCGGGCGCGATGGTGCTGGGTCCGTGGATCTATGCCGTGCTCCAGTTCGGTCCCTCCTTGTACATCACCCAACACTACACTTCCGCGATCTTTTATTTTCCGGCGGATGTCGATGCGCTGGCCACGCGCCTGATGCCCTTTCCTTACGACCGTCGGGTCGCCGCCAGTCCCGGCATGTCGCATTTTCTCACGCCCTACCTCGACGCCCAGGTGACAGCGGGCCTGGTCATCCTGGCGGGGTTTATGGCGGTGTCCCTCTTCCTTGCGTGGCGCCGGCGGTTTTTCCTGGATCGCGCCGGGGTCGCAATCGCCGTCATCGGCTGGACGGTGTTCGTCGTGTTGTTGGTTGTTTCGGTTTCCCCCGTGCTCGGCAATGGTTTGCCCGGGCTGTTTCATAACATCCAGTTCGCCTACCGATTGGTTTCCTATCTCAACCTGGCCCTGCTCCTGGCCGTGGCCGGCGGCTGGCTTGCCGTGTCGTCCGGCAAGGCACGGGAACTTGTGGCCCGCCGGGAAGCCCCCGTGCTCTGGGCAATCCTTGCCATCGCGGCGTGCGGCCTCGGCCTCAAACTCAAGCACGGCCAGGCGAGCCAGCGGGAGGCCCCCGCGATTTCCGAGGCGAGCACCCTGGACCTGCCGGGGGAATTTTACGGCTATGCAGCCTATGCCGTGGCCAATCGCCCCGGGGCTGCCGCCACGACGATCGCACCGCCCCCGCCGCTGCAACTTGCCGTGGGACACGGACCTGAATTCGCGCAGGTGGCGGCCCAGAAATTCAGTTCCGCGGCGCCACAAATCCGGCAGCTGAACGTGCAGCCTTTCCCTTGGAATGAAGTGCGCCTGAACGGCCGCATCGCCGTGACCGCCGACACGGCCAATGCGCCGGAGGGGACCACGATCGCCCTGCCCGCGGGGATCAGTGAAATCACTTACACCTGGCGGCCCGACCCCACATGGGTCTGGCTGAAAGCCCTTTCAGACGTCACGCTCCTGGCTTGGCTTGCCTTGGTCGCCTTCCTGCACGGCGGCGCAATCCTGAACCATTTTCGCTGAAAACACTCCCCTTTATGCCCCAGCTTCTTCGCGCCGCCGACAACCACAACGCCCCGCTGGTCAAGCCGGGCAAGGGGCCGCTGGCGCTGTGCTATTTCAACCTCGTGCGCCTCGGCGCCGGCGCGGCCCACACGTTCGAGTCCGCCGGTTGCGAAATGCTGTGCGTGGTGCTCAGCGGCCGCGCCGACATCGCGGCCGGCGCGCAGGAATTCAAGGGCGTCGGCCAGCGCGCGAGCGTCTGGGACGGGCCGGCGGATTCCGTTTATTGCGGCACCAGTCCGCGCGTGACCATCCGCGCACTGCGCGACGGGACCGAGGTCGCGGTCGCGGGCGGGCTGTGCGCGCAGCCGTTCGCGCCGTTCCGCATCGCGCCCGAGGAGGTCGCGATGGTGGAGGTCGGCTCGCGCGAGACACACTCCCGCCGGCGGATCTTTCACCTCCTCGGCCAGAACGCCGGCGGCCGCGCCGGGAACCTGCTCGTGAGCGAACTCTATGGCGACGAGGGCTGCTGGTCGGGTTACCCGCCGCACAAGCACGACACCGAACGCCTGCCCGAGGAGAGCGAATTCGAGGAAATCTATCATTATCGATACCGGCCGGAGAATGGCTTCGGCGCGCAGTTCTGCTACTCGGAAAAGGGCGCTCCGCAGGTCGCAATGACGCGGCACGGCGACACCTTCCTCATCGACCGCGGCTACCACCCGACCGTCCGCGCGCCGGGCCACGAGGGTTACATCTTCACGATCCTCGTCGGCCGCTACCAGCGCTCGATGGTCCAGTTCTTCGAGCCGGCGCACCAGCACCTGATGGCGAAGATCCCCGGCATCCAGGCGATGCGGGACAAGTTCAAGTGATGCACGGTGGAGTCCGGCGCCGGCCGCCGGAAGTTCCGCCCAGCAGCCGGGCCCGGTCAGTGAAACTCCGGCCGGCTCCAATAGGTCCAGTCATGGTCCATGTTCTCCAGAGCCATGACCTTGAGCAGCAGCCCCCGCGGCCGGTCCACCTCGGGCAACTGGATGGTCACCTCCTGCAGACCGCGATCCCCCGGCACGGTGGCGGGCCGAAGGATCCGGCCCCACATCGGGATGTGCTTCTTCCCGTCCACCCAGATTGCCAGGAAGTTCGCGCCGTCCGTCCTGCCATTCGATTCCTGGTAGGCCTTGTCGAAAAAGCCATGCCGGAGCGTGACAGTCTTGGCGCCGGCGGGAATTGGCACGAGCACCTCGGCGGGCGCATGCAGGAACATGACTTCCCGGCCGCCGACCTGATCGAGGTAGGTTCCAACGGCATAACCCCGGGCGGGCCCCAACGGCGTCTCGAACCGGTCGGCATATTGCCGGCGCCAAAGCGTGAACTTGCGATCGACCTCCAAGTAGGGGCGCCCGCGAACTGACAGACCGCTGACTTTCCCGCCAACATCGAATACCCGCTCAATCCGGTAACGATAGGCGAAGATCGAAGCGTCATCCCGTCCGATGCGGGCAATCTCCTCGTCGCGCAACACCAGCCAGGCTGGTTCCAATTCGGTGATGAGATCGGCCCAGCTGTCGCCGACCTTGCGCCGCGCTTCGACCATCCGGGAGGACGACATCCCCGGGAAATCGAAGGTTTCCAGCTGGGAAAAATAGCCGACGTAACCCAGCGGCTCCAAAAAGACGGTGTCGTCCGGATGGGCGTGCGCCCGCAGATACAAGCCGATCTGTTTGCGGTTGCCGTCCTCCACCCAACGCTGGGCGGCGGCCAGTTGGAACATGGCGTGGAATGTCAGCCAGCCCGACGCCAGCACTGCGGCGGCCAACCCCAGCCCGCCGGCGCGTCGCCAGCCTGTCCCCGCGGACCAAGCCTGGTTGAAGAGTCCCGCCAGCACGACCGCGGCACAACAGGTGAGCGTGGGCAGGTACCAGGGAAACGGGAAATAAGTCGCAAAGCTCAAATAGAGATGGCCGGCGAGGAAGACCAGGGAGACGACGCGAACCAGACCGCTCACAAAAGGCAGCAACCAGACCAGCGCGACCACGCCACTCAGGACCCCGGCGCCATGCACCATCCCTTCCGGCCATCCGCCCATTTGGTAATAGGACGGTAGAAAGGTGGAGGCGAAGGAGTTCTCGCCCCGCCAGATGCCGCCGGGCAAACCCGCCAGGAAATCCCCGACGCGCTGCCAGGTCACCGGCCCCGTGTGCAGTCCCTTGGCCACGATCGTGTGCGGAACCGGCGTGCCGTAATACATCCCGGCAAAGGCCAGCCAGGGCAGATACAATGCGGTCGTGAGCAAGCCGGCGCCGATAAAAGTGCGGATCGAGGCGGCCCAAGATCCGCCGCGCCGGTCGAAGCAGAGCATCCCCACGGCGGAAGCCCCGATATAGATGAAACTGTCGGGGCGGGTCCACATCAGGCCGGCCCACGCCAGGCCCAGGTGCCGCCACCTCTTCACCGGGTCGGCAAAAAGCCCGTAGAAGGACCAGGCGAGGAAAAACAGCAGGAATCCCGTTTCCATGCCGTTCGTCGAGAAATCGATGGTCTTCGCATCGATCGCGAAGAGCAGCACCAGCGCCCCTGCACCGACCGGATGCCATTGCCGGCGGCGGGCGGTGGCGAACAGCAGCCCTGCGGCCCCGGCAAAAGCCAGCGCGCTCATTCCCCGGAATATCCACAGGGCGCCGTAGTCGGAGGTGTTGAGCGTCAGGCGATATGCCAGCGCCGGCAGCAGCACGCCAAGCGGCGAAGTGAAAGTGTGCAGTTTTTCGCCGGGATTGAAGACCAGCCCCTGCCCCTCCGCCAGGTGGCGGCTCGTGCGAAAAGTGATCCAGTAGTCCTCCCACGCGTGGTGGGTGTAGAGGACAAATCCCATCGCGAGCACAAAGGCCAGGACCGCGACCGCCAACGACGCCGGGATTCGCCCGATCCGCGCGGGTGGATTCCCGCTCATGTGACGCGCGCCCACAGCAATTTCAGGTAGCGGCTTTCGAGGCAGTTCGAATAAACCGGGTGGTCGATGCCGGGACCGGTGCGGTCGAAGATCTGCAGGCGGCGGTTGAGGCGGTGCACGCCCTTGATCACGCATTCCTCGAAGGTCTCGAGCGACACGAGGCCGGAGCAGGAACACGTCACGAACAGTCCGCCGGGCTTCACGAGGCTGGCGGCGATGGTGTTCAGGTCGGCGTATTTCCGCATGCCCTCGGCGGCGAAGGCCGGGTCGCGCGTCATGACGAACTTCGGCGGATCGCACAGCACCGCGTCGAACTGCTCGCCGTTCTTCTGCATCTGCCGCGCGTAGGCGAACGCGTCGGCATGCACCCACTTGAGTTTGTTGGGCGAGACTTGGTTGAGGTTCGCGTTGCGGCGGCCCTGGGCGATGACCTTCTCGTCGAGGTCCACCGCCGTGATCTCGACCGCCCCGCCGAGGGCGGCGTTGATCGAAAAACCGCCGGTGTAGCTGCACAGGTCGAGCACGCGCATGCCCTTCACGAGCGAGCCGAAGCGCCTGCGGTTGTCGCGCTGGTCGCAGAAGAAGCCGGTCTTGTGGCCCTCCGCGAAGTCCACCTCGTACTTCACGCCGCCTTCCTTGATCTTCACCTTGTCGGGCGCGGACTCCGTCAGGTCCTTCATCTGCGACGGCTTGATCCCCTCGAGGCTGCCCAGGTCGTGGTCGACGTGGACGCGGACGTGCTTCGTGCCGAGCAGTTCGTGCAACAGCGGCAGCCATTTCGGCAGACGTTGGAAGATGCCGAGCGAGTAGACGTCGCAGTATAGCGTGTCGCCGTAGCGGTCGATCGTCAGGCCGCTGAGCCCGTCACCGTCCGAATTGAGCACGCGGTAGGCGTCGGTCGTGGCGTCGAGCTTGAACCAGTCCTTGCGCAGGGCGACGGCACGGCGGATCGCGCCCTCGAAGTATTCCTCGCCGATTTGCTGGCTGGAGTGCACGACGACGCGCAGCGGCATTTTGGCGCGCGGATTGAAAAGCCCCGTGCCGACGCGGTGGCCAAACTTGTCGTACACCGACACCAGGTCGCCGGGCTTGGCGTCGCGCGACACCTCGCCGAGCATGCGCGGGAAGATCGCGGGCTGGAACGAAACGAACTTCAGCTGCGCCCACGGCCGCGACCACTGCGCTTGCGGCAGCGGCTCGGGCTGGTCGGCCCACGAGGGCGCGTTAACGGGTTTCGCTTCGGGCGCGTCAGCATCGGACATCCGGAGATTGGGACGCATCCTCCGATGGTTGGCAATCAGGTAGGGCGTACCGAGCGAAGCGAAAGTTGGACATCCTCCGGATGAGCCGCCCGCTCGGATGCATTTAAAGGCACGGCTTATCCGGAGGATTCGCCCTACCCTCGGACAGCGGAGACGTTAAACCCGGCTGGACTTGCCGATCAGGAACCAGAGGATGGAACCGAGGAACGGCAGCAGGATGATGACGATGATCCAGACAACCTTGTTGGGGCTGCTGCTCTTCAGGCAGTCGACGAGCGCGACGATCCACATGATGAGACAGAGGACCGAGATGAGGTAATTGATATTCATGGACAGGCAGGAGTTTAAGGGCGGTACCCCTCCTTGGACCGGCAATTGCGCCTGCCGGTGCCCATAAATAAAAGGCCGGCCCCGGGGGGGGACCGGCCTGAAATCAGTCGGGGCGTAAAGCCCCTCCCACGTCAAGCCACGCGCTCGACGACGAGCGGCGGCGGGATCGGCCGCTTCGGGGCGAGGCGGTAGGCGTCCTTGAAGTAGTTGAGCGCCTGCTCGAGCTTCGCCTCGTCGTTGTAGTGGATCATCATGAGCGGCTCGCCCTGCTTGACCTGCGTGCCGACCTTCTTGATCTCCGAGACGCCGACGGCGTAGTCGATCTTGTTGTGGTGCGCCGGGTCCTTGCCCGCGCCGAGGAGCGAGACGCCCTTGGCGATCATG
>CAYZSN010000260.1:0-28070 GCA_964481095.1 uncultured Oleiharenicola sp. | reverse complement strand
CATCTCGCGGCTTTCGAACCAGGTCGATACAGATGACGCGGCCCGCGCAGGCCATGCCGCTTCGGCCGGACGGATGAAAGAAAGTGTTCTCTATCCGCTTCGTTTAGTATTCAGTGGCCGCCTCATCTGATCTCCAACGTTCGGCAAGGCCTCCCCTTCGATGACCCTGAAGAAGAAAATCGCCGTTGGCATTGGGATTCTTTTGCTCGGCCTAGGCGGAGGCTACGGATTTTTCGTCTACGCGTTTAGCGCATCGGTCGCCGAGTCGTTTCGAGAGCAGAGGGTCCGGAATGATGCCGCGAAGCCTCTGTTGGATGCGGTCGTCACGAGGAAGATCAAGATCGGCGATACCGTGGACCACGCGAAGCAGATTCTTACCGACGCTGGCTTAGATTTCCATTTCGAGCGATTCACGCCTGAGCTGCGCTCGATCTATCGTACAGGCCCGGGATGTGGCTTCACTATTGTGCTCGCACTAGATAGCCAGGAGCGGATCTCGAAGATTGATGTCCGCCCATTCTTTACCGGCCCATGAAGAAGAAGCCGAACCAACCGCCAGAGCCAATTCGGGCCAGCGCTCCGCGCCGGCCCTCTTGGCTCATCTGAAACGATCGGCGGAAGAAGATGAGCGACCAAATCCAGATCAAACTCACCAAGGCCGAAGCGTTGCTTGTATTTGAAGCTCTGGCGAAGCTGGAAGAAAAGAAGCTCTTGGACGTTCATGTCTCCGAAGAAGAGCGAAGTGCGTGTTGGGCGCTCGAAGCCGTCTTGGAGAAAGAGTTGCCGGTGTTTGCTCCAAACTACGCGGAGTTGGTTGAGCAGGCCAAGCGCACCATCAAAGGCGAAGAGCCGATCCAGCCACCACAGACAACGACCGGGAGCTCCGCTCCCGATCGTGTCTGAGTTCAATCGATCGGCGAAAGAAAGATGACACCTCGACGCGCATGGACAATTTCCATCACCATCAGCGTCATGCTAGTCGCGCTAGGCCGCGCGTTGCTGGCCGCAGATATTTTTGCGAGCGCTGTGATCTTGTTGCCTGGTGGAATCGTCGAAATGATCCGGGTAGGAGGAGTTCATGGCAGCAGCCATTCGAAGTTTCTCACCGAGCTGTGCATAGTAGGCGTATCGCTCGGAGTTTGGTGCGTGGTCGCCCGTGTCGCAATTGAAGCCTTCGACGCGATCAAGGACTTCATCCGAAGAAAGAGATGAAAAGAGCCGATCCAGACCGCCAGAGAACAACGCGCGGGATGTGACCTAAATCGCATGTGCCTCCTCCGCTCAGCATCTCCCGTCATTCAAAAGGGCTCACTCCACGCTCGCCCGCGCGTGTCTCATCGGTGACGATCGGCGGAAAGATGAAAGCTAAGCTCATCGGACTAGGACTGGGTGTTTTGATTGCACCCGTAGCTTTATTTTTCGCAGCAGTCTCCGGCGGCGCTGGCCACGGAGACTACCTTCTGGCTCGAATACTCTTTCCGCTGCCCATGCTCTCGACGCATTTTTCCCAGGAGATCACATCCCTAGCCATCGTGGTAGCGGCCGTTCAGTTTCCGGTTTACGGCTGGCTCGCGGGTTATGCCGCTGAGAAAGAAAAGAGGCGCTTGGCCCTGCTCCCCATCGGCTTTCACGCTGCGATGCTCGTGCTCATTTTTATCTTCCCCGACTCGTCGTTCAGTTGAAGAAGGCCGATCCAGCCACTAGAGCCAACGCTCACCGTCGCACCTAATTCGACCATGTCATCCTCGCTCTCGACTCCGTCCTCAATCCGGGTGAGCGTGGCTCACCTCTAACGTTAGCCGAGGCATGATGAATGTTCACGATTACCTGATCGATTGTTCAGGCTTCGATTGGGCGAAGCTCACCGAGACATGGCGCTGGCGTCTTCCACGGAGCTTCACGACGTGGCTCATGAATCGCTTCGGAGACCTTTACCTCAAGACCGACGACGGAAAGATTCATGTCCTGAGGCTGGACGATGGTTCATTACGCTGCTTGGCCGAATCAAGAGAAGAGTTCTGCGATAAGATCGACGATGCCGAGACAGCAAACGATTGGCTGATGATTCCGCTCGTCGATCGTCTTGTCGCGGCAGGAAAGACCCTCGGACCAGGTGAGTGCTATGCCTTTGTGCAGATTCCACTTATCGGTGGCGACTACACCCTCGAGAATATCGAGGTGAGGACCGTAGTCTTCCAGTATTCCGCTTTGGGTCCTATCTTTGAGCAGATGGAGGGCTTGCCTGATGGCACCACAGTGGAGTTTAAGATTCGAGATGAAGAAAGAGGCTAACCAACGGCCAGAGCCAATGTCGGCGCTGCGCACCGCCATGGCTCATCACTGAACGTTCGGCGGAATTCCATGCGCGCGCTTCTCATCAGTCTGATGCTTCTGCCGGCCGCTGCGCTTGCAGAGGTAGTGCGTTTGGATGCCGGGGCCCCCGGCTCCGTCACTGAGGCGGTTTTGAAGAAGATAGGCGCGATTGATATCACCCAGAACTTGGCGGTCGAAGGTCCGAAGGGCGAGTGGCCGCTACATGGACTCTATTGGTCGGTCCCGGATTTTAAAATGGTCTTCGAGACCAGCGACAGCGTCAGCATCTGCTACTGGACCGAAGAAGATTTTGGCCGCAGCAAGATGCATCGCGAAGAGTCGAGACGTTACGCTCGCAGCATACTCTTCGACACCGACAAGAAGACATTCGCCGTAAAGACGAAGTCCTGGTGGAAGTTCTGGAAATGAAGAAGCCGAACAAACGTCCAGAGCCAATGGCGGTGCTGCGCACCGCCATGGCTCATCACTGAACGATGGGCGAAGAATGAAATTCCGGGCGATGATCTTTATTCTCGGCACTGTCGTTCTTTCCGGCTGCGCCTCCCGCTATGTCGATCCATTGAGCCGTCCGCTGGTAGATACGCCCGAAGCCGTGGTCCGCTTCGAAGGAAAGAGTGTGCGATTGGTCGGTGAGGTTTCGAAGACGAAGATCCCGCAGATTCTCGGCGTCGATGTTACCTCCGACACTCCCGATCTGCGCGGGATGCGGGCGGAGGCCTACGGCGTATTGAAGCGCTTTGTGGTCACCGAAGAAGAAGCGCAGGCACTTGACCGCCAGATGGTGGCTCACAGAGGCGCAGGCACCTTTTGGGTTCTCTACGACCCCAAGACCAAGGCCCCCGCGCAGGTCGATACCCCGCCGATTGTCGCCCCGATCACGATCCCAGCCAAATGAAGGAGAGCCCATCCAGAGCATCACAGACAACGACCGGGCTGCGCCCGGTCGTGTCTGACTGCTGACGTTGGGCAAAGTACAGCACCCATGCGGATCATTCTCGGAATTCTCATTCTGATTTCAATCGTGGGGTGCACCCGGCAGAGGAGTCTTGCGAAGTTTGAGCTCAAAGGCGGCTTCGTGTGCGAGATCTCAGAAGATAAAGATTATGAGATCCATGTTCCCGTTTCCGCCCGTGTCACACGAGGCGGGAATGAAATTGTCCCGCGAACATTCCTTACCGGCTATTCGCCTGATATGCACCCCCAGTTTGATTTGCTATCTTCGAGCGATGGCCAAGTGGTAGGAGTCGTCGAGAAGCACGAACCCAAGAAGATTTTGATGCTTTTCGATACAAAGAGTTTGGCTACTTGGCCTCAATCTGGAGACACTGAGCTGCCACCCAGCAGAGACCAGAGAGGGGCCCAGTTGCTTGCAGTCCTCTCTACAAGTCTGGGTGACCGGTCATTAGTTCTGAGTTTCCAATGAGAAAGAAGAAGCCCAACCAGATCATCACAGACAACTCCGGGGCTTCGCCCCTCCGTGTCTGACTGCTGACGTTCACGCCGCTTCGACGGGAGTGATGAGATGGTCGGGCGTGAACCGAACCAAGAAAAGATGAAGACGGAAAAAACCGCAGGAGATCGTGGGGCCGCGGAATCACAGCCTGGGAGCTGCGAACTGGCTCAACCCTGCGTCAGAGCCCGCTCGCAGCTCCCAGGCTGTGATTTTAGCGCCGTAACGCGCTCTGTCTTTTTTAAAAACGTTAGCTTTGCGTTACCAAATTCGCGATTCGACCGGAGGACATCGGACAGCCGCATCTCGCGGCTTTCGAACCAGGTCGATACAGATGACGCGGCCCGCGCAGGCCATGCTGCTTCGGCCGGACGGATGAAAGAAAGTGTTCTCTATCCGCTTCGTTTAGTATTCAGTGGCCGCCTCATCTGATCTCCAACGTTCGCCAAGAAGAACTCTCCAAAAGTTATGACTAGTCAGCTTTCAGAGGCGGATAAGCAGCTGCGCGCCACGCCTCGCATAAGCCTCATTATCGCGACCGTCGGGAATAAGGCGCGGCGTAATGCATATCTTTTTTTCGGTTCTGTCGCCGCGGCTTTGGTTTTTTTCTTCTCGTGGAATAAGTGGCTCTTTCTGATTCCAGCATTCCTCGGAATCGGAGCATTTTTCCATCACATGAACCTTGTGATCATTTCATCCGAGATGAAGCGCCGCTCAAAAGAAGAACCAGACAGGTTCGACGAAGACTGACTTTTTTAGGCGGCAAGATTTAAGGCGTGATCCAAGAATACGAAAAGAAGGCGAACAAGATGCCAGTGCCAATGTCGGTGCTGCGCACCGCCATGGCACATCGTTAGCGTTGGGCGAAAGATGAAGCTGCTTTCTCTACTTCTTATCGCGGTCCTCTTCACCGGTTGTGGGCCATTCGTCTCAGGCACTTGGAGCGATGATCCAAAGAATTGGAAGCGTGCATTCGGCGAGGAGCGGCCTAGCGAGGGTATCATGGTGGTGCGCTCGTGGTATATGCGGACGCCGCATTTCACCGCGGAGTTCGCTTGGTTCTTTCAGCTGGAGCTTAGCGCGAAAGCGAAAAAAGAGCTTGTTTCTAGCCCGGCTCTCGTGAAGTCGAAGCTCACTCCCGAAGAGGCGCTGCGCCGAGTTTACCAGCCGCGGCCGGCTTGGTTTTTGCCCGAACTCTCCTCCGCCTTTGAAGTTTTCGAGTCCAAAGAGAGCAGCGATTTTTTGGTATTCGTGGAGAAGGCTGGTTCACGGTCTTTTTGGACGGCGTTGCAGCTATGAAGAAAGAGCCCAACCAGATGCCAGTGCCAATGTCGGGCCTGCGGCCCGCCATGGCACATCGTTAACGTTGGGCAGACATGAACGCCGTAGACGAGTTTAAGGTTAGCTTCGGGAAGATAGCTCGCACGATTGTTTACAGCGACAGCATGGGCTCGATGCTTTTTTGCTTCGACATTGCTCCATCCGATGATCCCTCGAAGAAGAAGTGGACCATCTATCTCGGTCATCGACCGTTGTCAGAAGATGGGAGTGGTGCTCTCCCTGCTTCCGTGGCACAGACACAGATCGATACCGCAATTCAGCGCACCACGGCTTACCTGGTTTCGTGTGGCTACGAAGTTGAGGAAGATTCCGCTTGAAGAAAGAGCCCAACCAGCTGCCAGTGCCAATGTCGGGGCTGCGCCCCGCCATGGCACATCGTTAACGTTGGCCGGAAGATGACATCCCGTGATCCCAAAGTTTGCCGAGAGTTCGTTGCCCGGGCGAAGGAAGTTCTGTCGCAATATCCGGACTTGCCGCACTCTTGGTCTATCGATGCCGACGAAGACCACTGCATCCTAGATTTTCCTGCTTCATCGCCTGATGGATTCCCTGTGGTTGCCGAGGTCTTCCCTGAGATGATCACTGTATCCGGTCATGGGTATCATCAGCATTTCGATGTCTCTGGCGATGCTTCTGTCCTGATCGGACATGCACTCGGTCTTGCTCGCGATTTACTCAGTCCTTCGATGCGGATTCGAGAGCGTCGAGCTGGAGGCACCCCGTACCGGTGGATATGCGAGGCGAAGAGGAGTGGAGAGTGGCGTGCAGAGGCCAGCACATCGCTGATGTTCTGGAATTATTTCGGGCCTAGGTCAGAGCGCTTTTACCAGAATCGTGTGCTAGCGGAGCGGAAAGAAGAGGCCAACCAGGCGGCACAGACAACTCCGGGGCTTCGCCCCTCCGTGTCTGACCTTTAACGTTGGACGAAAGAATCGTGAAATTGCCGTTTCGCTCACTGTCGAAAAAGATCGCGCTGTTCGCGGGGGCGATCGTTGCCATTGCTTTGCTGCTTCCATTCCTGCTCGTGGGCCAAGAATGGGGAATGATCTGGGTACGGGCGGTCTACCCATTTTCAGTCCTTACAGAGGCAAGATTCGCACCGGGTAATTCATATGTTCTGTTCGGCTACGTTTCCTTACTCGCAGCAGGTTGGTGGGCACTGATCGTGTATGCATTGTGCCGGCTAGCCGCTTTCCTCATTCAGAAAAAAGAGTCCAACCAATCCTCACAGCCAACGCGCTCCGCGCGTGGCTGACCTGAGACGATCGGCGGAAGAAAGATGAAGAGTGCGCTACCTATTATCGTCATCCAATTGCTCGGGTTAGCCGTGCTACTGTTCGGGGACGTTGGTTTCGATAAGGCCGGCAAGCACGGATTAGATTTCAATCACTTCCTTGGGATTGCCGCGATTGAGGTCATTGCGTTCATAGCAGCCGTATGGCTATCGGTCGTGAAGAAGAGCTGGGCTCCAGTGTCGATGTCAGCTTTGATCCTGGTCGTTGGAGTTCTGACCGCAGGCGCGATCTGATCCCGAGGCGCCGATCCAACTCCTGAGGGCAACCGGGCACTCAAACGGGTCAGGCTTCCGGTTGCCTGATCGGGAAGCGGCCAACAGGAAAGTGGCAACCGGGCACTCCGCCCGGCGGCTCTCTTTGGCCGCTTAGGCGGGGGCCGGATGTGGAGGAACAGGAATCTCGCTCACAAGCGTCGCCCGTTCATCATCGTCGCCCAGGACCGCGAGGATCCGCCCGGACTCGTCAAAAACGACCCGGCGCTCGGCGCCGCAGCTCATCGCGCAGACCGGGCCGCAGTATTGACTCCACCCGAGACTGAGGGTCACGAGGTACCCCGGCGGGAACTTCCGTCCGTGTAACTCGAGTGACTCGTGCCGGCTCACGGTGGCCTTGTAGTCCAGCTTGGCCGACAGCATCTTGATTCCGCGGGTGTCGCGGAAATCGCCGCGGCGGAATTTCGCGAGCATGGCCTGGTAGTATTCAAGCGCCGCCGGCGTGACATATTGCAGTTCGCGGACCCCATCGAAGCTCCCGTACCACCAGTTGCGGCGCCAGCCCTCCACGGACCGCGGCGGTTGGGTGGGCCAGGCGGCCATCTTCTCCAACGTTTCCTCCGGCACCGGGGCCTGCTCGGCCAGCGTGATCAGGCGTTGTTCGGTTTCGTCCTGGAAGCTGCGCACGATCGAGGCTTGGTAAGGATCGTGTCTGGTTGAAGAGGACTGGCAGCCGGCTCCGCCGAGAAGCAGGACCAGTCCCGCCAGCAGGAGGGGTAAATGCCGCATGGGGACGACGGTATCCGCGGCGGAATCCACCCCAAGGCAAATCGTCGGCCGGCAGCTGGCGCGATGGGCGGCAGGGCGGGGACAGGGCGCCAAGGCGAATCGGGCTTGTCGGTGTCCGGAATCAGCCCGCTCGTTCGTTGAAGTAGCTGAACTCTCCCCACCATGAACAAACAGATCTTCCTCAACCTGCCGGTCGCCGACGTGGCGCGGTCGATGGCCTTCTTCAAGGCGCTCGGCTATGCGCACAATCCGCAGTTCACCGGCGACACCGCCGCCTGCATCGTCATCAGCGAGACGATCTCCGTCATGCTCTGCGCCCACGCCAAGTTCCGCGAATTCACCCCGAAGGCCGTCTGCGACACGAGCCAGGCGGTGGAAGTCCTGATCAACCTCAGCTGTGAGAGCCGCCAGGAGGTGGACGAGCTCGTCGCGAAGGCCCTCGCCGCGGGCGGCACGACCCATGACAAGCCGGAGGACTTCGGCTTCATGTACACGCACAGCTTCGTCGACCCCGACGGCCACGGCTGGGGCCTCCTGCACATGTACGCCGCGCCTCCATCGCAGTAAGGCCGCCCCGAGCCGGATTCATCTTGCAGGAGGCAACGGAGAAAACAGAGGGTTCTCCGTTCCCTCGGTTCACTCCGGTGAAAAGGTTTGAGGGCTTCCCTCGCCACTCAGGTCTTTGGCGGGGGCTTCCGTTCGTGCCGCGCCGAATGCCGCCCCCAGCAGGATAACCGCGGCGGCCAGCAGCATGCCGATCGCCACCGGTGCGCCCGGCAGGTCGAAGAGGTAGGGCTGCATGACGATGTGCTGCCGGGCCTCGTAGTTCGTGCGTCCCCCATGGCCCAGCAGGCCGGCCAGGTCCCACTCGCCGGCCCCGGGTACGCGCCAACGCAGCAGCCAGAACGACTGGATGCCGAAGTGCAGCAGGATGCCGAGCGCGAGATCCACCGCGACGCCGAGCAGCGCCACGGCCCGCAGGACCGGGTGGGCCGGCATCCGCGCGGCGAGCCAGGCGACAATCACCAGTGCGAACGGCAGCAGGCAGATCTGACCGAGGCCGAGCTCGACGATGTCGGTGTGCACCGCCGTGCCGAGCACGAGGGCGACGGCGAGCAGCGGTCCCCAGAAGCGCGCGCCGCGCCAGTCGAGCGTCCGCCGTTCCATCATGAGCAACCCGGCGCCGACCAGGGCGCCAAGGGCACCGGCCATTGTCAGCGCGCTCGACTGCACACAGTTGAAATAGATGTCGCGCACGGCGACCCAGGCGTCGTGCGGCTTGAACGGGCCGTAATCCACGGTGCGGAAAACGACCGGCACCGAAGTGTAGTAGAGATTCAACGCCGCGTGGCGCAGGCGCTCACCGGCGTCCAACCCGGCGCCATCGGCGACGGTGGAGTTGGAGCCGAAGGTTTCGGCGCCGCCGAGTTTCACGAGCGACCAGCCCAGCCACGTCGTGAACAGCAGCACGCACGCGGCGCCAATCGCGAGGCCCTGGCGGCTGACACCGCGTTTCAGAATGGCCGGGTTGCGGACGAACTCCGCGACAGCGAGGCCGATGAGCCACGGGCCGGTGGAGTAGTGCGCGAGCATGCCGGCGGTCAGGCTCAGCCAGCCGGCGAGCCGCCGCGGGAAGAAAGGCACCGGCTCGGCGAGGAAAGCGATGCTCGTCAGGATGAAGAAAGTGGCCGGTACCTTCGTCCACGTGAAGGTCGCGTTCTCCACCAGCGCGGGGAGCATCATCAGGAGCAAGACGGCCCAGCCGATCCGCGCGGGGGCGCCGGTGCGGGCGAAGGCGCGCTGGAGCACCAGCACCGGCCAGATGATGAGGCTCGCGAGCAGGGCGCAGGCGGCCTGGTAGACATGAAACTTTCCACCCGCCAGCGCCATGAACGCGGCGGTATCGATGTTCGCGAGCGGCGGGCGCGCCGCGAGCGAGTAGATGCCAAGGAAGCGCGTGGGCAGTTCCCAGTGGCTCAGGAAGAACTTGGCGCGGTGGTAGTGCTCGTACCAGTCGGCCTGCCACGTCGCGCCCGAGTAGGAGAATACGGCGAACTGCCAGCCGAGCAGCCAGAGCGCCAGCGCGAGCCAGCCGGCCGCCGCGGCCTTGATTTCGCGCTGGGCGAAGAGTCCGGCCAGCAGGCGGCGTTGCCGCGCGGCGACGGCCAGCGCGAGGACCGGGATCACCCAGTGCGCGTCCTTGGGCAGGTTCGTCAGGTAGATCGCGAAACCAAGCAGGTACACCAGCACCAGGCTCGCGGCCACGCCGGCGGCGGCGCGCTGCAGGGGCGAGCCGAAGCCCGCGGGGATCAGGGCCGGGCCGAGGCCGAACACCACCACGACGAAGCACAGGAAAAGCAGCAGGACATCGAGCATGAGGCGCGGACACCTTGGATGGCCGCGGCGGGGCTTGTCGATGCCGGACTCCGCCACGCAAATATGACACGCCCTCGGTCCCGCCGGGTTTGCCACGGTTTCCGGCGGCTGGTTGCCTCGGGCGCATGGCACACTTACTCGATTACCGGCGCGTATTCGTCCGCGAACGCGTGGCCTTCGTCAAGCTGACCGACACCTACGACCTGATGGATCCCGAGACGAAGGCCGTGATCGGCATCGCCTGGGAAAACGTCAGCGGCTGGATCAAGTTCTTCCGCCTGCTGATCAACAAATCGTTCCTGCCGACGCGCGTCGACATCGCCGTCGCGGAGAAACAGCCGCCGGTCCTGATCATCAAGCGCAACGTCGGCATCCTGCGCAAGAAGGTGACCGTCTTCGACGGCGCCGGCGTCCAGCTGGGCTTTTTCAAGTCCAAGGTCTTCACCCTCGGCGGCGGCTTCCTCGTGTACAGCCCCGACGGCCAGCAGTTCGCCGACGTCAAGGGCGACTGGAAGGGCTGGAATTTCAAGTTCCTCGACCTCTCCGGCCAGGAGATGGGCGTTGTCACCAAGAAGTGGGCCGGGCTGGGGAAGGAGCTCTTCACCTCGGCCGACAATTACATCGTCGAGATCAAGGAAGGCACCTCGAACAACGCGCTGCTCCTCGCCGCCGCCATCGCCATCGACACGGTCTTCAAGGAAAAGCAGTAGCCCGCTCATTCTAGTAGCGCAAAAGGCCGGTTGCTTTTTCGGGAGCCACCGGCCTCTTTTTTTGTCCATACCCTTATGCGTGCGACCAACCCGGTTCGTTCTTCCTTCCACCTGTCCCTCTTGCTCGCGTTGCTGGCCTTCCCGGCCGCCGCCTTCGCCCAAAGCGTCACCGTCGGCGTGAATGCCTCGACCGCGGTCCGCACCGTCGACGAGCGTGTCTTCGGCCTGAACGCCGTCATCTGGGACCCCGAGGCGGGCAGCGCCCAAACCCTCTCGCTCGTGCAGGCCGCCGGCGTGCGCACCATCCGCGTCCCGGGCGGCTCGCTCTCCGACGAATACCACTGGAACCTCAACAAGAGCGTCGACCGGACGAATCCCGCGCAGAACAACACGTGGACGTGGTCCTCGGGATTCAACAGGTTTGCCGACCTCATCACCGGGCTCAACGCGCAGGCATTCGTGACGGTGAACTACGGCTCCGGCACGCCCGAGGAGGCCGCCGCCTGGGTCGCCTACGCCAATGCCGCCACCGGCTCGGGCACCGCCATCGGCACTGATGCGAAAGGCTACAACTGGCAGACCGCCGGGACCTGGGCCGGCCTGCGCAACTCCGCCCCTCTCGCCTCCGACGACGGCATGAACTTCCTGCGCGTCAGCCGCTCCTCGCCTTACGGCCTGAAATACTGGGAGATCGGCAACGAGTGCTACGGCACCTGGGAAACCGACCTGCAGTCATCCACCCATGACGCCTTCGTCTATGCGACCCGCGCCAAGGACTACATCGCGAAGATGAAGGCCGTTGATCCGAGCATCAAGATCGGCGTGGTCGTCGTGCCGAGCGAGACCGACTACGCGAACGGCCATATCTCGCACCCCGCCTCCAATCCCCGCACGGGCGGCACCTCCAACGGCTGGACCCCCGTCCTGCTCGCCACGCTGAAGTCGCTCAACGTCACGCCCGACTTCGTCATCTACCACCGCTACGAGCAGGCGCCCGCCGTCGACCAGCCGGGCAATCCCGAGAGCGACGCCGTCCTCCTTCAGAAGGCCAAGACCTGGCCCGACTATGCCGCCGACATCCGGCGCCAGCTCACGGACTACCTCGGCACCGCCGGCGCGGGCGTCGAGATCGTCGTGACCGAGAACAATTCCGTCTACGCCTCGCCCGGCAAGCAGACCACCAGCCTCGTCAACGGGCTCTACCTCGCCGACAGCGTGGCCAACGTCATGCAGACCGAGATCAACGCCCTCATGTGGTGGGATCTCCGCAACAGCCAGGAGGCGGGCAACAACAACAGCGCCGCGCTCTACGGCTGGCGCAACTACGGCGACTACGGCATCCTCTCCACGCCGAGCGCCGGCGGCTCGTCGGGGTACTTCGACGCCTATCCCACGTATTACGTCACGAAGCTGCTCTCGAAGTTCGCGCGCCAGGGCGACACCGTCGTGCCGGCGACCAGCAACAACAGCCTGCTCAGCGTCTTCGCCGTCAAGACCGCCGCGGGCGGCTTGAATCTGCTCGTGATCAACAAGGACCCGGCCGCGGCCCGCGACGCGAGCATCGCGCTGACGGGCTTCACGCCGGCGGCGAGCGCCACCACGTATGCCTACGGCAAGCTGCAGGATGACGCCGCCAAGCCCGGTGGCAGCGGCTCGGCCGACATTGCCAGCGGCACGCTCAGCGTCTCCGGCGCCACCTTCACGGCGACGTTTCCCTCGTATTCCGCGACGGTCGTGGCGTTGTCGGCCGGCACGAACACGCCAACCACGCCGACGCCTCCCCCCCCCGACCCCGCCCTCACCGCCGCCCAGCTCGGGTGGCGGTGGGGGCGGCGGGGCGCCGTCACTCTGGTTTGTCACCGCGCTCTCCGCCCTCGCGCTGGCGCGCTGGGCGCGGCGCCGCGGCTGAGAGTTGTTGCAAAAACCTGTCTTGTCATCGCGAGCCCGGCTCAGCCGGGCGTGGCGATCCAGCCGATGGATTGCTTCGTCAGCCCGTTCCGGGCCTTCTCGCAATGACAGGTTATGAAATGAGCCCTAGACCGGCAGCAGCCGGGAGAACTGCCGCCGCAGGTTGATCGGGTGGCGGCTCCAGGAACGGACGATCCGCTTGGTGTCGACCAGCGTCAGGTCGCCGCATTGCGAAAGCGTGTGGCAGCCCTCCTGGTGGCTTGCGGAAAAATGGCGGCCTTCGATGCGCGGGCCCAGTTTCGTGACGACGATGGAATCGGGTTTCAGCCGGTTGAACCAGAGCATCCCCACCGCGCCGCCGTAGGTGTCGCTGCAATCCTGCACGGGCAGGATGACATCGCCATCCGGGCAGAGGAAAGGCGTGCCGCCGGGACGCGCGCCGCTGAGGTCCTGGAGCACGGGATTGTGCGGGTGCAGCGTCCAGGGCCCGTCGAGCCGGTCGGCGAACGCGAGATGGAGTTCGCGCTGGTCGCGCTGCTTCGGGCCGACGATGGTGAAGAACATCCACCAGCGGCCCTCGTGGCGGATGACCGAGGCTTCGGCCACCGGAAGGCCCGACAGCAAGACCGCCTCGCGCACCCAGTCGCCGGGAAATTTTCTCGCGCGGTAAAGCACGAGTTCGCCGGAACGGTGGCACTCGGGCAGCATGAAGACCTCGCCCTGGTCCTCGACCAGGAACGGGTAGGAGAGGTGGTGCGGCCCCTGCAGCACGACGGACTTCCCGCGCCAGCCGAGATCGGGCCCGAGTTCGTGGTGTTCGATCACGCCGTGCTTGGTCCGGTAATCGTAAGCCTCCACGAAGATGTGCGTGGCGTCCGGCCGGCGCAGCCCGAACGGGTCGGCCAGGTAGCGCCACGGGCCCGGATCGGGCAGCCAGGTGGTCCGCAAGGCCGCCGATGACAGGGGCGTCGGATCCAGGAACGCCTTGATGGGCACGGGTACGATGCCCACCTGCCAGAAATCGCTGCGCGGGGGAGGGATCATCATAGGCTGGCGGGAGAAGGGACCCAGCCATCCGCCCGCCGGAGGGCCGGACGGGTCGCGATCAGCTGGTGGTAGAAATCCACGATGTGGCCGACGCGGGTGGCGGGGTCGAAGCAGCGGAGATCGTAGGTGAGGCGGCCCAGCTCGCCGGCATCGAACTGGATGCCGGCCTCGGCGATGGCGGCCGCCAGCGCGCTGATGTCGCCCGGCGGCACGAGCGTGACGGGCTGGTCCTGCAGGTATTCCGCCGGGCCCTCCGCGGCCGTGGCGATGACGGGCAGGCCGAGGCTCATCGCCTCGATGATCGCGAGACCGAAACTTTCCTCGCGCGACGGCGAGACGAACAGGTCGCAATCGCGCAGGCACGCATGCACATCCGCGCGATGGCCCAGCAGGTGGATGCGCGGGTCATTCGCGGCCAGTTTTTCCAATCCGGCCCGTTGCGGGCCTTCGCCCAGCAGCACGAGGGCGGCGCGGTCCGGCGCGGCCGCGCGAAAGGCGGAGATCAGCACGTCAGGACCCTTGCTTTCGTGCAGCCGGCCGACCGAGCCAATGACCAGGGTGTTCTCGCCGAGGCCGAGCTCCGCGCGGATTCCCGCGAACGGGGTCAGCACCGGCGGGCGCGGAACCCAGTTCGGGATCGTGCGGATGCTGCCGTGGTAGCCATCGAGCCGCTCCGCCTGGGCGCGGTTCACGCAGATCACGCCGTCGAGCCGGCCATGCTGGTGCGGCTTGTAGCCCACGTGCAGCGTGGCCACGCGGACGCCGGAACCGGCGGTGCCGCCGAAGGCCTTGCAGGCGGCGCTCAGGTGGCCGTGGCACACGTCGGCCTCGATCTTCCGCGCCAGCCGGCGCAGCCGCCAGCCGCGCAGCGCGCGACCCAAGGGATGAAAATGAACTTCCGGCGCGAGCGCGGCCGCGAGCGGCGAGCCCGGCGCGCCGGCGACGTGCACTTCGTGGCCGAGCCCCGCCTGGTGGTTGGCCAGGTCCGCGCAGTAGCGTTCGGAGCCGGCGAGGCGGGACGAGAAGACCGCGTGCAGGATACGGAGGGAATCGCCGGCGGGGGCGGGCCGGCTGGAAAAACTGTGCGAGGCGCAGGGCGACACGAAGCGGGGAAGTCGCGCAGTCTACCGCAGGCGGCACCGCCTGGCTGCGGGGCCGGGCCGAATTCATCTGTAGGGTGCGACCCTACACGATCGGGAACGCCAGCCGCATCGTGTCATTGCGAGGATCCCGCCGTTGCGGGAGACGAAGCAATCCAGCCGGATCGCCACGGCGCGCTTCGCGCACCTCGCGATGACAAAGCGCCTAAAGCGTGTGCTGGCTCGACGCGAAGCGCACCGCTTCGCGCATCAGCTCGCTGGCATTGGCGAGGCCGAGCTTCTCCTTGATCCGGGCGCTGTAGGCCTGGACGGTTTTCATGCTCAGGCTCAATTCCGTCGCAATCTTGCGCGTGGCCTGGCCCTCGCCCAGCCGGCGGAAGACCTCCATCTCGCGGTCGCTCAGGAGCTCGGTCGCGTTGGCCGGCTTGTCGGCCGGGTGGCCGACCATGCGCTCGGCCAGGCGGGCCAGGATTTCCGGGCGCGCGTAGACCTTGCCGCTCAGCACGGTCGCGATCGCCTCGAGGATGCTGGTGGTCGAGTCGCGCTTGGTCACATACCCGCGCGCGCCGGCCCGGAGGGCCCGCTCGATGAAATAGAGCTCCTCGTGCATTGAGAGGACAATCACCAGCGTGTCCGGACAGGTGCGGTGCAACTCCTTGATCAGGTCGATGCCGGAGCCGCTTTTCAAGGAGAGGTCGACGATGACGATGTCGGGCGGGTCGGCCGTCATCGCCGCCAGCGCGGGCGGCACGGACTCCGCCTGGCCGCAGACTTCCAGCTTCGCCTCCTGTTGCAGCAGGCGGATCAGCCATTCGCGGACCAGGGCGTGGTCGTCGACGATGAAAACCCTTTTGCGCCGGCTGTGCATGGGGGCAGCTTGGATGTCGCCCCCGGCCCTGCAACTGCTTTCCCGCGGCCGGCTCGGGCGAACATAGATTTGCGCTTTCGCGGGGAATTTGTCGGATAGGCCGCCGCGCCACCCCGCCCCCGCCATGAATTTTTCCTTCCCCTTCCGTTCACCGCCCGGAAACCTGTTCGCATGCTGGCGCCGGATTTCCGCGGGCGTCCTCCTGCTGCTGCTCGCCGCGCCCGCGCCCGCGCAGGATGCGCCCCCGCTCCCGTCCGCCAGCGACCTCAAGAAGTTGCGGGTCGACGAATTGATGAACATCGAGGTGACGTCGGTTTCGAAGCACCCCGAGAAGCTTTTCGAGGCGGCGTCGGCGATCCAGGTGGTCACGGCGGAGGAAGTCCGCCGCTCCGGCGCGACCAGCCTGGCGGAGGCGCTGCGCCTGACGTCCAACCTCGAGGTCGCGCAAATCGATTCGCGGCAATGGGCGGTCACCGCGCGCGGGTTCAACAACGTCTTCGCCGACAAGATGCTCGTGCTCATCGACGGCCGCACGGTGTACACGCCGCTGTACGCCGGCGTCTATTGGGACGTGCAGGACGTCCTCCTGCAGGACCTCGACCGCATCGAGGTGATCAGCGGGCCGGGCGCGACGCAGTGGGGCGCCAACGCCGTCAACGGCGTGATCAACATCACCACCAAGAGCGCCCGCGACACCACCGGCGGCCTGGTCAGCGTTGCCGATGGCGACCTGCTGGAGGAAACCGTGGCCGCGCGCTACGGCGGGGAGATCGCCCCCGGCGTTTATTACCGCATCTATGGGAAATACACGGGGCGCGGCGATTCGTTCCGCCCCTACGGCCAGGAGGCGAACGACGACTGGGACATCGGCCAGGGCGGCTTCCGCGTCGATTGGGACGCCTCCGTCGACAACCACCTGACGGTGCAGGGCGACGCCTACGCGGGCACCTTCGGGCGCACGGCGCAGGACGACATCACGGCGAGCGGCCGCAACCTGCTTGGACGCTGGACGCGGACGCTGGGCGAGAAGTCGGAAGTCAGGGTACAGCTCTACTACGACCATACGCACCGGGTCATCCCGCAGTCGTTCACCCAGACGCTCGACACCTACGATTTCGATTTCCAGCGGCGCTTCCCGATCGGCGAGACGCATGACGTCCTGTGGGGCTTCGGCTACCGGGTCGTGGATGACGACATCGTCAACACCCCGGTCAACGCGTTCCTGCCGGCTCAGGTCACGCGCCAGGTGTTCAGCGCGTTCGCGCAGGACGAGATGGCGCTGGCGGGCGGCCGGCTGCACGTGACGTTCGGCACCAAGCTCGAACACAACGACTACACCGGCTTCGAGCTGCAACCCAGCATCCGGGCGGCGTGGACGCCGGCCAAGACCCAGACCGTCTGGGCCGCGATCTCCCGCGCGGTGCGCGTGCCCTCGCGCATCGACCGCGACCTCTTCTCCCCGGCGGTGCCCCCGTTTCGCATTGCCGGCGGCCCGGGCGTTGATTCCGAAAACCTGCGTGCCTACGAACTCGGCTACCGCCTGCAGCCCGCGGCGAACGTCGAGCTCTCGGTGGCCGCGTTCTGCAACCTCTACGACGATCTCCGCAGCCTCGAGCCGCTGAACCCGCCGGCGCTTTTTCCCGTGGAATTGAGCAGCGGGCTGCGCGGGCGGTCCACCGGCGCCGAATTCACGGCGCAGTGGCAGGTCACGCCCTCGTGGCAGCTGCGCGCGGGCTACACCGAGCTGCGCGTCCACACCGAGCCGCAGCCGGGCACGGTCGATCGCGGCACCGACCGCACGGTGGCGCACGACCCGAACCACCAGGCGCTCCTGCGCTCGTCCTTCGACCTCGGCGCGCGCTGGGAACTGGACGCGACCTTCCGCTACATCGGGGCGATCAGCAACCAGCGCGTGCCCGGCTACGGCGAGCTCGACGTGCGGCTGGGCTGGCGGCCGACCCGCGCGTGGGAGCTGGCCCTCAGCGGCCGGAACCTCCTGCACGACCAGCATTCGGAATTCAACATCCCCGGTTCGCGCCGCGAGATCGGGCGCAGCGTTTACGGCCAGGCCACATGGCACTTCTAGGTTCCATCATCCGCCGCTGGCGCCCGCCCGCCCGGTGCCTGCTGGCGCTCGGCCTGGCCGGCGCGTGGCCGGCCGCCTCGCGCGCGGCCACCGCGCCCGTGCCGGCGGCGGAATACCAGGTCAAGGCGGTCTTCCTCTTCAATTTCGCGCAGTTCATCGATTGGCCGCCGGAAGCCTTCGCGGACGCCAAGGCCCCGCTGGTCATCGGCATGGCGGGCGCGGATCCGTTCGGGCCCTACCTCGACGGCCTGGTGCGCGGCGAGAAAATCGGCGAACACCCGCTCGTGGTGCGGCGGTTTGCGCCGGAGGACAGCCTCGCGGGCACGCACATCCTTTTCATCCACGCCGCCGACGACGGCCAGACGGAGCGGATCCTCGCGGCGGTGAAAGGCCGGAGCGTGCTCACGGTGAGCGACGCCGAGAACTTCAACCGCCTCGGCGGCATGGTGCGCTTCGCAACCGAGAACGGCAAAATCCGCCTGCGCGTCAATGTCACCGCCGCCAAGGAGGAACACCTCACCATCAGTTCCAAGCTGCTCCGCTGGTCCACCATCGTGGCGCCGGAGAAGGGCTGAGCCATGCACTTCCGGAACCTGCCGATCCAGCGCAAGCTGATGACGATCGTCCTCGGCACCAGCGTGGTGGTGCTGTTGCTGACCTGTACGACGTTCCTCGCCTACGAGTATTTTTCCTTCCGGCATTCGGCGGAGCGGCAGCTTTCCACCCTCGGCGAGGTCGTGGCCACGAACAGCACCGCCGTGCTGGCCTTCGACAACGCCGGGGACGCCGCCGAGATCCTCAACGCGCTCAAGGCCGAGCGGCACGTGGTGGCGGCCGCGCTCTACGATCAGGGCGGCCGGCTTTTCGCCCGTTATCCCGCCGGCGCCCCCGACCGCTTTTTCCCGGCGGCACCCGCGGCCGACGGCTATCGCTTCGCCGGCGGCTTTCTCGCCGGCTTCACGCCGGTCGTGCAGGTCCAGGGCAGCCAGCGGCTCGGCACGCTGTACCTCCGCTCGGACATGGAGGAGATGTACGAGCGCCTGCGGCTCTATGCCGGCGTCGCCGGCGTCGTCATCGCGGTGCTTTCGCTGCTCGCATACGGTTTGTCCCGCCGCTTCCAGCGGCAGATCTCGGACCCGATCCTGACCCTGGCCGAAACCGCGCAGGCCGTGTCCACGAAGCGCGACTATTCCGTCCGGGCCCGCAAGCTCGGCGAGGACGAGCTCGGCCTGCTGACCGAGGCGTTCAACCACATGCTGGAGCAGATCCAGCAGCAGAACCTCGCGCTGCACCGCTCGCATGAGGAGCTCGAGACGCGCGTGCAGGACCGCACGGCCGAGCTGGAGGCGGCGAACAAGGACCTGGACGACTTTGCCTCCTCCGTCTCCCACGACCTGCGCACGCCGTTGCGGGCGATCAAGGGGCTGGTGGAAATCCTCCTGAAGGATCCGGCCGCCGCGCTCACCCCGGAAGCACAGCGCAGCATCGGCCTCGTCTATCGCGGCTCCTGCGAAATGGAGCAGCTGATCGACAGCATCATGGCTTTTTCCCGCCTCGGGCACCTGTCGCCGGCACGCGAGCAGGTCGACCTGGCGGCGCTCGGGCGGGAAGTGTTCCGCGACCTCACCGCGGGGCGGCCCGCCGGTTCCGTGGTCTTCGACGTCAAGCCGCTGGCGCCTGTGAACGGCGACCCGGTGCTGCTGCGGCAGGTCTTGGTCAACCTGCTCGCCAACGCGCTCAAGTTCACCCGCGATGCCAAGCCCGCGGTGATCGAGCTCAGGATGGAGCAATCCGGGGACGACGGCGCCGCGGTCTATTTCGTCCGGGACAACGGCGTCGGCTTCGACATGGAGGAAGCCGAGCGGCTCTTCGTCATGTTCCAGCGCCTGACGCATGGGGAGGAATTCGAAGGCTCCGGCGTGGGCCTCGCGATGGTCCGGCGCATCATCGAGCGGCATGGCGGGCAGGTCTGGGCCGAATCGCCGGCAGGCGGGGGTGCGACGTTCTTCTTCACGCTGCCGGGCTGAACGGGGCGCGCGCGGCTTTGCTCTTCCCTTCGCCGCGGCGGGCCATTTCCATCGGGGCATGGAAGTCATCTTTCTCGGCACGGGCACTTCGCAGGGCGTGCCGATGATCGCCTGCGACTGTGTGGTCTGCACGTCGCCGGACCCGCGCAACCAGCGCACGCGCGCCTGCATCCACGTCGTGATGGACGGCCTGCACGTCCAGGTCGACGCGGCGCCGGAGTTCCGCCTGCAGTGCCTGCGCGAGAACATCCGCCAGCTCGATTTCTTCATCCTCACGCACGGCCACGCCGACCACGTTGTCGGCATGGACGACCTCCGGCGCTTTTGCGACCTGCACGGTGGCACGGCGCTGACAGTTTATTCGACGGAGGAGGGGAGGGCGCGGGTGCGGTCGATTTTCCCGTATGCGATCAGCGACCGGCCGGTGTCGAAAGGTTACGCGGCGTTCAAGCTCCTCCCGCTGCCGCCCGTGCTCGAACTGCCGCAGGGCACAATCCGCTCCACACTGTTGCCGCACGGCAGCATCAGCACGCTCGGGCTCGTATTTCAGGAAAAATCGTCGGGCCGGAAATTCGCCTACTACAACGACTGCAAGAGCGTCCCGCCCGAAGCCGTGGCCTTGGCCAAGGGCGCTGATGTGGTCGTGCTCGACGGGCTGCGGCCGGAACCGCACCCGAGCCACATGAACATCGCGGAGGCTTGCGCGGCGGCGGCGGAGATCGGGGCGCCGGTGAGTTACCTGACGCACCTGACGCATCGGATCGGACACGAGGAGCTGAGCGCCGAACTTGCCGGCCGGAGCCCAGAGATTCGGGTGGCCTACGACGGCCTCCGTTTGCAGCTCGGGTAAGGCGGTAGGGCGGAACATAGGGGATTCCCCCATAAAAGATATATGACAAATGCCTGAAATAGAGCTTGCTCTAATTCATACTAATTTAATGTAGTTTAGTTCTGTAGCCTTATGAAGCTCTCCAAACGCGGCGAATACGCCCTCCGCTCCCTGATCAACCTCGGCATCGCGGCCAAGGTGGGGCGGAAGCTCGTGCGCGTCACCGAACTGGCCGATGCCGAGGAGCTGCCCGTGAAGTTTCTCGAACAAATCATCCAGCAACTGCGCGAGGCGGGCTACGTGGAGAGCGCGCGCGGCAAGCATGGTGGTTACCGGCTGGCGAAGTCCGCCGACCAGATCGCCATCGGCAGCGTCGTGCGGCTGATCGACGGCCCGCTGGCGCCCATCGGCTGCGTCAGCCAGACCGCGTACGAGCCGTGCAACTGCCCGGACGAGGCCCATTGCGGCCTGCGCATGCTGATGCTCGACGTGCGCAATGCCATCGCGGCGATCCTCGACCGCTACACGCTGGCCGACGTCGTGGACGTCACCACCCGCAAGATGGTGCGCGATGGCGTGCCGCTGCCTTTCAGCGCCACCGGGGAACCAGCCCCGGCGCGTAAAACCAAAACACCCGGGGCCCGCGCGGCCGTCACCAGCCCCACCGAGGGCGTGATCCATCAACTTCTCGGAGACTACGCCATATGAGCCAGGCCATTCCCACTTCCCCGTCCGACCCGCGCCCCGAGTGGCTGCGCGTCGTGCAGCAAAAAGTCGAAACCCTCCGCTACGGGGTCGTCCAGCTCGTGGTGCACGACGGCCGCGTGACCCAGATCGAGCGGACCGAAAAGACGCGCATCGGCGCGCCGCCCTCGAGCCACGACAGTTCGGGGCTTTGATTTTAGTGCGCCCACCGCCCCACCGGCGGAGGCGTGATGCCAGCAAACCAACCAAACCAGCAAACTGACCCGACCACGGGAAGTTCCCATGAAGACAACCCAGATCCAATCCCATGAGGAACTCCAACCTCCGCAAAATCACGCCCGCCCTGCTCGCAGCGCTGGCCTTCCTGCCCGCCGCCCAGGCGGACGAACTGTCGGACCTGCGCGCCGCGCTGCAGGCCCTTGAACAAAAAATCGCCGTGCTCGAACGCAAGCAGGAGATCCGCGACGAGGCGGCGGCCGCCGCCGCCCCGACGACCCCCAAGGTCACCGTGAACGACAAGGGGGTCACCCTCGCGTCGGCCGACGGCGCGAACTCGATCAAGCTGCGCGGCCTCGTGCAGCTCGACTCCCGCGTGTTCTTCAACGACGGCGGGAGCGTCGCGAACAACTCCTTCATCCTCCGCCGCGCGCGCATCATCTCGGAAGGCACGTTCGCGAAGAACTTCAACTTCCAGCTTGTGCCGGAGTTTGGCGGCGGCAGCCCCGCGCTCGTCGACGCCAACCTCGGCTGGACGATCAGCCCCGCGCTGAACCTCAAGTTCGGCCGCTTCAAGTCGCCCGTCGGCCTCGAGCTCCTCCAATCGGACTCGTGGACGTTCTTCGACGAGCGCTCGATCGCCACCAACCTGGTGCCGAACCGCGACCTCGGCGTGCTCGCCTCGGGCGACCTCCTCGGCGGCAGGCTGAACTACGCCGCCGGCATCGTCGGCGGCGTCGCGGATGGCGCGCAGACCACCAACAGCGACTTCGACAACGAGAAGGACGTCGTCGGGCGTCTCTGGGCTTCGCCGTTCAAGGATGATGCCGGCTCGCCCGTCCAAGGCCTCTCATTCGGCATTTCCGGCAGCTACGGCCGCGAGAAGGGCACGGCGGGCCGCACGGGCGGCTATCGCACTGACGGCCAGCAGACGTTCTTCTCCTACCTCGCCACCACGATCAGCGACGGCCCGAACTGGCGCTATTCGCCCCAGCTCGACTATCGCCAGGGCTCCTTCGGCCTCCAAAGCGAATATGTCGTCTCCACCGTCAACGTCCGCCCGTCCGCGACCGGCAAGCTCACCGAGCTCCAGAACAAGGCCTGGCAGGTGTCCGCGGGCTACGTGCTGACCGGGGAAAACTCCTCCTACAATGGCGTCGTGCCGGCCACGGACTTCAACCTCGCCAAGGGCACTTGGGGTGCGTTCGAGGTGGTCGGCCGCTATGCCAACCTGAAGGTGGATGACGCCGCCTTCCCGCTCTACGCCGCGCCGGCCGCCAGCGCGAGCGAAGCCACGTCGTTCGGCCTGGGCATCAACGGGTACCTCTTCAAGGCCGTCCGCTTCCCCTTCGACTATTACCATACGATGTTCGACCGCGCCCCCGGCGCGCCGGCCGTCCTCACCAACACCGTGATCCGCCAGGACGAAAAATCCCTGATCACGCGTTTCCAAGTCGCGTTTTAACCTGTCCATACCGCTTAGCATGAAACTGAAAAACTTCCTCCTCACGCTCGGCGCGCTGGCCCTCGTGGCCGGCGCCTCCGCCAAGACCATCGAGCTGCTCAACGTGTCCTACGACCCGACGCGCGAGCTCTATGTCGACTACAACAAGGCCTTCGCCGCCCACTGGAAGGCGAAGACCGGCGACGATGTCACGATCAAGCAGTCGCACGGCGGCTCGGGCAAGCAGGCCCGCTCCGTCATCGACGGCCTGCCCGCCGACGTCGTCACGCTCGCCCTCGCGGCGGACGTCGACGCTCTCTACGACAACGGCCGCCTCATCCCGAAGGACTGGCAGAAGCGCCTCGCCGACAACTCCTCGCCCTACACCAGCACCATCGTGTTCCTCGTCCGCAAGGGAAACCCGAAGGGGATCAAGGACTGGGACGATTTGGTGAAGCCCGGCGTCGGCGTCGTCACGCCCAACCCGAAGACCTCCGGCGGCGCGCGCTGGAATTACCTCGCGGCGTGGGAATTCGCCAAGCGCAAGTACGGCGGCGATGACGCGGCGAAGGATTTCATCGCGAAGCTCTTCAAGAACGTGCCGGTGCTCGACACCGGCGCGCGCGGGGCCACCACGACCTTCGTGCAGCGCGGCATCGGCGACGTCGCCATCTCCTGGGAGAACGAGGCTTACCTCGCGCTCAAGGAATTCGGCGCCGACAAGTTCGAGATCGTCGTGCCGTCGGTCAGCATCCTCGCCGAGCCGACCGTCAGCCTCGTCGACAAGGTGGTGAAGAAGAAGGGCACCGAGGAGGTCGCCAAGGCCTACCTCGAGTACCTTTATTCCGACGAGGGCCAGGAGATCGCGGCGCGGAACTTCTACCGCCCGCGCAACCCGGCCGTCGCCGCGAAATATGCCGGCAACTTCGCCCAGCTGCAGCTGTTCACCATCGACGAGGCCTTCGGCGGCTGGACCAAGGCCCAGAAGACCCACTTCGCCGACGGCGGCACGTTCGACCAGATCTACGCCAAGTAATCCTCTCTTCAAAGTCATTGCGAGTCGGCCCGGTTTCCGGGCCGACGAAGCAATCCAGCTGGATCGCCACGGTCCGCTGCTGCGACCTCGCGATGACAGACATTTCTCACCACCGACCAAGCATTCATCAACGATATCCGCCGCGTGGCGTCCGCTACCGGGCGACGGCGCGCACGCGCGCGGCGGATTTTTTAACATGACAGCCATCATGAAACCCTCCTCCCGTCCCACGGCGGTCGCCCGCGCCTCTTCGCCTGCGCCGTCCCTCACGCTGTCCGCCGCCCTCGGCGAGCAGCTGACCACGCTCTACGGTCTCGCCCAGCAGTCCGACTATGTCTTCGGCACGCCGCTCGGGCCGTTCTACCACGCCGGCCGCCACCACTACGTGCCGCGCTTCGTCTATTTCGGGCCGCATACGTCCGAGGTGTCGCCGCGCCTGGCCTTCCTCGCCGGGCTCGACAGCCGCGACCTGCGGCCGACGCTCGCCTTGCTGCACCTGATCGAGGAACTGGCGCTGAAGCCGGATCTCGGCCAGAGCCTGCACCTCGCGTTCTACCCGCTCGTCGACGTGCTCGGCGCGCAGGCCGGGGCCCGCGATCTCACCGCGCAGGGCTGGGCGGCGTCCAACGCGCCGGAGATCGAACTGCTCGCGAAGGATTCGCGCCTGCGCACCTACCACGCGTTCATCCGCGTCGAATCGGTCCCGGGCGACGATGTCGTGACGCTGCGCCTCCGCACGGGCGGCGAGGCGAAGTCCGGCGCGCCGCTGGTCTCGTCGGAGGACACCGACCCGTTCCCGGTGCGTTGGGAAATCGAATCCGGCCCGGTGCCGCCCACGGGCCCGCTCTCGCTCGGGGAGGACCTGCCGTTCCGGCCGCTCGACCTGACGCTGCGCGTCCCGGCCGCCTGGCCGCCGGAATTCTACCGCGAGGCCGTGGCCTCGATCCTGAAGCGCTTCATCATCCGCTACCGCGGATTCCTGGCCTACGGCCAAAACCTCTGACCCCCGTGGTTATGTTCAACACCCTTGATTCCGTTTACCCGCACAAGCTGCGCCGGCTTTACTGGCCCTTCCTCGCGCTCGCCGAGGTCTGCCGCGAGGTGGTCGGCACGGTCGCCGGCTCCTTCGAGTCCGGCGCGAAAAGCTACACCATCCCGCGTTTCGTGTTCCATGGGCCCGCGACCAACGTGCCGCCGATCCGCCTCGGGTTCTTCGCGCTCCTGCACGGTGACGAGCCGGCGGGCGCGCTCGGGCTGCAGCGCTTCCTCAACCTGCTGGTCGACGACCCGGCGCCGGCCGCGGGTTACGAGCTGTCGTTCTACCCGCTGTGCAACCCGACCGGTTACGAGGACCAGACGCGCAGCAATCGCGCGGGCTACGACCTCAACCGCGAGTTCTGGCACTGCTCGGCCCAGCCCGAGGTCAAGATCCTGGAGGAGGAGCTGCGCACGCAGCAGTTCGACGGCATCGTCGCGCTGCATGCGGACGACACGAGCGACGGCCTGTACGGCTACACCCACGGCCGCGTGTTGAACGAGAACCTCCTCGTGCCCGCCCTGCGCGCGTCGCAGCACGTGCTCCCGATCAACCCGCTCGCGGTCATCGACGGGTTCGAGGCCGAGGACGGCATCATCGAGGATTGCTACCAGGGCATCCTGACGCCGCCGCCGGAGCAGAAGCCCCGGCCGTTCGAGGTGATCTTCGAGACGCCGGCCGCGGCGCCGATGACACAACATGTGGAAGCAATCAGTTGCGCATTGAAGTCCGTTTTGAAAGAGTACCGGGAGTTTATCGCCCAAGGAGCCAACCTTTGAGTCACCCCCTCGCCATCCCCCGTTTCCGCCGCCGCGTCCTGCCGGGGTTTGGCCTGTCGCTGGGGTTCACCCTGGCCTACCTCGGGCTCATCGTGCTGATCCCGCTGGCCGCGGCGTTCATCAAGGCGAGCGGCATGTCGTGGGGCGATTTTCTCACCGCCGTGGCCTCGCCGCGCGTGCTGGCGTCCTATCGCGTCAGTTTCGGCATCTCGCTGCTCGCGGCCCTGGTCAACGCCTTCTTCGGCTTCATTCTCGCGTGGGTACTGGTGCGCTACACGTTCCCGGGCCGGCGCATCGTCGACGCCCTGGTCGACCTGCCGTTCGCGCTGCCGACCGCCGTGGCCGGCATCGCGCTGGCGGCCATCTACGACGCCAAGACCGGCTGGGTGGGGGAGTGGCTCAACCCGGTGTGGGTGCGGCTGGTCCACGGGCTGGACCACGCGGTGCCGTTCGTCGACTGGACGAAATTCCTCGGCGACAAGCTCGCGTTCGACCGGCCCGGCGTCTTCCTGGCGCTCACCTTCATCGGACTGCCCTTCGTCGTGCGCACGCTCCAGCCCGTGCTGGCGGAACTGCAGCCCGAGCTGGAGGAGGCCGCCGCCACGCTGGGCGCGAACCGCTGGCAGACGATGACGCGCGTCATCCTGCCCGAGCTCACGCCGGCGCTCATCACCGGCTTCGCCATGGCCTTCGCCCGCGCGGTGGGCGAGTATGGCTCGGTCGTCTTCATCGCCGGCAACCAGCCCTTCCACAGCGAGATCACCCCGCTGCTGATCATCACCAAGCTCGAGCAATACGACTACCGCGGCGCGACCGCCATCGCGGTCGTCATGCTGGTGACCTCCTTCGTCCTGCTGCTGCTCATCAACCTGCTCCAGAAATGGAGCCGCCGCTACCACCAGGTCTGACATGGCCGCCGCTTCCTCCACCTCCCTCGCCAACAAGGCGCCGGTCGGCCGGTCGGTCGGCCCGCGCGTCATCCGCAATCCCCTGTGGGTGCGCGTGGTGTTCATGACGATCGCCTTCCTGTTCGTGGCGGGCTTCCTGGTGCTGCCGCTCGCCGCCGTGTTCACCGAGGCGCTGCGCAAGGGCCTCGGCCCGTTCTTCCATGCGTTCACCGACCCGGACGCCCTGAGCGCGATCAAGCTCACGCTCACGACCGCGGCCATCGCCGTGCCGGCCAACCTGGTCTTCGGCGTGGCGGCCTCCTGGTGCATCGCCAAGTTCAATTTCCGCGGCAAGAGCCTGCTGATCACGCTCATTGACCTGCCGTTCGCCGTGTCGCCCGTCATCTCCGGCCTGATTTATGTGCTGGTCTTCGGCCTGCAGGGCTGGCTCGGGCCGTACCTTGGGTCCGGCGACCACCCGTGGTTCGGGGCATGGTTCAACACGGTGGACATCCGCATCATCTTCGCGGTGCCCGGCATCGTGCTGGCGACCATCTTCGTGACCTTCCCGTTCGTGGCGCGCGAGCTCATCCCGCTCATGCAGGTGCAGGGTAGCGAGGAGGAATACGCGGCCCTCACGCTCGGCGCCAGCGGCTGGCAGACCTTCTGGTACGTGACGCTGCCCAACATCAAGTGGGGCCTCTTCTACGGTGTCATCCTCTGCAACGCCCGCGCCATGGGCGAATTCGGCGCGGTATCGGTGGTGAGCGGGCACATCCGCGGCGAGACCAACACCATGCCGCTGCACGTGGAGATCCTCTACAACGAATACAATTTCGTGGCCGCCTTCGCGGTCGCCTCGCTGCTCGCGCTGCTGGCGCTCGTCACCCTCGTGCTCAAGAGCCTCGTCGAATGGCAGCACGCCCGCTCCCGCCCGGCCGACGTCACCCCATGAGCATCAGCGCCCAGCAGATCCGCAAGACCTTCGGCTCGTTCACCGCCCTCGACGGCGTGAACCTGAACGTGGAGCGCGGCAAGCTCGTCGCCCTCCTCGGCCCCTCCGGCTCGGGCAAGACCACGCTGCTGCGCATCATCGCCGGCCTCGAATACGCCGACGAGGGCAGCGGCCGCATCCTTTTCCACGGCGAGGACGTCACCGAGGTGCCGGCCGGCAAGCGCAAGGTCGGCTTCGTCTTCCAGCATTACGCGCTGTTCCGCCACATGACCGTGACGGAGAACATCGCCTTCGGCCTCAAGGTCCGCGGCCGCAAGGAGCGCCCGCCCAAGGCCGAGATCGCCGAGCGCGTGCGCAAGCTCCTCAAGCTCGTCCAGCTCGAGAGCTACGGCCACCGCTACCCGCACCAGCTTTCCGGCGGCCAGCGGCAGCGCATCGCGCTGGCCCGCGCGCTCGCGGTCGAGCCCAAGGTGCTGCTGCTCGACGAGCCGTTCGGCGCGCTCGACGCCAAGGTGCGCAAGGAGCTCCGCCGCTGGCTGCGGCAGTTCCACGACGAGATCGGCCTCACCACCGTCTTCGTGACCCACGACCAGGAGGAGGCGCTCGAGATCGCCGACCAGGTCGTGATCATGAACAACGC
>CAYZSN010000259.1:0-12807 GCA_964481095.1 uncultured Oleiharenicola sp. | reverse complement strand
AGCCGATGCCGTCGTCCTGGACCGAGAGCGCGATGGCCTGCTCGCTCTGCCCGGCGCGCAGCACGATGTGCTTCGCGCGGCCATGGCGCAGGCTGTTGCTCACCGCTTCGCGCAGGATGTTCATGATCTCTGCGACTTGGTGCGAGGGGATGAGTTCCACGGTGGCGGCGTCGAGCCGGCGCTCGATGCGCACCTCGTCCTCCGCCGGCAGCGAGCCGATCAACCCGGCGAGGGCGGTGGCGAAGGAGTGGCCGTTCACGCGGCCGGGCTCGAGTTCCTGCAGGTAGGCGCGGACTTCCTGGTTCACGCGGCGCAACTCGGCGAGGCACTGCGCCGTGCGCTCGGACATCTCCGGCGAGAGGGAGGATTTCCTCTGCACGCTCTCGAGCGTCAGGCACACGGCGGAGAGCGTCTGGCAGATGTTGTCGTGCAGCTCGCGGCCGAGCCGGACGCGCTCCGCCACCGAATGGTCGAGCAGGTTGCGATTGACCGCGAGGTCCTGCTCGGCACGGGCGCGGGCGGCGTGTTCCTCCGCGAGCGCGGCGGTGCGCTCGTTGGACAGCCGGGCGAACTGCTCCATGCCCACGGCCTGGGCCTGGGCCGTCGCCCACGGCGTGCGCGTGGCGGTGTCGGCGGCCGCGCGGCGGGCGGCGAGCACGACCACGAACAGCGGGACGAGGGCCAGCAGCAGCGCCAGCAGCACCACGGTGGCGAGGATGCGCTGATGCAGCACCTGCACGCGGATCAGCGCCGGCACGGCGAAGACCACGCGCGCCTCCCAGCCCGGCGCGGCGGCAAGGCGTTCGGTGAAATTCAGGCTGCCCGTCATGTTGGCCGACGCAGCGGGCGGGGTATCGGTGCGATACAGCTGCACGGTGCCGCCGAGCATGGCGCCGAGTTCGCTCTGGAAACGGGCGTCCCATTTTTCGGGCGGCAGGCCGCTGACCGCGAGGATGCGGCCGAGCTTCGCGCGCTGCTCCTCCACCGCGAGCCCCTGCAACTGGCGGGTTTCCCGCAGCAGCCATCCCTGCAGCGCCACCGCCGCGCCGAGGAACAGCAGCAGCGAAATCACGGCCAGCGCGATGGGGCGGGTGTTGAGGTTCATGAGGCTGGCCGCACTCTAGGCCGAAGCCGGGGTGCGCGTCAAAACCTTCGACAAATGCCCCCGGCCGGCTACATCTTTTGACCCTTTTATGCCGTCATTCTACATCACGACCGCCATTGACTATGTGAATGGTTCGCCGCACCTCGGGCATGCCTACGAGAAGGTGCTGACGGACGTCATTGCCCGGTTCCGGCGGCAGATGGGCGACCGGGTCCATTTCCTGACCGGCGTGGACGAACACGGCCAGAAGGTGCAGGCCAGCGCCAAGAAGCGCGGCATCCCGCCCCAGCAGTTCTGCGATGAAATGTCGCAGGAGTTCCGCGCCCTGCTGCCCAAGCTGAACATCTCGAACGACGACTTCATCCGCACCACCGAGCCGCGGCACAAGCGGGTCGTGCAAGCCGTGCTCCAGCAGCTCTTCGACAAGGGCGAGATCTACCAGGCCGAGTACCAGGGCTACTATTCCACCCGGCAGGAGCAGTTCCTCCAGGAGAAGGACCGCAACCCCGACGGCTCGTGGCCGGAGATCTTCGGCGAGGTGACCGAGATCGTGGAGGCGAACTATTTCTTCAAGCTGCGCCAGTATCAGGATTGGCTGGTGAAATTCCTCGCGGAGCACCCCGACTTCATTTTCCCGGCGTACCGGCAGAAGCAGGTGATGGAGTTCCTGAAGGACCCGCTGAACGACCTGTGCATCTCGCGCCCGAAGGAGCGTCTCGAATGGGGCATCCCGATGCCCTTCGACGCGAACTACGTCACGTACGTCTGGTTCGACGCGCTGATCAATTACTACTCCGCCGTGGCGGACAAGCCCGGCGTCTGGCCGGCGACATACCACGTCATCGGCAAGGATATCCTCGTCCCGCCGCACGCGGTCTACTGGCCCATCATGCTCCACGCGGCCGGCCTCGCACAGCCGAGGGGCATCATCGCCCACGGGTGGTGGCTGCAGCGCGGGGCCAAGATGTCCAAGAGCACGGGCAATGCGCTCAACCCGCTCGACCTCGTGGCCGAGTTCGGCGCCGACGCCTTCCGCTATTTCCTGATCCGCGAGATGAACGTCGGCCAGGACAGCGACTTCACGCGCGAGCAGTTCCTCGTGCGCTACAACAGCGAGCTCGCCAACAACCTTGGCAACCTCGTCAACCGCACGCTCAACATGACCACCCGCTTCGCCGGCGGCATCGTGCCGGCGGCCGGTGCCGGCGACGAGCTCGACACCAGCCTGCGCGCGCTCTGGGACCGGACCCGCGACGAGTTCATCCCGCTCTGCGAGGGCTTCCAGTTCCACACCGCGCTGGAGAAGGCGATGGTCTTCCTTACCGAAACCAACGCCTACATTGAGAAGCGCGCGCCATGGAAGCTCGGCAAATCCACCGAAGCGAAGGACCAGGAATCGCTGAAGGCCTCGCTGGCCACGATGGCCGAGGCGCTGCGCCTCGCCGTCGCCCTCATCCAGCACGTCACGCCGGCGGCGGCGGAAAGGATCAACGCGGTCTTGGGTTACAAACCCGGCGCCGTATGGCGCGACGAACTTGCCTGGGGTTCGCGCCTGGCCGGCTCGAAGGTGGCCGAGTCCCTCGTGCTGTTCCCGCGGCCGCAACCGCCGGCCAAGGTGTAGGAGCCTGCTTGCAGGCGATGACATTCAAGGTCGCCTGCAAGCAGGCTCCTACATGAAGACTCCGCCCGTCAATCCCACCGCCAGTGCGACCCCGGAAGCCCTCCGGGAGTTCCTCGCTCAATGCGCGGCCGCCGCGCAGGCCGCCGGCCGGCCGCAGCTGGTGAGCATCAGCATGATGGTCGACAACCTCGACCCGCTCGCGGTGCTCGAATCGATCTTCGACCCGGCGGAGCCCCATTTCTACGCGGAGCGGCCGGCGCAGGGCTTCAGTGTCGCCGGCGCGGAGTCGGCGGTTGATTTCACGGCGGAGGGGGTGGGGCGGTTCGAGGCGGTGCGAACGTTCATCGAGCGCACGCTCGCCGACACCATCGCGGTCGGCCCGCTGGACGAGCCGTTCGCCGGGCCGCATTTCTTTTTCGCCGCGGGCTTCAGTCCGGAGTCCGCAGGGGGCGCGCCGTTTCCGGCGTTGAAGGTCTTCGTGCCGCGCTGGCAGGTGGCCCGCATGGGCGACAGCACCGTCGCGGTGGCGAACCTCGCGATCACCGGCGACGCGCCGGTGGACCTGCTGGCGGCCAAGGTCTGGAAGGCGCACGCCAAATTCGGCGCCTTCGACTACAGCCGGGCGAAGCACAAGGAGCGTCCGTCCGCGCCCCGGATGGCCGAGGAGATCGGCGGCGCCGGCTCCTACCAGCGCGCGGTGCAGCAGGCGCTCGGCGAGATCACCCGGGGCAATTACGAAAAAGTCGTGCTGGCGCGGGCGCTGAAGTACACGACGGCGGAGGAATTTCATCCGATCAGCGTCCTGAACCACCTGCGGCGTCGCTACCCGGACTGCTACTCGTTCTCCATCGCGAACGGCAAGGGCCAGAGCTTCATCGGCGCGACGCCCGAGCGGCTCGTTCGCGTTTCGGGCGGCCGCATGCACACGACGGCGCTGGCGGGTTCGGCGGCGCGGGGCGAGTCGGCGAGCGAGGACGCCGCGCTGGCGCAGGCGCTCCTGCACAGCGAGAAGGACCTCCGCGAACACAGGCTCGTGCTCGATTCGATCATCGGCCGCGTGGCGGATCTCAACCTGAAGGTCGAGCACGTGACCCATCCGCGCCTGCTCGGCCTCGCCAACGTGCACCACCTGCACACCCCGATCAGCGCCAACCTGCCGGCGGGCGTGCACATCCTCGACCTCGTGCACCGCCTGCACCCGACGCCGGCCGTCGGCGGCGCGCCGCAGGTTCCGGCGCTGGCGGCGATCGCGCGGCTCGAGTCCTTCCCGCGCGGGCTCTACGCCGGCCCGCAGGGCTGGGTGGACCACCGCGGCGGCGGCGAGTTCTTTGTCGGCCTGCGCTCGGCGCTCATTGACGGGCGCACCGCCACGGCCTACGCGGGCGCGGGCATCGTGGCCGGCTCGGAGCCGGACAAGGAATTCGCCGAGACGGAACTGAAGTTCAAGGCGTTGATCGAAGCCCTGACCGGAACTTGAACAACCACGAATGAACACGCATAGACACGAATGGAACCGGCTTGGCTCCAGATTAGGGAGGTTTTTCAAACCCCGGAAGGGGACCACTAAAAGGATTCCGCCAACGGCGGAATCTACTTCAGCCGGAGCCACACACCGTGAATTTCGCTTTTGGCGAAATTCCATTAGCGGTTTCCCTGTTTTGCCATGACCTCCCTCGACTTTCGCAACACCAACACCCTCTGGTGCAGCGTGCTCGTCGAGACGCTGTCGCGGCTGGGCCTGCGGCAGGCGGTGATCTCACCCGGCTCACGCTCGGCGCCGCTCACCTTCGCCTTCGCGCGGCATCGCGGCATCGAGTCCATCCCCGTGCTCGACGAGCGCTCCGCCGGGTTCTTGGCGCTGGGCCTCGCCAAGCAGGAGCAGCGCCCGGTGGCGCTCGTGTGCACCAGCGGCACCGCGGCGGCGAACTTCCTGCCGGCGGTCGTCGAGGCGCATGAAAGCGGCGGGCCGCTCCTCGTGTTGACGGCGGATCGTCCGCCGGAGCTGCGCGGCTGCCACTCGGGCCAGAGCATCAACCAGCAGGGGCTCTACGGCGGGTTCACGGCGTTCTTCCGCGACCTGCCCGTGCCCGCGGCCCGCCTCGACCGGCTGCGCGGGCTCGTTGCGACGCTCCGCCAAGCCTGGCTCGCCACGGCCCGCCCGATGCGGGGCCCCGTGCATCTGAATTGTCCGTTCCGCGACCCGCTGCCGCCTTTGCGGCAGGATTTGCCGGCGGCGGTCACGTCCGCCGCGGTCGCCCGGATCCTGGCGAAGGTTAAGCCCGCGCGGCCCACATTGCCGGCGCCCGCGCACGATGCCGCCGCATGGTGGCGCAAGGCAGCCGGTGACACCGGCGTGATTGTGGTCGGGCCCAACGATCCGGTTTCGCTGCGCGATTTTGTCGCCCAGGTCGGGCGTCTCGCCCGGTCCACGGGCTGGCCCGTGTTGGCCGATGCATTGTCGCCCGTGCGGCACCAGGCCGGGCGCGTTGGCCCCGTCGTGGCCCATTACGATGGCATCCTGCGCTCGCCCGCGCGGGCGAACGAGCTGCTGCCCCGCCGGGTGATCTGTGTCGGCGGCTGGCCGACCAGCAAGGTGCTGCGCGAATGGCTCAAGCGGGCGAATCCGGAGACCCTGCTGCTGACGGATCGCACCGATGACCTGGACGGGTTGCGCCTGCGGACGACCCATGTCCGGGGCGACTTCGCCGCGTGGTGCGCCGGTTTTCCGGGGCGGAGCAAGCCTGCGGACCACACCCGGCGCTGGCTGGAGGAGGACCGCCGCGTCGCCCGGACCCTGGCCGCCGCGCTGGAAAATCCCAAAGCGCTGGTCGAGCCGGCCCTGGTGCCGCTGCTGGCGCGCCACCTGCCGGCGGGCACGGTGCTGTTCGTGGCGAGCTCGATGCCGGTGCGCGACCTCGAATATTTCTGGCCGGCGGACAACGGCCTCCGCCGCGTCCAATTCAACCGTGGGGCCAATGGCATCGACGGCACGCTGTCCACCGCGCTCGGCGTGGCGCACCGCGCCGGCGTGCCGGCTGTGTTGCTCACGGGCGACCTCGCGCTGCTGCACGATACGAACGGTTTCCTGAGCGCGCCGCGGTTCGAGGGCAGCCTGACCGTCCTGCTGGTCAACAACCACGGCGGCGGCATCTTCGAACACCTGCCGGTGGCGCAGTTCGACCCGCCGTTCGAGGAATTCTTCGCCACGCCGCAGCGGGCGGATTTCGCCAAACTCGCGGCGGCGTACGGCGTGGAGCATGTGCGCGTGCGCGATGCGCAACACCTGGCCCGGCTGGTGGCGAAACTCCCGGCGCGCGGCGTGCGCCTGCTGGAGGTGCGCACGGACCGGAAGCGCGACGCCGCGTTCCGGAAGCAGTTGTTTGCGGGGCTGGCGCGCTAAGCCAGCGGCAGCTGGATCGTGAACGCCGTGCCCTGGCGCGACGTCTTGAAATCGAGGACGCCATGGTGCGCCTCGACGACCGACTTGGAAATCGCGAGACCGAGTCCGGTGCCGTTGGTCTTGCCGAGGCTCACGAACGGCTCGAACAGCGTCGACCGGATCTCCGGCGGAATGCCCGGGCCGTTGTCGGCGACGGTGACGAAGGCGAAACGGCCCTCGCGCCGGGCCGAGACCGAGATCACGCCGCCCTTGCGCGGCGTCAGCACCTCGCGGGCGTTGGTCACGAGGTTCTGCAGCACGCGCTGGAAGCGGTCGGCGTCGAGCGGCAGCGTGAGCTTGGTCGGCTTGACGCGGAGCCTGATGCCGGCGCGCGCGAGGGCCTCGAGGTTGTTCTCCTGCAGTTGCAGCAGGCATTCCTGCAGCGCCACCGGCTTGACCCGCAGGTGCGTCTCGCCGCGGGCGAAATCGAGCACCTCCTCGACCATGCCGCCGAGGCGGTCCACCTGCCGCAGGATCATGGCGCAGAGCCGCTGGGTCTCGGGCGCGGGCGAGTGCTTGGCCAGCAGCTCGGTGGCGAGCTTGATGGTGGAGAAGGGCGCGCGGAAGTCGTGCACCATGGAATTGGCCATCTCGCCGACCAGCGTGATCTTCTCCTTGCGCACCACCTCGCTCACGTAGCGCTCGTTGGTGGCGCGGAGGTTCTCGCTCACCTGGCTGAACAGCCGCAGCACGGTGTGCCACGACGACTCGGACAGGATCTGCAGGAACGGCTTCTGCGGCAGTCGGCCCAGCTGCACGGGGCCGTCGGCGATCGCGGTCGTGCTGCGCACCGAGCCGTCGAGCACGCCGAGCTCGCCGAAGTAGTCGTCGGGCCCCTTGAAGGCGATGACCTGTGCCGCGCCGCCGGGGGATTTCTTCGTCAGAATCACGCGGCCGGTGAGGACGAGGTAGACGCAGTCGGACTTGCTGCCCTCGACGAAGATCTCGGCCTTGTGGGGGAAGCGCACGAGCCGGATGTGCTCCCGGACCTTCGCGCCCTGCGCCGCCGGGAAATGGCTGATGAAGCGGTGGGTGCTGACGTCGGCGCGCATGGCGCAGCATGGAAGTATCAAGTATCAGGTATCAAGTAACAAGACGTGGGACCCAGGGTCTTGCTACTTGCCACTCGAACCTTGTCACTTCCGGGCTTGGCCCGGCTACAGCTGGATCGGCAGGCCGACCTCGATGATCTGCATCGGGGGCAGGTGGTAATAGTCGCGCACCGGGCGGGCGTTGCGGCTGAGCAGGGCGTAGAGCCGCTTCTGCCACTGCCACATGCGGGTGTCGCCGCCGGTGATGACCATCTCGCGGTTGAAATAATAGGTGGCCTCCGTGAGCTTCACCGGCACGCCGGCCTCGCGGACCCGCTCCATGAGCGCGGTGACGTCGGGCGACTCCATGTAGCCGTAGCGGCTCACGACGCGCCAGATGCCGTCGCCCGCGCCGATCTCGCGCACCTCGAGGCGCTCCTCCTCGGGCACGGCCGGGACCTCCTCGGTCACGACGCTGAGCAGGACGACCGTCTCATGGAGGACCTTGTTGGCCTTGACGTGGTGGAGCAGGACGAGCGGGGTGCCGGTCGGCACGCCCGCCATGAAGACGGCGGTGCCCTTCACGCGCGCGATGCGGTCGGACCGGGCCACGTTGACGAGTTCCTCCTCGGTGATCTCGTTGGCGTAGATGCGGCGGAAGATTTCGTCCTTGCCGAGCTTCCAGGTGTGCATGATGGCGATGCTGCCGATCGCGATCATGATCGGGAACCAGCCGCCGTCCGTGAATTTGTGCAGGTTGGAGGCGAAGAGTGGAAGGTCGACGAGCAGGAATAGGCCGCACAAGGCCAGCGCCGCAGGGGTGGCCCAGCGCCAGCGGTTTCGCAGCACGGCAAAGAAGGCGATGGTGGTCACGACCATCGTGCCGGTGACGGCGATGCCGTAGGCGGCGGCAAGGTGATCGCTCGAGCCGAAGAACAGCACGACGTAGATCGAGCCGAGCGCGAGCATCAGGTTGACGACCGGCAGGTAGATCTGGCCCGACTGGTTCGGGTTGGTGTATTTGATCATCAGGCGCGGAAAAAACCCGAGCTGGATCGCCTGGCGGGTGAGGGAGAAGGTGCCGGTAATCATGGCCTGGCTGGCAATGACTGCGGCGACAATCGAGAGCAGGGTCAGGAACAGGCGCGGCAGGCCCTCCGGCACCAGGGCGAAGAACGTGTGGCCCCCGTCACCGGGGTGGGCCAGGACACGCGCCCCCTGGCCGAAATAATTCAGGATGAGGGCGGGGTAGGCGCAGAAATACCATGCATTGGCGATGGCCTTGCGCCCGAAGTGGCCCATGTCGGCGTAGAGGGCCTCCGCGCCCGTGATCGCCAGGACCACGGCGCCGAGCAGGGTGGTGGCCTGGGCGGGATGATTGGTCAGCAGCTGAAGCCCAATCAGCGGATTAAGCGCGCTGAAGACCTCTGGAGCAGTGGAGATATGCCAGGCCCCCAGGGTGCCGATGACCAGAAACCACACCAGCATTACCGGACCGAAGATCCGCGCGATTTTCCTGGTGCCCTTGTTCTGGACCATGAAGAGCACCGCGAGGATGGCGGCGGAGATGAACGGCACGTTGCGGGAGAACTCGGGGTCGAAGGTGTTGAGGCCCTCGACCGCACCCATGACGGAAATGGCCGGCGTAATGATGCCATCACCGTAGAGCAGGGCGGCGCCGGCCAGGATCACGATCGTAAGCGCCCCCATGCCGGCTTTCTTGCGGTCGGTGTGACTGAGGGCCATCAGTGCGAAAATGCCGCCCTCGCCGCGGTTGTCGGCGTGCGTGACGAAGATCAGGTACTTGCCCACCACCACGAGGGTCATGGCCCAGAAGACCAGCGAAAGCGCACCGAGTACGCCGGTGGAGCGTTCGACGGCAGGGAGGTAGTTCAGGCACTCCCGCAACGCGTACAACGGGCTCGTGCCGATGTCGCCGAAGACCACCCCAAGCGCACCCAGCGCGAGGCCCGCCTTGGCGGCTGAGCCGGTCGTTGAGGCAGGTGTGCTCATGAGGAACGGGCGATTGTCGGCTGGAAGCGGCGCACTCCAAGCAGTTTTCCACAATAACCAGAAATGGGTTGACGGACATTGGTAAAAAGCGTCCGCGCCGTGAAAACGGTTGCGGCTCAAGACGCTTGCAACATGGTCGGGTCATGCCCCACGCATGGAAATCGGCCGGGAAATACGAGGATATTCTCTACCATAAGGCCGGCGGCATCGCCCGCATCATCATCAACCGGCCGGAGAAGCGCAATGCCTTCCGGCCCCAGACCGTGGTCGAGATGCACGCGGCCCTGCTCGACGCCCGCGAGGACCGGAAAATCGGCGTGGTGCTGCTGACCGGCGCGGGCCCCGCCAAGGACGGCAAGTACGCCTTCTGCGCCGGCGGCGACCAGTCGGTGCGCGGTCATGGCGGCTACATCGACGAGGCCGGCGTGCCGCGCCTCAACATCCTCGACGTGCAGAAGCTCATCCGCTCGATGCCCAAGGTCGTGATCGCCCTCGTCGCGGGCTACGCGATCGGCGGCGGCCACGTGCTGCACGTGATCTGCGACCTCACCATCGCGGCGGACAACGCGATCTTCGGCCAGGTCGGCCCCAAGATGGGCAGCTTCGACGGTGGCTACGGCTCGAGCTACCTCGCCCGCATCGTCGGCCAGAAGAAAGCGCGCGAAATCTGGTTCCTTTGCCGGCAGTACGACGCCGCCGAGGCGCTCGACATGGGCCTGGTCAACAAGGTCGTACCGATCGCCGAGCTCGAGGCCGAGGGCGTGAAATGGGCGGGCGAGATCCTGGAGCGAAGCCCGCTCGCGATCCGCTGCCTCAAGTCCGCCTTCAACGCCGAGCTCGACGGCCTGACCGGCGTGCAGGAGCTGTCCGGCAATGCCACGATGCTTTACTACATGACCGAGGAGGCGAAGGAGTTCAGCTCGGCGCAGCGCGAAAAGCGCAAGCCCAGGGCGGAGAAGTTTCCCTGGCTGCCATGAGGCGGGGCAGGTCTTTGACCTGCCTTCGGCGGCAGTCGCGCACTGACGCAGGTCGCAGACCTGCGCTACATGGTTCAACCGCTGGTCGGCGTGTCCGTATCGTCATCCGTCGCCCACACCACGAGCCAGCCGCTGTCCTTGTCCACGTACACCATCGTGGAGGCGTTGGGATCGCCGGCTTCCACGAAATCGGCACCGGCGATGACCGATGGGTCGTGTAGCGGCGGGGGCGCGATGGCGGCGACGGCCGGACGGCTTGGCGGCGCCGGGACCGGCCGCGTCGTCAGGAAGGCGAAGGCCAGCGCCGCGGCGGCCGCCAGCGGGGCGGCGAACCAGATGACGGGAGCCAGCGGACGCTTCTTCGCGGGCTTGGCTGATTCGTGCAGGCGGCTTTGCAGGTCGCGCCAGGCTTCGCCGGTGTCGGGCACGCGCACATTCGCGCTGGCGGTTTTGAAAGCGGCCAGCGCCGTCGCGAGATCGGCGCGGAGGCGCTGGCAGGATGGACAGGCCGCAACATGGTCCGAGAGGACGGCGCGCTGCTCTTGGGTCAGCACGCCGTCCCGTTCGGCCAGAATCAGGGATTCGCTGTCGCGGCAGGTCATGGGATTTCTTTAACCACTAAGGGACACTGATTGGGCACTAATGACGATCTTCTGATCAGTGGATGCTTAGTGTGGCTTAGTGGTGTGAAGGTTTGGGTTCGACTCAGCGGCGATCATGGCGGTCGTCGCGCCGGTCATCCCGGCGATCGTAACGGTTGTCATGGCGGTCGTCGCGACGATCGTAGCGGTGGTTATTGGCGATCCACACGCGGTTGTTGCGGCGTTCGTAGTGGCCCGCGACATAGTGGCGGTAGTTGCGGCCGTAGTGATCGCGCTCGACGACCCAGACGCCGGGCACCCACACGTTGACCACGGTGGTGCTCCAGTAGCCGTCGGTGACGACGATCGGGGCCGGCGTGACGACGGCGGGGACGGGCGGGCAATAGGTCGTCGTGGTATAAACCGGCGCGTCATTGTGGCTGTCCGCGATGGCGGCGCCGATCAGCCCGCCGATGACCACGCCCGCGATCACCGCGCCGGTCTTGTCACCGGCGGAGGCGGGCTTGGGGGTGAACGCGAAGGCGGTGACGGCGGCGAGAGTGAGGGCGGTGATTTTGGTCTTCATGATATCCTCCTAAGGTTGAAGTTGAGGTTCTGTCCTTGGGACGCATCTCGGACCGGCTTTATTCATTCGGTTTTTGGCGGTGAAGTGGCCCGGTCTAAGTGACTCAAAACCAGCTTGTTGTTGCACGACGGATATGTAGGCTTCCGTTGTGATCGCGGCGGTTCACTTCAAGAATTTCAAGGCCCTGCGCTCGACGGCGGTCAGCTTGGCGCCGTTCAACCTCGTGCTCGGGCCCAACGGCAGCGGCAAGACGAGCCTCATCCAGGCCCTGCTCCAGTTGCGCACGCTGGCGGCGCTCCCGGCGGTGCCGCGAAGCGAATTGCGCGAAGCGCCGGGTGGTCCGCAGGTCGATTTCACCTTTGCCCCGCCGTATGAGGACATGCGCGTCACGCTCGGCTGCAATGCCGATGAACTCGTCTGCAACCTGCTCGTCGTGGATCATCCGCCGGGCGCGGAGGACAAGTGGAACGAGCTGCGGACGAAACTGCAGACGATCCGCGGTTATCTTTTCGACCATTACGCGATGGCGGTGCCGGCGCGCCAGGCGGAGGGCCGGGAACTCGCGTCGAACGGCGGCAATCTCGCGGCCGTGCTCGCGCGCTGGCAACGGGAGCACCCGGCGGCGTTCGCGGCGCTGCAGGCGGATTTTTGCCGTACGCTGCCGGAGTTCGCCGCCCTGGAGCTGCGTCCGGTCCCCGGCGGCACGGTGGAACTGGGCGCGCGCCTCGTGGCCGAAGGCGGACATTTTGTGCCGGCCGAGGACCTTTCGCAGGGGACGCTGTATCTGCTCACGATCCTCACGCTGGCCTTCACGCCGCAGCCGCCGGCCGTCGTCTGCCTGGAGGAGGCGGACCGCGGCATGCACCCGCGTTCGCTGCGCGAGGTGCGGGACACGCTCTACCGGCTGAGCTATCCGAAGGAAACCGGCATGGCGCGCAGCCCGGTGCAGGTGATCACCACGACGCATTCGCCATACCTGCTGGACCAGTTCCGGGAGCACCCGGAGGAAGTCGTGCTCGCAAGCAAGCACGGCGCGTCGGCGAGGTTCGAGCGCCTGTCGGATCGCGCCGACATCCTGGAGCTGATGAAGGACGCCCACCTCGGCGACCTCTGGTACAGCGGCATCCTCGGCGGCGTGCCGGAGGAATGACGAACCACCAATCCGTTTAGCCACGAAAGTCACAAAAATCCGATGGCGACTGAAACTCCCAAGGCGCCTCTAGGCGCACGGAAAATTCGCACAGGCCGGTATCGCGCTTTTTGGGCCTCTTCGTGGCCCAAGGTTTGGAGGAATTGGCTGGAATGAAGGTTGCGATTCTCAGCGAATCTCCCGCCGACGAGGCCGCGCTGCGCATCCTCGCGGGCTACGTCCTCGGCGAGCCGTTCACGCTGGTGCAGTCCACGCTGCGCGCCCGCGGGTGGCCGTCGGTCGAGCAGGTCCTCCCGCCGATCAT
>CAYZSN010000258.1:0-6624 GCA_964481095.1 uncultured Oleiharenicola sp. | reverse complement strand
CCCTGGCCGCATGGCGGGCGGCGAGCTCGCCCTGCGCGATGGCGACATGGACGATCTCATGCGGCCCGGAGCAGTCGCCGCCGGCGTAGATGTGCGGCGCGCTCGTCTGCTGCCAGCGGTTGGTGATGATCCGGCCGTTGGGGCGGGTTTTCACGCCGGCATTGCCGAGGCCCAGCGCGCCCGTGTTCGGTTCCCGGCCGAGCGCGTTGAAGCCGTGGGCGGCCCGGCGGACGAGGCGCTTCCCGTCATGCACGAAGCGGACGGTAAATCCGTGGCGGTCCCGATGCACTTCCGTGATCTCGGTGCCGGCGAAAAGCTCGACCCCGTCCTCGACCAGCGCCCGCTGCACCACGGTCGAGGCCTCCTCCGAGTGGTCTCGCAGGATGTTCGGGCTGCGCTGGATGAGGGTGACCTTGGTGCCGATGCGCACGAGGAACTGCGTCAGCTCGCAGGCGACGATGCCGCCGCCGAGGACGATCACGCTCTTCGGGATGAAATCCAGGTCGAGCACCTCGTCGCTGGTCCAGCATCTGGCCGCCCGCAGCCCGGGCACCGGCGGCACGCACACCTTCGAGCCGGTGCCGATGAGGAAGTGCCGGCCGCGGACCTGGCGGCCGTTGGACAATTCCAGCGTGTGCGCGTCGATGAAGCGGGCGTGGGCCCGGATCAGGTCGAACTTCCCGGCCGTGAGCGCCTTCGCGCGATACCGGGCAAAATCGGCGATGATGCGCTTCTTGCGCGCATGCACGGCCCGCATGTCGGCGTGGGCGCCGGCGACCCTGAGGCCGAAGCGGCCCGCGTGCTTCGCGTGGTGCAGCACCTCGGCGGCATAGAGCAGCGTCTTTGAGGGCATGCAGCCCTTCAGGATGCAGAGGCCGCCGAGCTGGCGGGCGCCGTCGATGACGGCCACCCTGAGGCCGAGCCCGGCGGCCACGCGGGCGGCGTTGAAGCCGGCGCTGCCGCCGCCGATGCAGATGAAATCGTAGACCTTCACAGCGTCGCACCCGACGTGTTCAGGAAGTGCCAAGTGACAAGTATCAAGTGGCAAGACCCGGAACCCTGGACAAACAAACGGTGGGCGGGCGTCAAATGGTGATCTGCTTTTGGCACTTGGTCCTTGTCACTTGATACTTGCGGCGCACCGCGCCGTCAGCGCCCCTTCCCAAACAGCATGATGTGGATCGTCTTCAGGACGATCGAGGCATCCAGCACGAACGAGAAATAGCGGATGTAGTACAGGTCGTACTCCAGCTTGCGCAGCGTGTCGTCGAGGTTGGCGCCGTACGGATAGTTGACCTGCGCCCAGCCGGTGATGCCCGGCTTCACCAGGTGGCGGAAATGATAGCATGGGATCTTCTCCTCGTATTCCTCCACCAGTTTCACCCACTCCGCCCGCGGGCCGATGAGGCTCATGTCGCCGACCAGAACGTTCCAGAGCTGCGGCACCTCGTCGAGGCGCGTCGCGCGCAGGAAGCGCCCGAGGGGCGTGATGCGGTTGTCCTGCTTGCCGGTGTAGACCGCCCCGTCGTGGTGCACCTTCATGGTGCGCAGCTTGACGATGGCGAAGATCACACGGTTTTTGCCGACGCGCGGCTGGCGGAAAAACACCGGGCCGCGGTCGCCGATCCAGATGGCGATGGCGACCAGCGGGAGGAAAGGCAGCGCCAGCAGCAGGCCGAGGGAGGCGAGCAGGATGTCGCTCAGGCGCTTGAGGCGCTCGAAGACGGGCTCGCGGGCGATCTGGAAGCCCTCTTGGAAGAGCCACGTCTGGTTGAGCCGGTAGAGCGGGATCTTGCGCCAGTAGACCTCGTGGAAGAGCTCGAGCGTGTACGTCGGCACGCCCGAAAAGTGCAGCTCCATCAGCCGTTGCGCGACGACGGGGGGCAGCTCCTGGCTCGATTCGCGCAGGATGATGGCGTCGAGGTTGCTTTCGTACTCCTTCAGGTAATGTGCGACGTCACCCATGGGTGGGGTGGACACAATGCTGGCGGGGCGGCTGGCGCCGAAGGTCTCGTTGGTGGCATAAAGCACCGATTGGGTCATGTGGTTGCGCCGGCACTCCTCCTTGAAGGCGATGCAGCTCTCGGGGCTGCCCAGGAACATGAAGTAACGCTGCTGTTTCCGCGCCAGCTGCTGCTGGTAAATCAACCGGCGGTAAACCAGCGTGACCGGGATGAGCAGCACGCACGATGCCACCAGCACGATGCGGCTGCTTTGCAGCGTGAAGCCCGCCGGGATGAAGACGAACGTGAGGAACAGCGTGACCACCGCCACCGTCAGCAGGCCGATGGTGTGCAGGCTGGTGTAGGTCACCGACATCATGTCGGTGCGGGGATTGTAGCCGTCGATGAGGTAGACGGCCAGCACATGCATGAACACCGGCAGGATGAGCGGTGCGACCAGCAGGGCTTCCCCATGGCCCAGGTTGCGCGTCCAGGCGACGAAGTTGAACACGACGAAGACACAGATAATATCCAGCGTCACCAATCCGAACGTGGCATATCTTCCCTGGCTCATTGGCGGGGGATTAACACTGCTGGATGCAGCCGAGGCAAACTGAAGTTCCATCTATTCATGGGCGGTGCGTAGCACGGTTTCCCAGCGGGTCAGCGCGGCTTCGCTGGTCAGGAGTTCAAGGTAGGCGGCGCGGGCCCGGGTGCCGCGCTGGGCCGCGGGACCGGGCGCGGCGCGCCATTGGCGCAGGGTCTCGGCCAGGGCGTCCGCCGCACCGGGCGGAAAACTCGCGCCGCAGTCGCGCGCCCGCAGCAGCCGGGCGATGTCGCCATCGGGCGATCCGACAAAAACAACCGGCCGGCCGGCGGCCAGGGCGCCCGCCAGCTTGCTGGGATAAACCAGCCGGGCGTACGCCGGTCGCAGCGTGACGCAATGCACGTCGGCCGCGGCCAGCGCCGCGGCCAGGCCGGAGCGCGGTTCGGGCGGCAGCAGCCGGACATTTCCCAAGCCGCGGCGCTGCACGTCAGCGGCGACCTCGGCAAAGCGCGGCCCCTGGCCGATGAAAAGAAACGCGATGGCAGGATCATCCGCCAGCCGCGCGGCCGCATCAAGGAGCGTGGAGAATTCGTGGACCCGGCCCAGGTTGCCGGAATAGGCGACGACGAATTTGCCGGCGCAACCCCACCGCCGGCGGCGTTCCGCGACGGCTTCGGCCGTGGGCGGCTCGTGAAGTTCGCGAGGAGCCCAGTTCGGGATCACCATGAGGCGCGAGGGCTCGACGCCGCGGGCGGACACCACCTGCGCCATGGCTTCCCCGAGGGTTACGCAGGCGGCGGCATTCCGCCAGGCACGGTCGCGCCGCCACTTGAGCACGGAGAGCAGGACCCCGGCGAGCGGTCCAAAATGCGCCGCGGCAATCTCCGGGTAGATATCCTGGATCCAATGAATGACCCGGGCATCCTGCGCGGCGGCGGCTTCGGCGGCCATCGCCCCCAGCATGGGCGGATCCGTGAGCGCGACCACGGTATCGCCCGGCTGGACGAGGGCCGCGAGCTGCCGGCGGGCGGCGCGCAGAAAGCGGCGGTGGTTCAGCGCGCGCGAAAGCAATCCGCCGTGCTGCTCCGGCGTGCCCGTGCGGTGCACGGTGACCCCGTTGTGCCGGGTGGAGGCTTCGCCGGATGCGACCACGTGGACATTCCAGCCGCGTGCGGCGAGGCCCTCGGCGAGGTCGGCGAGCAACTGCGCGGTGGCGCTAGCGGACGGCCAGTAGACGCGGTTGACCAGGATGACTCTTGTCTCAGCGTGCATCACGGCGCTCAGCCTGCAATTGCCTGATTTCCTGGATGGCAAATCCCTCGTAACGGGCGAGCAGGCGGCAGTAACGCCAGGCGCCCGGCCCGTCGAAGATCCCGCCGCGCAGGAAATACTGGTAGACGAAGCGCAGGAATGGCCGGGCGGGCAGGGAATAGCTCAGTTGCTTGAGCGCCCGGCGACGCTCCAGCCGGTCGCCGCCGAAGACGCGGCGCAAAAGGACCCCCGTCCTTTCAGGGGCCTGCACCAGTCGCCGGGCTTCCTGCTTGGCATAACTGCGGTGCTTTGCTTCCCATTCGGAGTCCGACTTGACGGAAACATCGTGGAGATAGCCCGCTTGCAGATAGCCCATGCGGGTTCCCGGTTTTTCGCGCTGGCCGTGCCCCACCTGGACGAAGGTGAAACCCGTGCTCCGCACGAACCGCGCCTGCCAGGCCGGGTAGTCGGTGCAGCGGCGCAGCCAGCGTCCGTGAAACATCATGTGCGGCGCCGCATAATAGCCTTCAACCGGCGGATTGGCGGCCACGACCTGCGCGCATTCGGCCAGCAATTCCGGCGTCATGTGCTCATCGGCGTCGAGATGGAAGACCCACGGGTGGCGGAAACCGGCATGGTCATGGGCGAAATTCCGCTGTTGCGCGAAATTCTCGAAGGGGTTCACGAGCACGCGGGCCCCGGCTGCGCGGGCGAGCGCGACGGTCCGGTCGGTTGACCCGGAATCAAGCACGACCACGTCGTCGCATTCCGCCACCGAGGCGAGGCACGCGGGCAGGCGGGCCTCTTCGTTCAGGGTGAGGATGACAACCGAGAAGGGCGGGCGCTCAGGCATCGTGGGATCGGGCGGCATCCAGCTCGGCGTAGCGGATGGCGCAATAGAACACCGCGGCGAAGGCCAGCATCACCGTCGGGTTGGCGAACGGGAATTCGAGCCAGGCATACAGCAGGACCAGGCCGCAGCCGGCGAGCAGGTAGCGCGGCACGACCGAGCCGACGCGCCGCCAGCGCACGGACGCGAGCGGCAGGACCACGAGCAGGGCCAGCAGGCCCGTGCCGACGAAGCCGACCTCGGCCAGCGATTGCAGCCAGTCGTTGTGCGCCTCGGCGTAGTAGGGAATCCAGAATATCACCTCGGCCGCGCGCTGGGTGTTGAAAATGCGAAAGACGCGGCCGTAGCTTTCGAGGCCCCAGCCAAACCAGGGCTTCGCCTGCGCCATGTGCCAGGTGTCGCGGTAGAGCACGAGACGCGAGGTGAGGGTGCCTTCGGTCTCGAGCCGGGAGAGCTGCTCGGAGGTCAGTTGCGAGCGCTGCGCGATGACGGTGCGGCCGAGGTAGCCGATGCCGGCGACGGCGAGCACGGCGGCCAGCACAATGGCCGCCACCGGCAGCGCGGCGGATTCCTGGTGCTCGCGCCGCCGGCGCACCACCCGCAGGAGCAGGTGCACCAGCGCGGCGCCCAGGAGGCCCGCGGCGAGGAAAGTGCAGGAGCGCGAGGTGCTGAGCGGCACGGACAGCGCGAGCAGCAGCGTGGCGACGGCGCCGAGCAGGACGGGCGAATGCCAGATATCGCGGTGCCCGCCACGACGGTAGTAGTGGAAGAGCAGGGCCAGGCAGGCGGCGAGGTTCAGCAGCGTGAACGCGCCCCAATGATTGTGATAAATGAACGTGGAAAAGAAATGTTCGTTGGGCGACTTCACGAGCCCGAACCAGAGGCCTGGCGACCCGATGAGTTTCTGGAAGGTGCCCAGCACGGCCAGCACCACGGCGTTGCCGGCCAGCAGGAAAAGTACATTGCGCAACTGGGTCCGGCGCTGGGTCACGAGCAGCAGGTTGAAGGCGGAGAGCACCAGCCCGTTGAACTGCCAGAGCTCCTTCGCCGCCAGCCGCGGGACCGCCGCGGAGGGCAGCCACGGGCTGGGATCGCCCAGGACGAGGGACATTTCCCCGGAGACGTTGAGCTCGCGGAAACCGGGATTGAAGCAGCTCGCGATCACGATCGCGTCGTAAACCCAGAGCGGCCACAGCAGGCGCAGCGAGGGGTGAAGCCGCCCGCCAGGGGAACGCCGCGTGAAACTGACCGCCACGAACAGCAGCATGCCCGCGGTGCCCCACCACGCGATGATCTGCCGCACCCAGTGGGCTTGTCCGCCAAAAGCCCATGAGGAGAAAACCAGCAGCAGGCCGAACTGGATCAGCACGAGCCGGGTCAGCAGCGGGGAGTCGCTGGCGGAGGACGAAACCCTGGGGGCTGAATCACCCGTGGCGGAGGTGGTCATAGAATTCATGCAGGAGCGCCGCCGCTTTTCCCCACGAGTAATCCTGCGCCATCCACTCGCGGCCGTGGCGGCCCATCACCTGCAGTTCCCGCGGACTCGATGCGACCGCGGTCGCCAGCGTGGTGCCGTACTTCTCCCACGGCACACACCAGCCCGCCGCCCGGGCGGTCAGCCCGGACCACGGGGTGGTGTCGGTGACGAGCGCGGGCACGCCGCAGGCGAGCGCCTCGGCGATCACCAGGCCGAAATTTTCCGAATGGGAGGGCAGCAGGAAAAGCGAGGCGACGCCGTAGGGCGGCGGCCGGCCGGCGCCATCGAAGATCGCGATGTCCTCCGACAATCCGGTTACCGCGGCCAGTTCCGGGGCCGAGAATTCCTCCGCGGTCCCGGCGATGAGCAGGAGCCAGTCCCCGCGCGGGGCGGACCGCCAGAGCTCGATCAATTCGCGCACGCGCTTCTTCCGGTGAAAGCGCGAATAGAAAAGCGCCACGGGACGGTTGCGCGCGGCCGGGCAGAGTTCATGCCACGCGGCGCGGGCCGCGGCGGCCTCCGTTACACCGGGCAGGACCCACCCATTGGGCGACGC
>CAYZSN010000257.1:0-7526 GCA_964481095.1 uncultured Oleiharenicola sp. | reverse complement strand
CCCGAGCTGGGCGGTAAGCGCGTCGATGTTCTGCTGGCCGCCGCGCTCGGCGTCAGCGCGCTGCTGCTCGGCGCTGCGGACATTCTGCGTGAGCCGGGTGATGTCGGCGCGGTAGGAGTCGACCAGCCGGCGCATGTCCTCGTGCTCCCGCTCGAGCTTGTCGTTGGCCGCGGTCAGCTCGGCCACCGAGGCGTTGTGCGATTCCGCGGCCTTCTCGGCCTCGGCGGTCTTGTCCTGCGCCGCCGCGATGTCGGCCTGGGCCATTTCGGCCGCCTGCCGGCTGGCGGCCAGTTGCTGCGTCAGGTCGGCGTTGGCCTTCTGCAAATCGTCCTGCTCCTTCTGCAGCTGGACCAGCTGGGTGCCGACTGCCTCGAGCTTTTCCTGCAAGGCGGCCTTCTCGTCCGCCAAGCCGGGCAGCACGGTCGCAACCTTGCGGGCGTCGACGAGCTGCGACTGCAGGCTGTCGCGCTCGGCCGTGAGGGCGCGCAGGTTGTCCGCCTGCTGCTGCGCCTGCCGGCGCAGCAGGTCGTTCGCCGCGGCCAGGTCCTTCGCCTTGGCCTGCGCCTGCTCGATCTCGTCCTTCGTCGCGGAGGTGTCGCTGTCCTTCGCCGAGAGCAGGGCGCGGTTCGCATCGGTCAGCGACTTGTTCGTCTCGCGCGTCTTCTGCAGCTGGCCGGCGAGCGTGGTGATTTCCTTCGCGGCGTTCGCCCGCTCCTCCTCCACCTGCGCCTCCAGCTGCTTCACCCGGGAATTCAGCGTGCCGATTTCCATCTGGAACGAATCGGGGCTGGCGGCGCTGAGCGCCTGCGACTGCGCGGCGAGCGCGGCCGCGGCGGACTTCTGCGCATTGTCGGCGTCCTTTTCTAGCTTGTCGTTGGCGGCGGTGAGGTCGGCGACGGTGCCGTTCAGCTTCTCGATGGTCCGGTTCGCCTCGTCGAGGTCGGCCTGCAGCTTCTTCGCGGCGTCGCCGCCCGACGTGCGCACCGTCAGCGCGTCTACGAGCTGTTTCTCTAGCTCGGCCACCCGGGCCTGCGCCTTGTTCAGGTCGGCCCGGTTGCCGTTCATGAATTCGGTCAGCTGCGCGTTGTCGCGCGCAAGCTGCTCGTTTTTGGACTTCAGGTCGTCCCCGGCCGCCGCGTCATTGCGCAGCCGGATGTTCTCGTCCCGCAGCGTGGCCAGTTCGACGAGGTCGCGCCGGGCCTTGGCCAGTTCGTCGCGCTGCACGCCCGCGTCCATGGTCCCGCGCTTCGCGGCGGCCAGGTCCTTTTCCAGGCGTTCGTTGCTCGCGGTCAGCTCGGCCACCGTGGCGCCGCTCTTCTCCAGCGCCTGGTTCGCGTCCGCCAGCTGCTGCTTCAGTGTCTCCATGCCGGCGTTCGCGCCGCTCGATTGCTGGCGCATGGCCGCGAGGTCGCGCTGCAGGTCGACGATCTGGGATTTCGCCTCCGTGAGCGCCGTGCGCAAGGCCGCGACGTCGGCCGAACTGCTTTGTGTCGCCGCCAGCTTTTCCTGCAATTCATCCCGCGCCTTGGTGAGATCCGCGACCGAGGCCTCCAGTTGCGAGGCCTTCTGGCCCGCGTTGGCGAGTTCGGCCTTCAGCCGGATGCTCTCGGTGGAATCTTGCGCACTGGAAGCGCGACTCGCCTCGAGATCCTGCTTCGCCTGGGCCAGCTGGTCGCGCAATTGCTCGATCTCGGCTGCATCCGCCTTGCGGCTGCCGGCCGCCTTGAGCTGGGCTTCCGCCTTGGCCAGGCGCGCGGTCAATTCCCGGCCCTCGCCCGAAAGACGCGCGGCCTCCTGCTTCTGGGCGGACAGGGCCTGCTCGCGGTCGGCCAGGTCCTCCTGGGCCTGTTTGAGCCGGTCGTTGAGCTGGCGGTTGAGTTTTTCTGCTTCGGCGGCGTCCGCCTTGCGATTCGTCGCGTTTTTCAGCTGGGCCTCGGCCCGTTCGAGGCGGGCGCCGAGCTCCTTGCTCTCGTCGGCCTGCTTCGCGCCCGCCTGTTGCAGCGCCGCCAGCGCCTGGTCGCGATCCGCGAGCTGGCCTTGGAGCTCACCGATTTTCCGCTGGAAATCGGCGGCCTGGCCTTCGCCGAGCTTCGCGGCGGCCGCCTGCTGGTTGAGCGTCGTTTCGAGCGACTTTGACCATTTCTCCATGTCGGCCTTCTCCGCCTGCAGCGTGGCGATCTGCCGCTGCAGCTCGGCCACGGCCGGACCCGATGCGGACGCCGCGGTGTCACTGGTCGCCGGCGCCGCCGGCCTGGCCTCCCGCTGCAGGTTGCGCAACTGGGTGTTGAGCGAGAGCAGCTCGCGCGTGGAGCGTTTCACCTCGTCGTTCAGGCGGGCATTGTCCCGCTGCAGGTTGGCGATGATGGAAGCCTGGTTGGCGCCGGCCGGCACGCCGCCCGCGTCGGCCGCCGCCTTCTCCTGCGTCAGGCGCTGGTTGGCTTCGGCGAGCTGGGCGTTCCTGTCCTCGGCCTGCTTGAGCGCGGCCGACGCCTGTTCGAGTTTCGTGTTCAGCGCCGCGAGCTGCTCGGCGCCGATGGTGGTGGCTGGCGCGGGGGAGCCGCTACGCGCCCTGGCGAGGTCCTGCTGCGCATCCCTGACCTGCGCGGTGAGAATCGAGATCTGGCGGTCGGAGGCCTCCTTGTCGGCCGTGAGGGATTCGACCTGACTCGCGAGCCGCCGGCTCTGGTCGCGGAGCTGGCTCACCAAATTCGTGTCGCTCCCGGCCGATGCGGGTGCGTTCCCGGCCGCGGGTGCGGGATCGGGCGCTGAAACGCTGACTGCCACCGCCTGGGCCGGCTTGCCGCCGGACAAAATCCGGTTGGCTGCGGCCACCTGTTCGGCTGTCAGCTGGCTGGCGAGGGCGTCACGCGCCTGGGGCTTGGCCCCGTTTTGCACGGCGCGGTTCAGCCACACGAGCGCCTGGACCGGATCCTTTGCCACGCCCGGGCGGCCCTCGGAAAGCATGAGCCCGTAATTGACCTGCGCCGGCGCGAAATTCTGTTCCGCCGCCGAGCGGTAGAATGCCGCGGCCGCGACGGGATCCTTGGCCATCCCGCGTCCGTCCTCCGCCATCAGGCCGAGGTTGTACTGGGCCGGCGGGTAACCTTTTTCCGCCGCCTGCCGGTACCAGCGCACGGCCTGGGCTTCGTCCTTCCGCATGCCCCGCGCCAATTCGTAGGCGAGCCCGAGGTTGAACTGGGCCTCGACGAGTCCGCTGTCGGCCGCCTGCTTGTACCAGAGGTTGGCCTCGAAATAATCCTGCCCGATGCCGCGGCCCTCCGTGTACATGTTGCCCACGTTGAACTGGGCCGGGGGAAAGCCCTGCTCGGCCGCCATCAGGAAATACTTGAACGCCTGGCGCTCGTCGGCGGCGACCCCGCGGCCGAGTTCGTAGGCCAGCCCGAGGTTGTACTGCGCCGGGGCGTAGCCCCTTTCCGCGGACTGCCGGAACCAGCGCAAAGCCTCGGCAAAGTCGGGCTTCTGGCCGGACACGCCATTGGTATAAAGGCTGCCGAGCTGGTTCTGCGCGTCGGAATCCCCCCCGGTGGCCCGATCAAGCAGCGCCGCGACGTCAGTCGCGCCTTGGGATCGGGCCGGAGTCGCGAGCAGGACGATGCCCGCCAACGCCAGACCTGCCTTCAAGATTGAATTTCGCCTAGGAAACGGGGCAAAAGTGCGCACGCTTCAACTTAAGGTTAAAACCCTAGACGGGAGCAAGGCTGCATCGGTCATCCCGTGAATGATTTTCTTGTCGGGCGGACAAAACGTGGCGAGCGCGCCGGAGAGGCGGGCCGCGCCGCCCACCACGAAGTAATAAGGGCACAGGCGTAACCGGCCCGCCTTCGCCAAGGCTTCCACCTTCGCCGGGCCTACGGCGGACGAGCCGGCGGGCAGGCCGTCCTTCTGCTCATAAAGCATGTGTTCGAGCTTCTTCGGCTTCCGGTATTCCTGCAGCACGTGCAGGTTGGTCGGGGCCAGCCGCAGCGCCTGCTCGACGCCCTGCTGCCATTCCTCGCGGGAGCAATCGCTCCCGAGCACAACGCTGCGCGCGCCCCAGGCCGTCTCGTGGAAGCCGCTGATCTTGATGATGAGATCGCGTTCCTTCTGTGACGCCCCGGCGAGGTCGCGCCAGTCGCCGAGCAGGCCTCCGCCCACCTGCGGGCCATCGAGGACCGCCCCGGGCGGCAGCGGCGCGGGATCCATGATCCACGACTGGGGAATGAGCCGACGCAGGAGCTTGAGCGTGCGCCCGCCGAGCGACTCGGCCCAGAATTCCCGCAGCAAGTGATGATGGAAGAGCGCGAGCGCGAGCTTTTCCTCCTGGAAATGGCGCATGGGCGGCGCAATGGCGACCGCGCCCGCGTGCCACGCCTCGATGATTTCCCGCCCCACCCGCACGTTGGCCCAGTCGAACAGCTCGAAGAAGCGGTAAATGACGTCGATCTTCTCGGGCGCGCCCTCGACGTCGAAGAAAAGTTCGCCACCAAGCGGGAAGACATCGTCGGGACGCATGCAGAAGACGCGCCGGCCGAGCCGCTGCAGTTGCTCGGCCAGCCATTGCATTTCCGGCCGGTAAGTCGCGGCCTCGTCGCTCACGAGGATCGCGATGAGCGGGTTGCGCGCGCCCGGCCGCAGACCCGCAAGCGAGGCGTGGAAATTCTCGATCATCGCGTCGGACCCGCCGAGGATCGCCGGGTCGCTGTCGCCGCCATAGAGGCGGTTGAGGAAGGCGGTCAGGCCAATGCCGCCCGGCACGGAGTCGAGCTCGGTCAGCGCGAACCCGTCGTCGGTCAGCAACAGGTCGGGCCGCAAGACGGTCGGGAATGCGCCGCGGTTTTTCGGATCACGGGCGTGGGCGATCAACTCCGGCGGTTTGCCGCGATCGAGGTAGTCGGCCACCCAGGGGGCGAGGAGCGGCTTGTTGCGGAGGAGGTTCTTCCCGGAGGCCGAGCGCAAATAAAGTGTCTCGAGCGCCTGGTGGAATTCGAGGCAGGCCGCGCCGATCTGCTCGAGCTCCTTCGCCTGCTCCGGGGTCAGCGGCCACGCCTGCGGCGAGAGCTGCCAGGTCTTGTCCTCGAACAACGACTGGGCGCCGAAGGCGGACCGAAGGGTTTCGAGGGCGAGGTCGGGCATGGTGGCGGAGCAGTCAGCAATCAGCTCTCAGCTGTCAGCAAGGCAAATGCCGGACCCGTACAGCCGATGCCTTGGTTGGCTGACAGCTGAAGGCTGATCGCTGAAAGCTCTACTCGTCATCGATCTGGATGTCCTTGTTGCGGTGGCGCGGGCAGCCGGCCCGCAGCCAGCCGTAGATGAAGCGGTCGAGGTCGCCGTCGAGCACGCCCTGGGTGTCGCTGGTGCTCACGCCCGTGCGGAGGTCCTTCACCATCTGGTAGGGCTGCAGCACGTAGCTGCGGATCTGGGAGCCGAAGCCGATCTCGCCCTTCTCGCCGTAGAATTTTTCCATCTCGCTGCGCTGCTCGTCGAGCTTGCGCTCGTAGAGACGGGCCTTGAGGACGTTCATCGCCTGGGCCTTGTTCTTGATCTGCGAGCGCTCGTTCTGGCAGACCACCACGATGCCGGTCGGCAGGTGCGTGATGCGCACGGCGGAGTCGGTGGTGTTGACGCCCTGGCCGCCCTTGCCCGAGGAGCGGTAGACGTCGACACGGATGTCGCTGTCGGGAACCTCGATGTTGATCTCCTCGTTGATCTCGGCGACGACGTCGACGGCGCAGAACGAGGTGTGGCGGCGCTTGTTGGCGTCGAAGGGGCTGATGCGCACGAGGCGGTGCACGCCGCGCTCGGCCTTGGCATAGCCATAGGCGTTCTCGCCCTTGATCAGGATCGTGGCCTTCGAAATGCCCGCCTGGTCGCCCGGCTGCACGTCCATGAGCTCGACCTCGAAGCCGCGGCGCTCGCACCAGCGGGAGTACATGCGGAAAAGGATGTCGGCCCAGTCGTTGGACTCGGTGCCGCCGGCGCCGGCCTGGATGCTGAAGATGGCGTTGTTGCGGTCGAACTGGCCGGTGAGGAAGGACGCGATCTCGAGCTTGTCGAGCTCCTCGACCATGGCCGACACGGTCGTGTCGAGCTCCTTGGCGTAGGCCTCGCGCTCGGCGGCATCGGCCGCCTCGACGAGCTCCACCATGACGGCGGCGTCATCGAGCTTCTTGTTGAAGGCCACGAGGCCGCCGATGGTTTTCTTCAGGCCGTTGAGCTTGCCGATGTGCTTCTGGGCGCGCTCGTTGTTGTCCCAGAATGCCGGGTCGCCCATCTGCCCCTCCATCGCCTCTATCTCACGCTGCTTCTGCTCGACGTCAAAGAAACCTCCATAAGTAGCCGGCGCGCTTCTTTATGTTCTCGAGGTGGGAAAAGGTTTCGGGAGCGATCATGGACCGTCCCACCGTTGGCAGCGGCGCCGGCGCCGCAAGAGGAAAGTCAGCCGCAAAAAAGCCGCCCGGGTGGGCGGCTTGGAAATCGGCCGGCAGGGCGCTCAGGCGAACGCGCCACCGAACCATTGGGCATACTTGCCGCCGAGCACGGGCAGCGGCTTCATCTTCCGGTTGGCCGCGGCGACGAGGCCCATGATGGCGAACACGATCATCACCAGGGCGAAGACCGGCAGCAGCGCCCAGCCGATCACCGGGATCAGCGCCAGCACCAGCCCGCCCGCAAACCAGGTGATGAAAAGTCCCAGCGCCTGGCGGAGATGATAGGCGCCGAGCGCGGTCTTTTTGCTCCCGTGCATGATGATCGCGACGATGAAGCCGATCAACGTGATGTAAGCGAGGATGGCGGTGGTGTTATCCTCGGTGGCAGGCGCCGCAGGCGGCGGTGTGACTGGGTCGGACATGGGTGATGGGGGTTGTGTGCGTTGAGCCGTGACTGGCCGGACTGACACCCCGAGCTTGGAGGCGGCGCGACGGGGCGTCAACGCCCGGGTATGGTCCGGTAGATGGCCGGTTTGATCAGCCGGCGGTAATTGCAGGCGGGGTTTATCCCCCACATCACCGGTTGATTGTCGGGCATGGAGCCCGGCCTACATTAAATTGACCCGCTATCCGGCAGTCACTGGCGCAGCGTGTCCGCCGCCTGTTCCGCGAGGAAGGAGGCGTACGCCTTCTCGACGCCCTCGCGCAGGCCGATGCGGGCCTTCCAGCCGAGCGCCGCAAGCCGCGAGACATCCATCAGCTTGCGCGGCGTGCCGTCTGGCTTGGTGGCATCCCAGGCGATGCGCCCGCCGAATCCGGTCACCTTGGCCACGAGTTCGGTCAGTTCCTTGATCGTCACATCCGTGCCCGTGCCGATGTTGATCAGGTCGGGTGGCGACGATTGCTTCAGCAGGAAGACACAGGCCTCGGCCAGGTCGTCCACGTGCAGGAACTCGCGCCGCGGCGACCCGGTGCCCCACGCCACGACCTCGGGCCGGCCGGCCTGCTTTGCCTCGTGGAATTTGCGGATCAGCGCCGGCAGCACGTGCGAATTCTGCAGGTGGTAGTTGTCGCCCGGGCCGTAAAGGTTCGTCGGCA
>CAYZSN010000256.1:0-31433 GCA_964481095.1 uncultured Oleiharenicola sp. | reverse complement strand
ATGTCGTAGCCGTTCTCCAGCACGCGCAGCTGCTCGAGCTTTTCGATCTGCTCGAGCCTGCCGGGGGCGAGGCGGATGAACTTTTCCAGGAAATCGGCCTGGTAGGCGTACAGCCCGAGGTGCTTGAAGCACGGGTTCGCCGCCACCCACGCGTCGTCGATCGTCAGGCCGAGGTCCCGCGAATACGGCATGCGCGACCGCGAAAAATACAGCGCCCGGCCGGTCCGGCTGGTGACCACCTTCACCTGGTTCACGTTGTAGAAATCGACCACCCGCTTGAACGGCGTGCACAGCGTCGCCATCGGGCAGTCGCCCTGGATCAGCTTGGCCAGGGCCTGCAATTGCGCGCCCGTCACCAGCGGTTCGTCGGCCTGCACGTTAAGCACATGGCTGGCACGGACAGTGCGGTTGGCTTCCGCGATGCGATCGGTGCCGCTTTGGTGGCTGGCATCGGTCATAATCGCCCTAAATCCGGCTCCCTCAATGCATTCAGCCAGCAACGGATGATCCACTGCGAACCACAACGGATAGTCGGGAGCCTGCGCCGTGATGCGCTCGGCGACCCACAATACAAGCGGCTTGCCCTTAATCGGATGCAACAGTTTCCGCGGAAAGCGCGTGGACTCCAATCGGCACGGCACGATGATGGCAAAGGCAGGCATGCGGGGGTCTTTGTGATTGCAAGCCGGGTCGCGACCGGCTTTTGCGTTAACCTTTAATCCGACCCGCCTCACGCACCGCAATGGAAAAGAGTGATACCACCGCCAAGACCGCCACGAAGGACCTCCTCGTGCAGAACAAGATGGGCATCCACGCCCGTCCGGCGGCCATGATCGTCCGGGTCACCAACAAGTTCAAGGCCGACGTCCATGTGGAAAAGGACGACGAGCAGGTGAACGGCAAAAGCATCATGGGGCTCATGATGCTGGCCGCCGCCAAGGGCTCCACGGTCCGGTTCGTGGCCACGGGGCCCGACGCCGAGCAGATGCTGGTCGAGCTCGAGGCGCTCTTCGCGAAGAAGTTCGACGAGGCCTGAGCCTGATCAGATCGAAAAGAACCGCTTCGCGTTCGCCGTCGTGCGCGCGGCGAATTCGTCCAGGCCGACCTTGAATAGGTCCGCGCAGAATTCCGCCGTGTGGCGCAGGTAGGCCACCTCGTTCGGCTTCCCGCGATGCGGCATCGGCGTCAGGTACGGCGCGTCCGTCTCGATCATCAGCCGGTCCAGCCCCTGCGCGAGCGCCGCGGCCCGCACGTTCTCAGCGGTCTTGTAAGTGATGATGCCGGTGAACGAACCGAAGCCGCCGCGCCGGGTGAGCTCGGCCATTTCCGCCGGGCCCTCGGTGAAGCAATGGAAGACCACCTTGCGCCAGTCGACGCCGGCCGCATCGATCAGGGCCACGCATTCCGCGAACGCGCCGCGCGAATGGACCACGAGCGGGCACTCCCGCCGCTTCATCAGCGCCAGCTGTTCCGCGAACGCCGCCTTCTGCCAGCCGAGGATTTTTCCCGCCTCGGCCGGATCCTTGGGCAGGTGGAAACGGTCGAGGCCGGTCTCGCCGAGGGCCACCGGCGCCGGCGAACCGCGCCAGAAGGCATCCAGCTGCGCGACGCGCCCGGCCCAGTCGGCGCCGACGCTGCAGGGATGCAGGCCGGCGGTATAATGGATCTTCCCCTCGTGCGCGGCGGCGAGGTCGCGGTAAAGTGTCCAGTCATCGGTGTCGGTTCCGATGGTGACCATCGCCCCCACCCCGGCCGCCTCCGCCCGCTGCAAGGCCGCCGGCAAAGTGCCGTTGCGCGCAAACGAATCGAGGTGCGTGTGGGTGTCGACCAGGGCCATGCCCGCGAATTGAACCCCGCCAAAACAGGGAAGCCAGCGCTTTCGCGCCGGCTTCCTGCACACACACACTGACAAATGGTTTCGCTCAGCTCGCGCGGATCGTGACGTCGCCGCCCGAGGAACGGAGCTTGAGGCGCGGGCCGCCGCCGTTGACGGCACCGGACAGGCGGCTCCGGCCGCTGCCGCCCTTCTCGATCGTGATCGTGAGGCCGTCGGCGCGGACATCGCCGCCGGAGGTGCTGGCATCGAGCTGGAAGCCCGTGCCCTTCGCCACCTTCACGTCGACCTCACCGCCCGAGGTGCTGAGCAGGGTGTCCTGCGTGAGCGGGCCGGTGATGGCGGCGCGGACGTCGCCGCCCGAGGTGGTCGCGCTGATGAGGTTGGCGACGGAAGTGAGCTCGATGCTGCCGCCGGAGGTGGAAACCTCGGTCGGGCCGCCGGCGCGATCCACGCGGATGTCGCCGCCGGAAGTGGTGAGCTTGGCGCGGGCCGTGCCTTCGTTGAGCGTGATGTTGCCGCCGGAGGTGCCGGCCTCGATGTCGCCGTCGACGCGGGCGAACTTCAGGTCGCCGCCGCTCGTGTGGGCGCGGACATTGCCGGTCACGCTGGCGACGTCGATGTTGCCGCCGGAGGTGCCCAGGTTGAGATTGTAATTTTTCGGCACGGTGACCTCGAGCGAGACATTGACCGGCGGCCAGTTGCCGAACCACGTGCCGGGGCCGCGCTTCTCGTACTTGGATTCGATGGTCACGTCGTTGCCGCTCTGCTCCATCGTCAGGGTCAGCTTGGAGAGGATTTCGTCGGCTTCCTTTTCGGTGGAGGCGTGGATGATTTCCCGGGCGCGGATGCGCACCTCGGGGACGTCGGCGGTCTTGATGACGATGTCACCGCCCTGGGTGGAAGCCTTGAGGTGGCCGCCCGGTTGAACGGTGAACGTCTTGTCGACGTTGCGGATGATCTTGGCGGAAAGCGCGAGCGGCGTCGCGAGCGTGGCGGCCAGCAGCAGGAGTCGGGTCAGTGATTTCATAGGGTATGTGCCCATGAAAACACGGCGATCGCGGGAAAGTTACAGGATTTCAGGCCGGGCGGCGGTTTTGGCGGGCCGGAAGGGCGCCCGCCCAGCGTTCCGGGTCGAAACCGACCAGCGCCACGCCCGGCCCGACGAGGAAAGGCCGTTTGACGAGGCTCCCGTTGCCCGCCAGCAGCTTGAGCGCCCCCGCTTCGTCGAGTTCCGGCAGTTTCCGCGCGATGCCCAGCGCGCGGTATTCGATGCCGGACGAGTTGAAGAGGCGGCGGATTTCACCGCCATAGGCCGCCAGCATCGCGCGCAATTCCGCCAGCGTCGGCGGGGTTTCGCGGATGGCTTTTATTTCACATGGGATGCCGCGCGCCTCGAGCCACTTCAACGCGTCCTGGCACGTGCTGCACTGGCGCAGCGTGTAGACCGTGACGGCGCTCACTTCTTCGCCGCGAGGACTTCGCGGAAGAACGTGCGCATGTGCGACCACGAGCGCTGGTCGGCCGCGGCGTTGTAGGCGATGGGCAGCTTGGTTGCCGTCGCGATCGCGTCGGCGCCGGGATTCGTGAATGCGTGGGTGGCGCCGGCGTAGCTGATGAACTGGTAATCGAACTTCCCGTCGTTCATCGCCTGCGTAAATTGGTCGACCTGTTCCTTGCTGATGAATTTGTCCACCGCGCCGTGGCAGATGAGGATCTTGGCCTTCGTCTTGGCGGCCGCATCCGCCGGCACGGGAATCAGCCCGCCGTGGAAGCTCACGATGCCGGCCAGCGGCGCCCCGCTGTAGGCGAGCGCCTGCACCGTCGAGCCGCCGAAACAATAGCCGATGGCCGCGACGCGGCTCGCATCGACCAGGCCGGTCGCCAGCAACTGGTCGAGCCCGGCCTGCGCGCGCTCCGCCATGAGCGGCTTGCCATAGAACTGTCCGGCCAGTTTGCCGGCCTCGTCGGGATTGGCCGTGGTCACGCCGGCGCCATACATGTCCACCGCGAACGCGACGTAACCCAGGTCCGCCAGCTGCTCGGCGCGCTTCTTCGGATAATCCGTCAGGCCCCACCACTCGGGCACCACGAGCACGCCGGCCGCCTTGCTGCCGGGCGAAGCCTTGGCGTCGTCGTAGGCGAGATAGCCTTCCAGTTTCACGCCGGCGTGTTCATAGGCGACGGGCTTGGTGACAAGCTTGGCCTCGAGGGCCGCGGTCGCGGCGAGCAGCAGCAGGGCCGCGAAGGGGAATCGGGATAATTTCATGGGAAAAAACGTGGCGAGGCGCGGGCAAAAGACAACCCGCGCCCGGTTATTTTTTCAGCCACTGCTCGAGGCAGGCGCGCAGCTTGTCCTGCCGCACGGGCTTGGTCAGGAAATCATCCATGCCCGCCGCCGCCGCGGCCTGGTGGTCCGTGGTGCGCGCGTTGGCCGTGACCGCGATGATGGGCAGGGCGCGGCCGCCCAGCTTTTCCCGGATGAGGCGCGTGGTCTCGAAACCGTCGAGTCCCGGCATCTGCAGGTCGATGAGCACCGCGGCCCACGGCCGCTTCACCGCCTGCTCGATGGCCTCGACGCCGTTGTCCACGATCTGGGGCTGGAGCCCGAGCTTGCGGAGGAACATCTCGATGACGCGCTGGCTGCCCCAGTCGTCGTCCACCACCAGTATATCGCCCTGCAGCGACGGCAGCGCCGCCGCGGCCGCCGCCGCCCCCGCCGGCGCGGAAGCCGAGGTGACCACCGGCAGCTCGAAGTGGAATTCCGTGCCCCGGCCCGGCGCGCTCTTCACCCGGATCAGTCCGCCCATCCGCCGCACGAGGCTCTGCGAGATCGCGAGCCCGAGGCCGGTGCCGCCGTAGCGGCGCTTCATCGAGCTGTCGCCCTGGCTGAATTTCTGGAAGAGCTTGCCCTGTGTGGCCTCGTCCATGCCGATGCCCGTGTCGATCACCCGGAAGCGCAGCAGCGGGCCGCCGCCGCCCGCGGCGGACTCGATCCGCAGCTCCACGCTGCCGCGCTCGGTGAACTTCACCGCGTTGCCCAGCAGGTTCAGCAGCACTTGGCGCACGCGCGCGACGTCGCCGATCACCAGGTCCGGCAGGACCGGGTCGGTGTGGTAGAGCATCTTCAGGCCCTTCACGTCGGCGAGCGATGCGATCAGCGCGACGGTCTCGGCGCCGAGCTCGGCCGGCGAATACTCCGCCTCCTCGAGCTCGATCAGGCCGCTTTCCGCCTTGGACAGGTCGAGGATGTCGTCGATCAGGCGCATCAGGTTGCCCGCCGACCCGACGGCGATGTCGATCTGCTCCTGCTGGTCCGGCGTGAGCGGCGAGTCGCGCAGGAGCTGCAGCATGCCGAGCACGCCGTTCATCGGCGTGCGGATCTCGTGGCTCATGGTCGCGAGGAATTCGCTCTTGGCCTGGTTGGCCGTCTCGGCCCGCCGCTTGGCCACGCTGAGGGTCGTCACGAGCTCCTCGTTCTCGAAGATCAGGCGGAAATGCCGGCGCAGGTCCTGGTAATGGAGCTTGGCCGTGTTCAGCAGGAACAGGGCGTACGTGAGGGTGCAGGCCACCAGCGTCCAGCTGCCCGTCTCCCTGTAGGTCAGGAAGCCCGCCGCCCCCGGCCCGAGCGTCGCCAGCACGTAGACCACGTAGCTGACCGGCACCGAGGCGAGCGCCCGCGCCGCGCCGGCGTTGAGGCCGGCGATGATCAGCATCACCAGGCAGCGCGGCAGCAGCTCCGTGGTCTGCAGGAAGACCCAGGCCGCGAGGCCCCAGCTGCAGCCGGCGAGGATCACGCCGATGAAAAAGGCCCGCCGCCACCAGGCCATCTCCCCGTCGGCACGGGCGCGCCGGGCGAAGGCCCAGTTGAGGAGACCGCGCCCGCCGCTGATGACCAGCATCAGCGCCAGCCAGCCGAGCGTCTGGCGCGACGGAAAATAACTCCAGATTCCCGCCGTGAGCACGAGCGCAAGCGCGAAGTTCGAGAACAACCCGAAGCCCGCCGAGCGGTAAAGCAGCCGGGTCATCTCCGCTTCCACGCGCCGCGCGATGTCCTCGCGCACCGTTTCCGCGGGACTGCGCCGGTCCTGGATCGCACTCATGTCCCTGAGCAAGCCACAGGGCCCGCCCCACCCGCAAGGCCATTCCCGGTTACTTGCGAAACAACTGGTCGAGCGCGCCGAGACTCTTCAGCGGCGCGCCTTTTTTCGAGGCGGCCGGCAGGATCGACGGCGACGGCCCCGGGGGTTCCGCCGGCTTTCTCCCGGGGATTTCCCCCAGCGCACGCGCCAGCCGGACCGCCGACACCGGTTCGGCCGTGCCGAGCTCCTGCGCGAACAGGCTCACGCGAAATTCCTCCACCAGCCAGCGAAAGTCGGTCGCCTCGTTGCCGGCTTTTTTCACCGCCGCGACAAATGGCGCGAGCTCGGCCGCACGCTGCGCGTCCTTCGCCGCATCGCGCTTCCAGCGCTCGGCGCGGGCCTTCATGCCCTTCAGGTAGCGCGGCAGGTGCTTCACGCGTTCGAACGGCGTGCGGCGCAGGAAATCCGGCGGCAGCAGCGCGGCGAGATCCTGCGCCAGCCCCGGGTACGGCGTGGCGTGGGTCTCGAGTTCGAGGCGCAGGTGGAAGATTTCCTTCAGCCAGTCGCCGAGCTTCGGCACCAGCCCGCGCAGATCCTGCTTCGCCCGGGCGAGTTCGGCGGCGAAATCATCCGCCCGCAGCGCCGGCAGCGCACGCCGGCACACCCAGCGCCGGATGCCTTCCCAGGCGTCGGCCTGCAGCTGGTCGATCGAAACGAGGGTGACCGCCAGCGGCCCGAGCATGCGCAGGGCCTTCAAATCCTTTTCCAGCCAGCCGAGATCGTGGCGCAGCTGGGTGGCGAGGAGCTTCTCCAGCCCGGCGCGCGTCGCGTCGGCGGCCGCCTCGGGCGCGGCGAACAGCCGCACCGCCACGCCGGCGGGGAGCGCCTGCAGGCCCGGCCAGGCCGGCACCGGGAGGCCGTGCCTTTCCTCCACGACGACCGACGCCGGCAGGTCGCCGAACTTCCATTCCGTTGCGGGGTCGCTCTCCCACTTCGCGCGCGCGGCGCGCCACGCGGCGTTTTCCGTGCTCGCCGCCTTCCGGCTCACCTCGCGCTGGCGGCCGTGGAGCAGCTTCTTGATTTCATCGAGGTCGCGGCTCGCGCACAGCACCGTGCCGCGGTTGTCCACGACCTCGACGCGCACGCGCAGGTGGTCGGGCAATGCCTTGGCGGACCAAAATGCCGGGTCGATCTTCACGCCGAGCCGCGGCTGCAACAGTTCCGCCAGCGCCTCGCCGAGCGTCGGCTGCTTCGGCCGCGCGGCCAGGAGCGGCAGGTCGCGCGCCAGCTTCACCGCGGTTTCGGCCAGAGGGATCAGGTTGCGCCGCTGTTCCTTCGGCAACGCCTTCAGCATCAGCTCGACCTTTTCCACCAAGTGGCCGGGGATGGCCCAGTCGAGCGCGGCGGGCGTGAGCGCCCCGGCCTCCGCCTGCGTCACGCGCACCGTCACGCCATCCTCGGCCCGGCCCGGTTGGTACGCGTAGGCCAGCGGCAGCACCCGGTTGTCCACCGGCAGCGCCGCGGGAAAGGCCTTCGCATCAGCCTCGGCGTGGTCGGCCGGCTTCAGGTCGTCCTCCGCGAGGAAAAGAAATTTCGGCTGCGTGGCCTGCGCGTGCCGCACATAATCCACCAGTTCGGCCACGCTCGAGACGTCCTGCAATTGCGCCGCGTAGAAACGGTAGGTCGCCTCGTCGAGGTCGATGTAGCCGGTGCTGCGCGTGCGGGTGAGCCGGGCCTCCGCCTCGGCGCGGATCCGCCGGTTGTGGCGCAGGAAATCGAACGGCCAGGTGATGGTGTCGCCCACGAGGCCTTCCCGGATGAAGATTTCCGTGGCATGCGCCGGGTTGATCTGCCCGTAGCCCACCGCGCGCGTCTCCAGCTCGAGATTGTGGAGCCGGCGGCGCTCCTTCACGAGGACGCGGCCCTGGTCCTCGCTCCAGAACGGCTCGCTGTGCGCCACGCGCAGCAGGTGTCCGCCGAGGTCGAGCACCCACTGCGGGTCGATGCGGGCGCATGTCCGGGCATAGAGCCGGGCCGTTTCCATGATTTCCGCCGCCATCAGCCACTTCGCCGGCCGCTTGCGCGCCGATGAAGTGTCCGCCGCCGGCTTGGCGGAGGCGGACTTCTTCGCCCCGTGCTTCTCGAACAGCGTCGAACCCGGGAACACATTCACGCGCCGGTCGTGCGCGGCGTGGTAATCGCCCTCGTCCGTCCGCGTCGCGATGTTGCCGAGCAGGCCCGTGAGGATGCTGCGGTGGATCGCCGCGTAGGCCGGCGTGCCCAGCTCGAGCTTCAGCTCCTGCCCTTTCTTCAAGCCGTCGTAAACCGAGGTGGGCCGGAACCCGTCGCGTTCGCGCAGCGTGTCCCCGAGCTGGGCGTGGACGTCGCGCCATTCGCGCATGCGCATGAACGACAGGTAGTGCGCCGTGCAGAACTTCCGCAGCTTGCCGAGCGTCATCGCCTCGAACTGGTCATGGTACATCTCCCAGATCGCGAGGAGCGTGAGGAAATCCGAATCGGGATGCGTGAAGCGCCGGTGCGCGGCGTCCGCCTTCTGCTGCTCGTCGAGCGGACGCTCCCGCGGGTCCTGGATGCTGAGCGCCGCGGCGATGACGAGCACCTCGCGCAGCGCCTTCTCGCCGCGCGCCTGCAGGATCATGCGGCCGACCGTCGGGTCCACGGGCAGGTGCGCGAGTTCGCGGCCGAGGTCGGTCAGCACCCCGGCCTCGTCGATCGCCCCGAGCTCGTGCAGCAGCGCGTAGCCCGCGCGGATGCCCTTTGCCGGCGGGGCGTTGAGGAAGGGAAACTCCTCGATGTCGCCGAGCCCGAAGGCCTTCATGCGGAGGATCACGTCCGCAAGGTTGCTCCGCTGGATCTCGGGCTGCGTGAAGCGCGGCCGGTCGAGGTAGTCCTGTTCCGAGAAAAGCCGGATGCACACGCCGTCGCTCACGCGGCCGCAGCGGCCCTTGCGCTGGTCGGCGCTGCTCTGCGACACCGGCTCGACCGGCAGGCGGCGCGTGCGGCTCTGCGGGGTGTAGCGGCTGACGCGCGCCAGGCCGGTGTCGACCACGAAACGGATGCCGGGAATGGTCAGCGACGTCTCGGCAATGTTGGTCGCGAGCACGATCTTGCGTTGTGGCGACGGCGAAAAGACACGCTGTTGCTCGGCGTTCGTGAGTCGGCCGAAGAGCGGCACAACCTCGAGCCGGCCCAGCCGCCGGCCTTCCAGCTGGTCGCGCGCCTCCCGGATGTCGCGCTCGGTCGGGAAAAACACCAGCACGTCGCCCTGCGAACTCTCGAGCAGGATGCGTTCGACCGCCTCGACGGCGGCCTCGATGTAGGTGACGTCGCCCTTGTCCGTCTTCATCTCCTCCAGCGGCGACCAGATCACCTCCACCGGATACACGCGGCCGGACACCTCGATGATGGGCGCGTCGCCGAACGCCTTCGCGAAGGCCGCGGTGTCGATCGTCGCCGAGGTGATGACGATCTTCAGGTCGGGCCGGCGTTCGCGCAGGCGCCGCAGGTGGCCGAGGATGAAATCGATGTTGAGCGAACGCTCGTGCGCCTCGTCCACAATGATCGTGTCGTATTCGCGCAGCTCGGGATCGGCCTGCAGCTCGGCGAGCAGCATGCCGTCGGTCATGAACTTGATGACCGTGTCGCCGGAGGTCTGGTCGGCAAAGCGGATCTTGCAGCCGACCTCGCGGCCGAAGCCGACGTTCAGTTCCTCCGCCACGCGTCGCGCCACCGAGCTCGCCGCCACGCGGCGCGGCTGGGTGCAGGCGATGCGGCCCTGCTCGCCGCGGCCGGCGGCGAGGCACATCTTGGGGATCTGCGTCGTCTTGCCCGAACCCGTCTCGCCCGCGAGCACGAGGACTTGGTGGTCCCGGATGGCCGTGACGATCTCGTCCACCCGCGCGCTGATGGGCAGCTCGGGCGGATACTCGATCCGGAAAGGCCAGGATTTGGGCGGGCGCGGCGGCATGGCGTTAATTTTGGTGGTGACCTGATTTGTCATTGCGAGGAGTCGCGCGCAGCGCGCGACGAAGCAATCCAGCTAGATGGATCGCCACGGTCGACGGAGTCGACCTCGCGATGACAATGCAAATCAGGGCGCATCAAATTTGAGGTTTCGTGCCGCTCCAATAATGGCAAAGTCAAACCGATGACCCCGCCGACCCCCACGCCCGAGGAAAAAACCTACCGCCGGGTGCTGGCCGTTTCCCGCCTGGACGGCTGGAGCGTCGTGATCGTCGCGGCCTTCGGCACGCTCCTGGCGCTCGTGCTGGGCGACCTGGTCGGCGTACTGGTCGGCGGCCTCGTCCTCGGGACCGGCGCCATGGAATTGCGCGGGCACCGGATGCTGAAGCAACGCGATGCCGCCGGCATGCGCTGGCTGGTCCGGTCGCAACTGTTCCTGCTTTCCGTCATCCTCGCCTACTGCACGAGCCGGCTCGCCAGCTTCGACCCCGAAAGCGTCATGGGCAACCTCACGCCCGACATGGCGGCGGTGCTGCAGGAGGCCGGCATCAACCAGGCCGACATCCTGCCGCTGGTGCGGACGATGTTCCTGACGGTGTACGGCGCGGTCGCGGGCGTCTCGCTGCTCTACCAGGGCGGCATGGCGTTCTACTATGGCCGCCGCACCGCGCCGGTCGCCGCGTTCCTCGCCGCGCCCCTGCAGCCGCCACTTGCCTAAGCCGGCGCCCGCGCTAGCCTGGTTTGCCCATGTCCAAGGAACGCTACATCGAGGCCAAGCAGAAGTGGGCGGAGAAGCAGCTCGCCCGCGGTTTCAAGCCCCGCGAGGTCGCGGCCACCGACCGCCTGCCGCCCGGCCAGAAGCTGACCGCCGGTTTCCCCGTGCTCGACCTCGGCGTGCAGCCGGAGATCCCGCTGCAGGACTGGACGCTGACGCTCGACGGCCTCGTGGAAAAACCGGTCACCCTCGACTGGGGCGCCTTCAACGCCCTGCCGCAGGTCACCGACGTGAGCGATTTCCACTGCGTCACCACCTGGAGCAAGTACGACTGCCAGTGGAGCGGCGTGGCCTTCACCACGCTCTTCGAGCTGGTGCAGCCGAAGCCCGAGGCGAAGTTCGTCTATTTCACCAGTTACGACGGCTACTCGACCAACGTCCCGCTCGAGCACTGCCTCGACGACGACGTGCTGGTCGCCACGCAGTTCGGCGGCGCGCCCGTGACGCGCGAGCACGGCGGGCCCGCGCGCGTCATCATCCCGAAGCTCTACGCGTGGAAGGGCGCGAAGTTCGTGAAGACCCTCACCTTCCTCGCCGAGGACCGCCTCGGCTTCTGGGAAGTCCGCGGCTACCACGCCGTCGGCGACCCGTGGAAGGAGGAGCGGTATGCGTAGTGCAGTTGAAGGTTGAAAGGTGAAAGTTGAAAGACCCAGCCTCACCCCTGCCCGCATGGATCGAGTTTTCAACCTTCACCTTTCATCTTTCAACTAAGGCTCCCCATGTTTCCCCAGGACATCATCATCAAGAAGCGCGACGGCGGCGCGCTGACCAGGGCCGAGATCGAATTCTTCGCCCGCGGGGTGGTCGACGGCCGGTTCGCCGACTACCAGGCCACCGCGCTGCTCATGGCGATCTTCTGGCGCGGGATGACCCCGCAGGAAACCGCGTGGCTGACCGACGCGATGATGCGCTCCGGCGACGTGATCGATCTGAGTGACCTCCCCGGCGCGAAGGTGGACAAGCACTCCACCGGCGGCGTCGGCGACAAGGTCTCGCTCATCCTCGCGCCGCTCGCCGTCGCCTGCGGCCTCAAGGTGCCCATGATGAGCGGGCGCGGCCTCGGCCACACCGGCGGCACGCTCGACAAGCTCGAGGCGATCCCCGGCTTCAAGGTCCAGTGGAGCATCCCGGAGTTCCGCGCCATCCTGCAAAAGGTCGGCTGCGCCATGATCGGCCAGACCCCGCAGGTCGTGCCCGCCGACCGCAAGCTCTACTCGCTGCGCGACGTCACCGGCACCGTCGAGTGCATTCCGCTCATCTGCGCGAGCATCATGAGCAAGAAGCTCGCCGAGGGCATCGACTCGCTCGTGCTCGACGTGAAGTTCGGCAAGGGCGCGTTCATGAAAAAGAAGGAAGATGCGCTCACCCTCGCCCGCGCGATGGTCGCCACCGGCAAGGCCGGTGGCAAACCCGTGCGCGCCGTCCTCACCGCCATGAACCAGCCGCTCGGCCACGCCGCCGGCCACACGACCGAGGTCATCGAGTCCATCGAGTGCCTGAAGGGCCGCGGCCCGGCGGACCTGATGGAGGTCACGTACGCCCTCACCGGCCACATGCTCATCCTCGGCGGCAAGGCGAAGAACGAGGCCGACGCCCGGAAGCAGATGGACGCCGCGATCGCGAACGGTTCCGCGCTGGAGGTTTTCCGCGCGATGTGCGCCGCCCAGGGCGGCGATGCGAAGGTCGTCGACGACTACAAGATCCTCCCGACGGCCAGGAAGCTGGTCGGAGTGAAGGCCGGCGCCGACGCCCGGGGATTTGTGAGCGCGGTCGACGCGCTCAAGTGCGGCCATGCCATCATGGCGCTTGGCGGCGGACGCGCCGCGGTGACGGACAAGATCGACCACGCCGTGGGCATCGCCGACCTGGTCAAGATCGGCGCGCCGGTGTCCGCCGGCACGCGCCTGTGCACGCTGCACGTCAACGATGACGCCAAGGGCGCCCGCGCCGAGGCGCTGATCCGCGAGGCAATCCAGTTTTCCGCAATCGCGCCCGCACTGGAACCGTTGATTCAAGATTTGATTGAGTGATTCTGGAGGCGGGACTGCCAGTCCCGCGATTCTCCAGTCTTGTCCTGATTTGTCATTGCGTGGAGGCGCGCGAAGCGCGCGACGAAGCAATCCAGCTGGATCGCCACGGTCGGCTTGGCCGCCCTCGCGATGACAGGATAAATCGTGTTTGCTTCGCGGGACCGCTGGCCCCGCCTCCACGCCGAATTTATCGAGTCGCGGCCGCCGGCGCCTTGCCCGGGACCCTGGCCGGCGGCGCCGTCCAGTCGGTGCGCGCGTGGGCGAAGAAGCGCATCATCTCGCGCAGGTCGGTCGGCACCGGGCGCGACAGGTTGAGGGCGATCCAGCGGAACAGCTTCCGCAATTCCTCGTTTTCCACGCCCTCGGAAAAGGCAAAGCCGGGCGCCGACCAGGCCGTCTTGCCGCCCTCGGCCTTGCTCGAGAAAATTTCCAGCGCCGGGCGCTTCGCCGCCCCGCGCAGGCAGTGGTCGCCCAGCACCAGCTCGAAGCTGTCGAGTTCCCCGCTCTTTTCGTTCCGCCAGGCCGTGAGCAGCGTCTTGCGCTCGGACTTGTACTGCTCGGAGCGCAGGCCCTCCGGGGTGTGCGCAATGCTGCCGTGCTCCACCGGGGCGAGCGTGGAGCCGAGGATCACGGCTTCGAGCAGCTGCAGGTAGGCCTTGCGCGAGGCGAGGTCCTCGACCTTGAGCGAGAGGCCGCAGTGCGCGGTGGCGGCCTGCACGCGGAAATGCGCGATCGTGCAGGGCAGCTTCACGTCATGCCCGTCGAGCGACAGCGTGACGGAGGTTTCCTCGCCTGCCTGGGCCACGGCCGCCGGCGGCAGCTGGAGGCTCAGGCCGACGCTGGACATGTTGAACAGCGAGCCGCCCCAGTTGCGGCCGGGATCGGGCTGGTCGGACCCCTTGCTTTTGCGGCCGGCGGTGTCGGTGTCCGGCAAAACGATCGTGGCCTTGAGCGGGAAGGCCGGGCCGACGTAGTAGCGCTTCGCCTTCCGCTTGTCGCGCAGCATCGCCAGCGTGCTTTTTTTGAAATCCAGGATGTGCTTGAACAGCGCCACGCCCGCACGGTGCCGGGTTCCCCCCGTCGGCTCAAGCCTGCAGCTTTCGCCCGCCGTAACGCCGCGTAAAACCCGCCCGCCTTCCCCCGCCTAGCCGATGCTCACTTTCCGGCCGCTCGCGGCGGCGGAGCGGTAGATGGCTTCCACGACGATCGTGTCCCTCAGGCCTTCCTCGCCGGGGGCGAGGAGCGGCGTGCCGTTGAGGATTGCGGCGGCATCGTCGTCCATTTGCTTCGCCTGCTGGTTCGGGACGGTGGCGTTGAGCGCGAGGCCGTCGCTGGTCGTGCCCTTGACGCCGCTGTAGGACTGGAATGGCGCCAGTTCATACCAGCCGCGCTCGTTGGTCACGTGCAGCTTGTTCATGCCCTTGCCGAAACTCGCGTCGCCCACCCCGGTGACGCCGCCCGGGAACTCGAGCTCGAAATGAATGGTCTCCTCGACTTCGGTGTAGATCTCGGGGCGCGTGGTGGACGCCCTCGCCGTGACCGCGACCGGCTCCAGGCCGGTGCCGTAACGGAGGGCGTTGAGCGGATAGACGCCCATGTCTCCCATTACGCCGCCACCCATCGCTTTTTTCTGCTTCCAATGGTCCTTGCGCGGATCGAAATAACCGGCCTCGGCCGTGGCGCTGATCACCTTGCCGTATTTCTGGTCGCGGCGAAACTGGATGATCCGCTGCGTGTTCGGCTCGTGGTGCATCCGGTAGCCGATCGCGAGGGTCACGCCATTGTCGCGGCAGGCCTTGATCATCGCCTCGCAGTCGCGCACGGACGGCGCCATCGGCTTCTCGCACCACACGTGCTTCCCGGCCTTCGCGGCGCGGATCGTGTATTCCGCGTGCATCGACGGCGGCAGCACGATGTAGACCACGTCGATCGCCGGGTTGCCGGCAATCGTGTCGAAATTCCCGTAGTGGTAGAGCCCGGCGTCGGGCAGGCGGTAGCGCTGCTGCCAGGTCTTCAATTTGTCCGGCGTGCCCGAGACGACGCCCGCCAGGTGGCACTGCGTCGTGAGCTGCAGGGAGGGCGCCAGCACATCCGTGCTGTAATAGCCGAGCCCCACCAGCGCCACGCCGAGGCTGTCCTTCTTCTTGGGTACCGCAAAGGCGCGGCTGCCCACCGTCACCCCCGCTGCTCCCGCCGCCAACTGGGCCAGAAATCGTCTGCGTGTGGTCATGGGACATCTTTTGCCAGAGGATCCCACCCGGTCAAAAAGTAATTCCCCAATCCGGATTTTAACCACACGGACACGGAGGCCCTAAGAATTTCCCTGCGCCTCGGTGCCTCTGTCGTGCAAGGCTTGGAATGGTTTTAACCACGGATTCCACTGATTGCACGGATGGGTCCACAACCGTAGCCACTCTACGCTCATCGCGAATGTAACGTCCTCCTTCGCTGAGCCTACGGAGGACAACCTTCGTCGTCGCTCCGCTTGGCGAAGGTTGGTGCTCGAGGACTCGAACCCCCGGGGCCGTCTGCGGAGATAACTGCAACGAAGCCAATTCGGAAGGCGCATTAGTCGCGCCTTCACAACTGGCATCACAAAAGGCAGTCGTTAGCAGTCCAGAGCTGGACGAGGTTGCCCGCTGCTGGGCAACGCTACCGAAGCCAATTCGTGATGCTATCCTGACGCTGCTTCGGGCGTCACAGGGAGGTGTTAAATGACTGCCGAAGGCATGGCCGGACAGGCAGCCGGATGCAGCCGCGAAGCGGCTGCGCCGGCGCCTGCCGGCCTTCCTTGTCAGAATAGTAACAATTCCAACCAAACCAAACCGAGATACCGGCTCCGCCAAGTCCCACACGCTCCAAATCTCTACACCGACAGGGAGAAAAAACACGTCTGGGAAAAACAAGATGAAGATACCCTACACCGCCTCGGGATGCCCACGGGGGCAGAAGCACGCTCAGCCTTTCATCTGCGCCTAAACGTGGCTGCTTTCATCGAACATTGGGGGCGCAGCCATTGCCTGTTTTTCACTGTGACTGATGAAGCCAACCTTCACCCCACCCAATTTGCTCGACGCTGGAACAGTTTCCTCGTTCGCAACGGAGCATGGATCGTCAGCTTTATCAGGGTGCTGGAACCACAAAAGCAGGGACGGCCGCACTATCACATCTTGGCCGCGGTCGAGTGGGACACGAAACCGGACGCCTTCGACTGGCAGGCTTTCGCTGAGTGTCAGCAAGAACGGCGAACCAATGGGCACACAGCCCTATTCCGTGAGTTGCGCAACCGTTACCGTGCGTCAGCGGCCCCTGAACTCGTCGCCATGTGGAAAATGCTGCGGAAGGTCCTGCCGCGTTATGGTCTCGGCCGGGCCGAGTTGCTGCCTATCCGCAAAGGCAAGGAAGCGATTTCCGAGTACATCGGCAAATATCTCGAAGCCGGTCTCATCATCCGCAAACACTCGTGGAAAGGGTGTCGTCGGGTTGAGTTCGACCGCCGCAATAAAATCGGGTGGCTGGCTTGCACTCGAGTTTTTGCGTGGCATTCGCCCGGAGCAAATGCATGGAGACTGAGAGTGGGCGAACTTGCAAGCGTACTTGGATTAACCTGTTTCGACCAATTGCGCTTAGCTTTGGGCCGCAAATGGGCCTATCGGCTACGCGAAACGCTTTCGCTATCCAGCGACGCTGAATGGCGTGATATGCTGCAAGTCATAGAGCATGTACGTAAACGTCGATTCTAACGCGCGGGCTATTCTACAAAAGCCTCAAAGCGCCGCCTGTCGTAATGGTACAAAACAAACCCGCCGTCTTCAGGGGCGAGCATTCCCAACACAATATCCAAAGACTCTCGAAAATATGCTGAACCAGCTTCTTCGCTAGTATCGAGGATCGGTTCGTCCAATATCTGAACTACAATGGCAGGTTGGCCATATTGAGGGCGCGCACGATTCTTAAGCCCTTGCTTCCACTGAACTGTTTGTCCTCGTTGGAAGGTATTTACCGTATCAAAAGACTCCAAGCGCGTTCTTAATATCAGGGCCGTTTCCTTGGGTGGTAATGAGGGCACACCTACAGCGCCAGGTTTTGCGCCGGCCTTAGCAAGCGCTCTCAATACATCCTCAGGGATGGAGAATGGGCGCGGAGATAAAGCTCCGACAGACGCCGGTTGCGGCAGGTTTATGTCAGAATCCGGAGGCATCTAGAAAAATTATTCAGCGGCCGCCAGCATAAGCGAAGGTCTGCGCATCACGACTTAAATCCATTGCCGCTTCATTCGAGCGATAAAGGATCACGTTGTCTGATACCGCCCGATTCCAAGTGGCTAATGGCTCTTCATTCGATTTATTGAGAGCCCTTGAGATTTCTAACAGCCACATGAGCTTCTCCTCATCAAGAGACGTACGTCGATTTTGGACTGCCTCAACACAGGCAGCCCAAAAAATAGCATCATAATTAGAAGGCAGTACCGCATCACTTGCGGTGCTCAAAAGAGGGGCAGGTATTGGCGAAGGCTTAGGCTCATCTAAAAGCGGCTCTTTCACTTGTGGAAGTAATTCGGTTGCGACCTTCACCGCCGTTACAACTAGGGCGAGGGTTAGTGCAGCCAGAATAATAAAAATTACATTGATCACGGAGATTTGGGACGGGGAAGGAATAGGAAGAATTTAGCAATCATGCAATATACCACGCATATCAGAAAAGCCCACTTACAGAATAATTCCGCCGTCGGAACGTTCAGGCTATTGGTGTCGATGGCGTAAAAGAGTCCCGTGTATGCAACACCGAGCAGGAACGTTGTTAGCCACGGGAAGACCACAAAAAACAGCTTCTGCGAGAAAGTCTCCACCTTGTGGACCGGGGAGAATAGCCAATCGATGCCGACGGCCCCGACCAACGCTAATAACAAACCGATCAGCAATCCTTCTCTGAGCATTTCCTCGACCCCCATCATTTGCTTTTTTGTAGAAATAAAAGCTAAAACCATTCTAACCAAAACAGGCGCCATGCCCAGGAGGACGGACGCCGCGGTCCAGAAAACTCCGAGGAATGCTGCCTTGGAAATGACTCTCCAGTTGCTCAAAGGAATCTGTTCTTACGGTGGTGATTGAGCGAACACTGCCAGTCGCCAGCAAACCGGTCCTTGAGTCGGATTATGTTGGTGATGGTTTTGCGGCGGCAAGGGATTGCCGGCATTTGACGCTACTTCGCGCCCGCAGCCATCGCACCGATAAATGCCTGAAAGCGGAGTACTAGTCCCAGGAGAATAAACAGAGTCGAAAGCGGTGTGATTACTCAGAGCTAGGTACTGAGGGTATTTGTATAAAGCCATAGGACAATGAGGACCTTAAAGAGCAGAGAATTCAATTCAAGCGACGATGGCGCTTTGAGTCGATAGGGTGTTTTTCTGATAAACCCTTCTGGCTGCGTTTCAATAGCATCTTTTGTCACCAAATAATGACTAATATTGACTTATGATGTCTTTTATCACTTATTCATTTTGATGAAAAAACAACGCAAGCCTGTCATGCCATCTCACTCACAGGAGAAAGAGATCGTGCGTGTTACTTTCAGACTACATGGACCGGAACTCCTACAGATTCGCGAAGTGCGTGAGATGCTAAGCCTGAACTCCGAGTTAGACGCAGCACGCTATCTTATGCAGCGCGGTCTCGAAGCGATGTCCGCAACTCTCGCAAGCAGGCAAGCGAGCAAGAAAATGCAGGCTCAGGTTTCGACAGAGGCAATCGTGCGCGAGATGATTAAAGCAGGGTTCACTCCCGAGGAGGCGAAGAAGTAATTATGATCGCCGGCGGTCAGAACTTCAGCGCGCAATTTCTCGGCGGAGACTCGCTTCTACTCGTGCCTGAGGTTGCGCGTTTCTTGCGCGTTTCAGAAAAAACTGTTCGCCGGATGATCACGGACGGAAAACTTCCGAGCACAAAGGTACGCGGCAAACGTGTGATTCGCATGAGCGCACTCAATGCCCTAATTCAACCTGCCTCCTAGCCATGTTTACGATCAAACGGGGGAAATACTATCGCGGGCGCTATCGGTTGAGTGATTCGCCGAAGTGGTACGATGTACCGCTCAAGGTCGAACAGAAAGAAATTGCTGACGCCAAGCTGCGGAATTTGGTGCGCGAAAAAGAAGCGGAGTTGGCGGGGCTGCTGGGACCAAAGGAACTTCGCGAAGCCGCCCGCCGCCCTCTTTCAGAGCACCTCACGGAATTTCTTGCTGACCTCACCGAGCGGAAGCGCGGACGTTCTCACTTGGTACATGCAAAGTGTCGTCTCGAAAAAATTCTGAAGGAATGCCGCTGGGCCGTGTTGGCCGATGTGTCGGCGGACGGCTTCGCTTCCTGGCGCAGCAAACAAACGAAATTCTCCGCCAAGACGGCGAACGACTATCTCGACCACGCGAATGCGCTGCTCAATTGGATGACCCGCCAGCGGCGTGCGACGTATAATCCGCTGACGGCGGTGCGCAAGCTGCCCAAGGAAGAAACGTTCCGCCGGCGGGCGCTTACGACTGCGGAATTTGACTTATTGGTGGCCGGCAGCGGCAAACGCTCCCTCCGCTATCTCTTCGCCGGATGCACCGGCCTGCGCCGTGGTGAGTTGAAGCAGTTGCTTTGGTCCGATCTCCACTTGGATGCGCCGCAGCCCTTCGTGGAATTACGTGCTGAAACCACCAAGGCTAAGCGCGCTGACGTTGTCCCTCTCCTGCCCCAGCTCGTGGCCGCGCTCCGGGTTGAGAAGGCCAAGGGCCTTCATTCGTCGGGTCGTGTTTTCCCTCGCGGCCTGCCGAGCGCCAAGACGCTCGCTCGCGATCTTACGGCCTGCGGTATCGCCGTGCAGGATGCTCGCGGCTTCCGTGTCGATTTCCATGCGTTGCGCCACACGTTCGCCAGCCTGCTCGCTGCGGCCAATGTGTCGGAACTCGCTCGTATGAAACTGGCGCGGCACACGGAATGGAAAATGACGGACCGCTACACCGATCCGCTGGCTATTCCGTTGTTCGCCGAGATGGGAAAACTCGCGGCTTTGCTGCCATCACAAATGGCATCACAAATTTCTGGGAAATCCGGTCAAAATGTGACCAAGGATGTCCAAAGCGAAGTCGTTATTTTGTCGTCGGAAAGTCCAGCAACTCACTCTGATTGCCCAGCCTTGGCCGATTCTGACCAAGACTGGGCAACTATCGAGAGTGGTGCTCGAGGGGGGACTCGAACCCCCATGCGGTTAAGCACAGGCTTCTGAGACCTGCGTGTCTACCAATTCCACCACCCGAGCAAAAAACGGAAAGGGCATGGATACGTTCCGGGGCGGGTGGCGCAAGAGTTTTGTTGGGGCGCGAATTTCCGCCGTCAGGGCGCGCCGGATTCCCCGTGTCCGTGTCCGGCGCCGGCGGCTTTGGCCCGGCTTATCGCCCGTCGGCGCAACAGCGCGAGCAGGCCAAGCACGGCGACAAAGCCGGGGCTGACGGCGCCGCCGCCACCCGAGGCCCCGGTCGGCGCCGGCGGGGGCGCGGCGGGAGGAGGGGAAGGAGCGGCCGGGGGACTGGGTGTCGCGGGCGGCGGAGTCGGGGTTGCCGGCGGCGGGGTCGAAGGCGGCGGCGTGGGATCGGACGGGGGCGGGGTTGGCGGTGGTGGCGAAGGATCGGCCGGCGGCGGAGGCGGCGGAGCCGCCGCGACAAGACGCCGGACGGCACTCGTGCCGATGCTGGCGATGAGGACGTCGCCATTGCGCGGATCGGTGCCGAACGCGACGGGCGTATCCAAGTCCAGGAGCGTCTCAACCTGCACCGCGCCGCCGACCGGCAGCGTCATCGCGAAAATGCGGTTCTTCACGTAGTCGCCGAAAATATACCGCCCGGCCAGACCCGGCAGGCGACTGCCGCGGTAGACCAGCCCGCCGATGATCGAGCCCGCCTGGTTGCGGTCCGCGTCCCAGATCGGATCGGTGAAGCGCGCGGCCGCCGGCGGGCCGCTCCGCGGCCCCGCGACCAGGCCCTCGCGGTAATTCCAGCCGTAGTTGCCGCCGCGGGTGATCAGGTCGATCTCCTCCCGCGCGCCCTGGCCGACATCCGCCGCGAACAGCTGTCCGGTCGGCCCGTCGAAGGAAAAGCGCCACGGGTTGCGCAGGCCCACCGCCCAGAACTCGGTGCGCACCGCGGTGGAGCTGACCGCCGCGCCGTTGAACGACGTCGCGCCGATGAACGGATTGTCCGCGGGCACACGGTAGGTCCCCGCATGCACCGACGGATGCATGTTGGGCAGCTGGTTCACCGAACGCTGGTCGACGTCGATCCGCAGGATGCCGGAGAAAAAATCGCGGTCGATCCGCTGGCTGTTGTTGTACTGGTCGTTCGCGCCGCCCTCGTCGCCGAGCGCGACGTAGAGGTAGCCGTCCGTGCCGAAGTGGATGTCCCCGCCATTGTGGTTGCTCGCCTCGTCGAACTGCGAGATCAGCGGCACCTCGGTGGCGAGAATGTCGGCGTTGGTCGCCGTCGCCGACAACGCGGTGAAGCGCGAAAGGCGATCATGCAGCCCCGTGCCGGCCGAGGTCGTGGTGTTCGTGGTGTAGAAGACATAGAAATAGCGGTTGGTCGCGAAAGCCGGGTGGAAGGCCAGCCCGAGCACCCCGCCCTCGGAGTCGGCGTTCACCCGCGCGGAAAGATCCAGGAACAGCCGCTTCACGGGCGTGCCGGCGAGGCCGGTGACCGCCTGGATGCGGCCGGGTTTTTCCAGCACGAACAGGCGGTCCGTCTCGTTGGGCGCCGTGGCGAAACCGAGCGGCTGGTCGAAGGCGAGGCCCGGAAATGCAACCTCGGTCTGATAGGTGGTGGACTGGGCGGTCGCGGGCGTCCGGGCCAGGGCGAGGCCGAGGACGCCGGCCAGCAGGGCGCGGATCAACGAAAAGGTCGGGTGACGGAGAATAAACGGGCGATGGGACATATCCGCCTAGACACCGGGCGAAATGCCTGGAGTCCGTCAAAAGCGGCCGAAAATTCGCCGGTCGGATGGAACCACGACGAACCGCGCGGGGGGGTCCCACCACCGGGGCGGCGGCAGAGAAACGCTGCCTACGTTTTCCCGTGCTTCCGCTCGTGCTCGATCAGGCGCTGCTTGCGCCAGAGCCCGCCGGCGTAGCCGCAGAGCGAGCCGTCGGCGTTGATCACGCGGTGGCACGGAATGACCAGCGCCAGCATGTTCGAGCCGTTGGCGCGGCCGACCGCGCGCGGGCCCTTCGGCAGGCCGAGGCGTTTCGCCATCTCGGCATAGCTGCGGGTGCGGCCCGGCGGGATCCGGGCGAGCTCCGCCCAGACGCGCCGCTGGAAATCCGAACCCACCGGCGCGAGTTTCACAGCGAAGGTTTGCCGCGTGCCGGCAAAATATTCGCCCAGTTCCTTCACCACCTGGTCGAGCAGGGCGTGGGTGCCGGGCACGATCACGCATTTCAGGCGCTGCCGCAGCAGCACCAGTTCGCGCTCGAGCCCGCGCCGGTCCACGAATTCCAGCAAACGCAGCCCCTGGTCGTCCGCGAGGGCCAGCATCGTGCCCAGCGGCGTTTCGATCCGCCGCGCCAGCAGGACCGCCGTGTCCTTCGCGTCGCGCGGCGCCGCGCCGAACACCCGGGCGAAGGCCTCGCGAAACCCGCTGGTCGACTCGTAACCGCGACCGGCCTGCACCTCGACCACCGGCTTGCCGGCCTTCACGTCGCGCAGCGCCAGGCCCATGCGCCGCGCGCGCTGGTAGGCGTGGAAGGTCATGCCGTGATAGGCCTTGAACTGCCGGCGCGCGGTGGACGGCTCGACCCCCATCGCGGCGAGGTCCTTGTCGGTCACGCGCCCGTCCGGCGCCGCCTCGGCGGCCCGGCGCAGTTTCTCGACGAGGGACGGCACGGGTTTCTCCGCGTCCATCGGCCGGCACATGCGGCACGGCCGGAAGCCGGCGTGCAGCGCCTCGACGACCGTCGGCGTGAACTCGACGTTTTCCGGCCGCGGGCGCTTGGCCTTGCAGGTGGGGCGGCAGAAAATCCCCGTGGTCTTCACGCAGGTGTAGAAAACGCCTTCGTAAGCCGCGTCGCGCCGCGAAAGGGCACGGTACATCGTGCGGCGGTCCGGCAAAAACGCAGGGTGGGCGTCGGTTTCCATACCGACGCCTGTTGCCGGGGTGGAAACCGGCAACCACCTTGATTTCACGTTTGCGACAGCCATGGCGGGTTCAGGTTGGATCATCCCTTCAACTTAGCAACCAGCGCCGCAACGTAAGGGCCGTTTTCCGGGCGAGGTATTTTCAACAAGCGGGGTTGAACCACTAAGGCATTGCCTAACGGCAATGCCACTTGATGCGCTCCGACCCTGTTGCGGTCTGGGTGACCGCCCAGGGTCCGTCCTGAGTTCTCGCGGTGCGAAACTCAGGCGGATGATCGGCTCCGCAAGGTGCTTCGGGGGTCGGCTAATCGCCGACAGGAGATTTCACGCGGCGATTAGCCGCGCCCCGAAACCAACCCCGGAGCCGATCAGGCGGAGGGGACTTCCAAGCCGAGCCATTAGGCGAGGCATTAGTGGTCAAATCGGCTCGCCCCTTATTTCTTTGGCAAAAAATCGCGCACGTCGGGCACTTCCCTGGCCCGGTGGCCGTTCAGCAGCCGTTCGAAATACGGCTCGGGCTCCGGCAGGCCGTCGGCTTCGGGGTCGTCCTCGTCCTCCTCGTCGTCGGTCTCGATCTCGATCTCGAGGTCGGAATAGTCCTCCGCCTCGTCGAAATACTGTGAGAGCCGGCGCGGGGTCGGGTCGAGCACGAGCGCCGGGTTCGGCAGGTCGCCCTTCTTCACCTGGATGAAGAGGCAGGGAAAGAACTGCCCCTTGAAATGCTGGATGAAGTCACTGAGCCACTTGTTGGCGACGCCCGCGCGGTTGCCCAGGAAAACGACGTCGGCGAAGCGGATGCACGCCTCGAACCATTGCAGCAGCACCGGCTGCTTCTCCACCAGCTGGCAGTCCACGCAGCAGAAAATCCGGGCGAGCTCGCGGCCCTGCGCCACCAACCAGGGCTTCAAGGCCTCGACCTGGTCGACCGGGCTCGCCAGCGGATCGGCCAGCAGGAAGACCGTCGCGGTGGACGGCAGCTTGAAGCGCGGGAGGTCCGGACCCGCCCATTGCCAGCGCTGCACCTCGACGTGGGCGAGCCGGGCCAGTTCCGCGTCCGCGGGATCCGCCTTTTCGCTTTCGGAGAGCAGCACCACGACCTTTTCGTCGGCGAGGCCGTTCTCAGCCAGGTCGCGCACCAGGGCGCGACGTCCCGAGCCGGGCGTGCCGAGGATGAAATAGACGGTGGGAACGACGCTCATGGGGCCGCAAAGAGGCGCAAAACGCTTAAAACACAACCCTGGGAAATGCGAAGTTCGGACTGTGGAGTGCGGATCGGGTTGGAGAAAAGCGGAACTTGGAGCGCGGTTTCAGCCTTTCGCTATTCCGCACTCCGCAATCCACAGTCCGCAATGGAACTAGAATTTGAACGTGCGGTTCTGCGCGGCGTGGCGCATCCAGTGGTCGACGAGCACGAGGGCGGCCATGGCCTCGACGATCACCACGGCGCGCGGCACGACGCAGGGATCGTGGCGGCCGCGGGCCTTGAGCTCGGTGGCGGCGCCGCGCAGGTTCACGGTGGGCTGCGCCTGCAGGATCGTGGCCGTCGGCTTGAAGGCGACGCGGAAGACGATCTCCTCGCCGTTGCTGATGCCGCCCTGCACGCCGCCGGAGCGGTTGGTGAGCGTGCCGACCGTGCCGCGCTTGTTGACGAAGATGTCGTTGTGCTCGGAGCCCTTGAGCCGGGTGCCCGCGAAACCGCTGCCGAGTTCGAAGCCCTTCGTGGCGGGGAGCGAGAGCATCGCCTTGGCCAGGTCGGCCTCGAGGCGGTCGAAGACGGGTTCGCCCAGGCCGGCGGGCACGCCGCGCACACGGCACTCGATCACGCCGCCGACGGAGTCGCCCTTCGCCCGCACCTGCTTGATGCGGCTGATCATCTTCGCCGCGGTGGCCGGGTGCGGGCAGCGCACGGCCGAGGCCTCGACCTGGGCCAACGTGGGAAACTTGGTGACCGCCGGGGCAACGATGTCATGGATCTGCGTGACGAACGCGCGGATCTCGATCTCGCCGGCGAGCTGGAGGATCTTGCGCGCCACGGCGCCGGCGGCGACGCGGCCGACGGTCTCGCGCGCGGAGGAGCGCCCGCCGCCGCGGTGGTCGCGGAAGCCGTACTTGGCCGTGTAGGTGAAATCGGCGTGCGACGGCCGGAAGGCCTCGCGCATCTCGGCGTAGGCCTCGGGCCGGGCGTCGGCGTTGCGCACCAGCATCGCGAGCGGGTGGCCGGTCGTGCGGCCCTCGAACAGGCCGGACAGGAACTCCACCTTGTCGGCCTCCTTGCGCGGCGTCGTGATGTCGCTCTGCCCCGGGCGGCGGCGGTCGAGGTCGGCCTGCACCTCGGCCTCGGTCAAAGGCAGCGCCGGCGGGCAGCCGTCGATGACGACGCCGACGGACGGCCCATGGCTTTCGCCCCAGGTCGAGATCGAGAAAAGTTTGCCGAAGGAATTGGGCATGAGCGGGGTGAACGTTGGGGCTGGGCCGGGGTCAGGCAAGCTTCGGTCTTGGTCTTTCCCGAAGCTGCGAACATTCAAGTCCGCCGTCGCCAAGGCTATGGCGGACAAGTTTCTTTCCGCTCCGGAAAGAAACTTGGTGCCCCCGCCCCGAATTGAACGGGGATCACACGTTTAGGAAACGCGTGCTCTATCCATTTGAGCTACGGGGACTAAACTCGTTCCGAAACACTCCTGCCGGCGGCCTTTGGCAACTTAAAAATGCCCGTTGACAGGGGAAGCCGGAAGCCCAACCTTCCCGCTCCTTTTCCCTTTATGAGCAGCACCGAACCCACCAAGCAGCAGAGCATTCTTCCCGAGAATGTGCCGCATACCGCGCCGCAGCATTTCGCCCGTTTCATCACCGACACCGGCAAGATCCTGCCCCGCAAGTACACCGGCCTCTCCGCGAAGCAGCAGCGCAAGGTGACGTCCATCATCAAGACGTCCCGCAACCTGCTCACGATGCAATAAGCGGTTGCCCGCGCCCCGCCTTCCGCCGGAGCCCCTGCTCCGGCTTTTTTGTGCCCGGATCAAATCAAAGCCGGAGGCACCACTAATCCACACTGACTGCACACTAATGATTCCAAAGCCGTTCTGATTAGTGCCTCATGAGTGAACATTAGTGGTTAACTGCATCGGATTCATGCCAGCCAAGATCCATTCTCCCACCCCCGCCAACCTGCGGCGCCTCGCGAAGGCCCTGCAGCGGGGCGAACTCGTGGCCATCCCGACCGAGACGGTCTACGGCCTCGCGGCGCACGCGCTGGATGCCAGGGCCTGCCGCGCGATCTTCCGCGCCAAGGGCCGGCCGGCCAGCGACCCGCTGATCGTCCACGTGCCCGACCTCGCGCACGCCGAGCAGTTGGCGGAGTTCAACGACGCCGCGCGCCAGGTGGCGCACCGTTTCTGGCCCGGCCCGCTGACGATTGTCCTGCCGAAGAAAGCCTGCGTGCCGGCCATTGTGACGTCCGGCGGCGACACCGTCGCTTTGCGCGCGCCCGCCCATCCCCTCGCCCGGAAGCTGCTCGCGCTCGCCGGCGTCCCGCTGGCCGCGCCGAGCGCGAATCCCTTCAGCTACATCAGCCCGACGTCCGCGCGGCATGTGCAACAAGGCCTGGGCAAACGCATCGAGCACATCCTCGACGGCGGCGAATCCGCCGTCGGCGTGGAATCCACGGTGCTCGACCTGACCACTCCCGCGCAGCCCGTGATCCTGCGTCCCGGCGCGATCGATGCGCAAAGCCTCGCCCGCGTGCTGCGCCGCCGGGTGCGGACCCTCGCCCGCGCGGGCAAGCGCGGCCCGCTCAAGGCGCCGGGCCTGCTCGAACGGCACTACAGCCCGCGCACGCCGCTACACTTGATGACCCGTCCGGTGAAAGCTTCGGCGGCGCACGCCGTGATTCTCCTGCGCAAGCCCGCTGGCCCCGCGTCCGCCGGCACCTATTGGCTGAGCCGGCGCGGCTCGCTCGCCGAGATCGCGCACAATCTCTACCGCGTACTGCGCGAGGCCGATGCCGCCGGACACCGCGAGATCCTGATCGAGGCCGTGCCGCCGACCGCCGGCGGGCTCGCCGCCGCGATCAACGACCGCATCCGCCGCGCCGCGGCTTGAAAGTAGGGCGGGTCTGTGACCCGCCACGAACGTCCGACGGCAGGTCAAAGACCTGCCCTACTTTTCAGCGCCGCCGCCAGCGTCTGCAACAGGCGCTCGTTCTGCGCCTGCGTGCCGACGGTCACGCGCAGCCACTCCGGCAGGCCGTAGCCTTTCACCGGGCGCGTGATCACGCCCTGGCGCTGGAGCCGGTCGAAAATCGCGACACCATCGCCGACTTTCACCAGCAGGAAGTTCCCCTGCCCCGGGATGAACCCGAGGCCGAGCGCCTTGAAGCCTGCGCCGAGCTGCGCGAGGCCGGCGCGGTTTTCCCGCCGCACCCTCGCGACAAAGTCATCGTCATCGAGCGCGGCGGTGGCCGCCGCCGCCGCGATGGCGTTCACGTTGAACGGCTGGCGCGCACGCTGGAGAATCGCAATCAGCTCCGGCGCGGCGTAACCGTAGCCGACGCGCAACGACGCCAGCCCGTAGATTTTCGAAAACGTCCGCAGGCAGATCACCTTCCGGCCCTCGGCGATCAGCGGACGCAGGTCGGGCGCCCGGTCCACGAATTCCACGTAGGCCTCGTCCATCACGAGGATCACATGGTCCGGCAGCGCGCGGATGAAGGTCGTGATTTCGTCGGCCGTGTTTGTCACGCCGGTCGGATTCGCCGGGCTGGCGAGGAAAACGAGGCGCGTCTGCGGCGTGATGGCCGCGAGCAGCGCCGGCAGGTCCTGGCTGAGGCCGGGACCGAGGGGCACCTCGATGGGCTTCGCGCCGAACATCAGGGCGACGAGCTTGTAGACGATGAAGGCCGACGCGTGCATCACGCAGTCGCGGCCCGGCGCGAGAAACGCGTGGCCGAGCAGCTCGATGAGTTCGTTGGAGCCGTCGCCAATGATGAACTGGTCCATCTTCAGGCCGAGTTTCTGCGCGAGCTTCGCGCGCAGCGCGTAGTAACCGCCGTCGGGATAAAGGTGCGCCTCGAGCAGCGCCTGCTGCGCCGCAGCCAGGGCCTTGGGCGACGGCCCGAAGGGATTCTCGTTCGAGGCGAGCTTGATGATGCCGGCGGGGTCGAGCCCGAGCTCGCGCGCCACCGTCTCGATCGGCTTGCCCGGCTCGTAGACCGGCTGGGTCAGGATCCCGGGGTTGGCCAGCACGGCGAAAGTCATGAGTCTAAAAACAGCCCGAAAATGCGGAGCACAACCGCTAATTGGCGCTAATCTTCGCTAAGAAAATCAGATGTATTGGATTAGCGGAGATTAGCGCCAATTAGCGGTTCTCTTCTCACATAGTCATGTCACGCGGCTCGGCACGCGGACGAACTTCATGCCCGCCGCGGTCGCGGCCTCGAAGCCCGGGCCGGCATCCTCGAACACCAGGCAGCGCTCCGGCGCCACGCCCATTTTCCGCGCCGCGAGCAGGAACATCTCGGGCGAGGGCTTGCCGTGCGCGACATCCTCGGGCGTGACCACGACGGGAAACAGGTCGGCGAGGTGCATCAGCTCGAGGGTCTTCACCACGACGGGCTTCGGGCCGCCCGAGGCCACGCTCATCGGGGCCTGGCCGTGGATCTTGCGGGCGAAGTCGACGACCGGCTTGATCACCTTCATCTCGGCCTGCATCTCGAGGAAGAGCTCCTCCTTCTCGTGGAAGACGCGCTCGACATCGATGCTCAGCTTGTAGTGCTTCGCGAAAAAGCCCGCGACCTTCCGCGTCGGCCAGCCGCCGAGCGAATAGAACAGTTCCTCGTTCAGCGTCTCCCCGAGACCGGCGCGCTGCATGGCCCGGTCCCACGCGCGATAATGCAGCGGCATGGTGTCCACCAGCGTGCCGTCACAGTCAAAGATGTACCCGGCGAAATCGCCGGCCGGGATGTCGAGTTTCATGCGGAACGGCCAGCGAAGCGCGTGCCACCCCGCGTGCAAACCATAAAAGCGCGGTTCAGCGCCCGGCGGGGCTTTCCCGCCACCGGACCGCGTGGCCGGCATAGTGCGGCGCCAGCCACCAGCGGTAGGCCCCGCCGCCCAGGACGGCGCCGAGGACGGGCGCCAGCACGTAGACCGTGAACCAGCCGTGGCCGTTGACGGCAAAGGGCACGCCTTTCCAGCCGGCCATGGCACTGAACAGCCGCGGGGCCAAATCGCGGGCGGGATTGAACGCCGCCATGGTCAGGGGCGCGAAGAGCGAGATCAGGATCGTCACCGTCAGTCCGATGGTGGCCGCGGTCAGGACCTGGGGGCGGGAATCATTGCCCGGATCGATCGTGCCGAAGACGACCAGCGCCAGAAGGCCGGTGCCGAGCGCCTCGACATAGAACGCCGTCGCGGGGGAAATCGTCGCGAGGGCGGCCGCCGTCAGCGGCCGGCCCGCCGGGTTGGGGAAATACTCCCCGAAGATCATCGCGGTCGCCTCGCTGCCCGGGCCGCCGCGCACGATCTGGTGGGCGGCTTCATAGGCCGAGAGGGAATCCGCGAAGGCGAGGTAAAGCGCGAGGCTGGCGGCAAAGGCCCCCGCGAACTGCGCGAGGACATAGCGCGGCACGAGGCGCCAGGGGAAATCGGTCCAGAGCGCAAAGGCGATGGTCAGCGCGGGATTGAGGTGCGCGCCGCTGATGCTGCCGGTCAGGTAGACGGCCGTGGCGATGCCGATGCCCCAGACGATCGCGACCTGGAAAACGCCCACCTGGGCCCCGGTCAGCACCGCGGCCGCCACGCTGCCGCACCCGAAGAACACGAGGAGGAAAGTCCCGGTGAACTCGCCCACCAGCCAGGCCGGCAGGAGCGTGTGGCGCGCGAGGGAACGGCTCATCGCTGCAGGTTCGCCTCGTTGTCCAGCTTGAACTGCTCACCCACGCTGCGGACGGCGAGCGGGGTCAGCTTGTCGTCCGGAAACGCGCAAAAGAGGTCGACCCGGCGCGCAATCTGCGAGGCAACGGCCATGAAAAAGCGGTACTTCTCCTCCTCGGTGCCCTCGGCCGCCGCCGGGTCGGGCGAGCCCCAGTGGGCGATCACCGGCTGGCCGGGCCAGACCGGGCAGGCCTCCTTCGCGTTGTCGCAGACTGTGATGACGAAATCGAACTTCACGTCCTTGAATTCGTCCCAGGACTTTGAGCGCGCGTCGGTGGCATCGAGGCCGTATTTCTCCCTGAGCGTGCGGATCGCCAGCGGGTTGACGCGGCCGGTCGGGTGCGAACCCGCGCTGTAGACCTCGAACCGCCCCTTGCCCTTGGCGCGGAGGAGGTACTCGCCGAGCACGGAGCGAGCCGAGTTGCCGGTGCAGAGGATCAGGACCTTGCAGGGAGAGTTGGGCATAAATTCAGCAGGGGGTGCAGGCGCAGCCCGCGGGACCGGCGGCCGCAAGCCGCGGGGCCAGCTTTTTCAACCGCGCGAGGTCGCGCTGGAAGACCGGGTTCTCCCGCGCGCAGTCCTGCAGGCAGGCGAGGTTGGTTTTCAGCTCCCGCGAGGGTTTCGCGGGCAGCCCGTAGATCATCCAGTTGCCCTCCCGCTCCACCTCGACGAGGCCCCGCCGGCGCAGGTAGGCCAGGTGCTTGGAGATCTTCACCTGCGGCTCGCGCAGGATTTCCTGGAAATGGCAGACGCACAGCGGGCCCTGCGCGAGGATGTTCAACAGGCGCAGGCGGGTGGAATCGCACAGGCAGGAATAAATTTCGACCAGCTCCATGCCGGAATCTATATGCCCATCAAGGCATATAGTTCAAGCGGGCTTTTCCCGGGTGACACGATCGTAACCTGCGCCGGCGGCTCAGCGCCGGCCGCCGCGCATCAGGCGGCTCTTCGGCTTCTCGGGCGCCGCCTGCGGCATGCCGCCGCCGTCGAAGATGCCCGAGTAGGTGTAGTTGAAGCCCTCGATCTTCTTCCACGGAATGCTCTGGCCGATGAAACGCTCGATGCTGCGCGCGTCGCGCCAGGTTTCCTCGGTGACGAGGGTGAAGGCGTCGCCGGTCTTCTGCGCGCGGCCGGTGCGGCCGATGCGGTGCACGTAGTCCTCGGGGTTTTCCGGGACGTCGAAATTGATCACGTGCGAGACGTCCGCGATGTCGAGGCCGCGCGCGACCAGGTCCGTCGCGACGAGCACCTCGTATTTGCCGGACTTGAAGCCCTTGAGCGCGTCGACGCGCTCCTGCTGGCTGCGGTCGGAGTGCATCACGGCGCAGGTGTGGCCGGCGTGCTTGAGGCGGCTGGCGACGTAATCGGCGCCGCTCTTGGTGCGCGAGAAGATGATGACGCTGTGGTACTGCGTCTGCTCGAGCAGGTAGACCAGCAGGTCGAACTTCTGCGCCTGCACGACCGGGTAGAACCCGTGCGTGATGGTCTCGGCGGTGGAACGTTCGCGGCTGACGGAAATCTTGAACGGATCGCGCAGCGCCCAGGCGGCAAGCTGCTCGATCTCGGGCGGCAGCGTGGCGGTGAAGAAGAGCGTCTGGCGGTTCTTGGCGACCTTCGCGACAATGCGCTTCACGTCGGGCA
>CAYZSN010000255.1:0-10389 GCA_964481095.1 uncultured Oleiharenicola sp. | reverse complement strand
GCTCGTGCGATCGATTGCGGCCGTCTGCCGCGAGCTCAACATCACGACCGTCGCCGAGGGCGTCGAAGACGAGAACGACCTGCTCGCCGCGCGCGAGATGGGCTGCAACCTGCTGCAGGGCTACCTGCTCGGCCGCCCCGCAGAGACGTTCTGCACCGTCGCGTCATCGCTCTGCGGGCCGACGAAGGGGAAGACGGCATGAAGGGGAGCGACGTGTAGCCGCGGGGCGGCCGAGGCGCCCGCTGACAGGCTTTGGCGGACGGCTTGTCGCAGACGACGAAGTCGCTCTTGGGCGCGCGATGTGTCACCGAAGCGGGACGAATATCGGATTCGCCCAATCTCGCGGTTCCGCAGCCTCGGCAAGGAAGACGATATCGTCGGCAATCGTTCGAAACGAAGCGCTCGACATGTCGAGGACGACGATGCCAGGCGCCGGAACGCCTGCCGCGACACGTGCATGACGAATGCCGAGCATGGTGTTGCGATCTGACGTAATCACGATGCGTCCTTCGGCAAGCGCTCGATCGAGAACCGCGTCATCGTCAGATCCCGCCATGTTCAACTCCTGAATCGTTACGAGATCTACGTTGGCGGGCATGCGACGGAGCGCACGAACGAGTTGATAACTGACGTGCTCGTCCGCGAGAAAGGCCGTCATCGGGAACGGACCGGCCGGTCTCTAGCCGCGCGCGGTGCGCGCGCGGCGACGATCTGAAAAATCAGACTGAGGGAAATCTCTCCGGACGGCCTCTGCCGTTGTTCGATACGTCTGGTCCTGCGCTTCGAGGTAGCGATCGACGTCTTCGCGATGCCGCAGGTAAAAGGCAATGACGGCATAGACGTCGCCCAAATCGAGCGACGGATATTCGTCGGCGATGCCTTCTGGCGTGGAGCCTTGTTGGAACGCCCATAGAACGGTTTCGAGCGTGACGTGACTGGCGCCGACGCGAAAGGCGCCATCGACCTCTCGAAGGGGAGGCCGATCCGCCGTGACCGTGAGGGCCATGGTGTCAATGTTACGCGAGTAGTCAGCGTGGCTGACAGCGGAAGGGTGTCGTAGATGGACGACATTCGCGCAGTCGCGCCTTCTTCAATCGGGCCACTGCCAGCCACGGTTGTCGAAATTATCATAATTTTACGACATTTGCACAGTCTCGCCTTAATGTTGTAAAGTTCCATTCTCTTTGGTCAAGGAGCCCATGTTCTGCTCCTGACCTGATCTGTCACGCCTGTAGCACAAGCTCAGTGCCGCGACTCAATACGAAATGACTCGACCGACAGAGCAGATGGACCCGTCGGACAATAAATTTGCTGCGAGTTTTCAGCGGCTCACGGATAACGTTCCGTTCCCGTGGCAAGTGGATCTGCACAGTCGACTGTGTTCCGGAAGCATTCCCAGGGCATGCGTCATTCCGACAGGTCTCGGCAAGACGTCGGTCATCGCCATCTGGTTCCTGGCCCGCCTCGAGAATCCGCGCCTTCCACGACGGCTCGTGTATGTCGTCAATCGCCGCACGGTCGTGGACCAGACCACGGACGAGGTCACGAAGCTCCGAAGCAGACTACCGGAGATCGGGATAAACGTTGACGACGCTGACTATCTCGCCATCAGCACGCTTCGCGGGCAGTTCGCGGACAATCGCGAATGGTCGGCGGACCCGTCGAGACCGGCTGTCATCTGCGGGACTGTCGACATGATCGGTTCGAGACTGCTATTCAGCGGCTACGGCGTCGGATTCAAAGGAAAGCCATTGCATGCCGGGTTTCTCGGACAGGACGTCCTCCTAGTCCACGACGAAGCTCACCTTGAGGAACCCTTTCAGCGACTGGCAACCGGCGTCGAAGACGTTCAGGAACGTTTTCAGGGAGAACGTGTAGCGCCCAGGCTTCAGGTGATGGCGCTCACGGCAACCCCGCGAGGGGCGAAGGAACCCCTGCGAATCACCAATGCCGATCGCCGGGCGGCCGAAGAACGGTTGAACGCCGCAAAGCGGCTGGAGCTCGTTTCTGTCGAGAAAGAGGCCGACGTCATCGGCGAGCTCGTCGAGCATGCGTATGCGCTGGATTCACGAGACCGGGCGGTGCTGGTGTTCGTCCGCACGATCGACGGCGTAAAGAAGATTGTCGATGGGCTGAAAAAGAAGAAGGTTCCAGCAGGTCGCATTGCTCAGTTGACCGGCACCATTCGCGGCAAGGAGCGCGATGAATTGGTGAGGACGCCAATATTCAAGCGTTTCCTGCCACAGCCGGAATACACCATCGCGGGCAGCGTTTACCTGATCTGCACGAGCGCCGGCGAAGTAGGCGTGAACATCTCGGCCGACGACCTCGTTTGCGATCTCTCTCCTTTCGACAGTATGGCCCAGCGCTTCGGACGCGTGAATCGATTCGGCAAGAGGAAAGGGCCGGATGCGTCCACGGTCACCGTCGTCCATCCGAGGGAATTCGACAAGAAGGACTCGCTCAGAGAACGTCGCGAGAAGACGCTGAAACTGCTCGGCTCGCTCACGAGCGTCAGTCCCAACGCGCTAGACGCGCTTCCACAGGAGGAACGAGAAGAGGCGTTTACGCCGACACCGGAATGCCTTCCGCTGACTGACATTTTGATCGACGCCTGGAGCCTTACGAGCATTCGCACGAAGATGCCAGGAAGACCTCCGGTCGAGCCGTACCTCCATGGCATCGCTGAGTATCAGGATCCGGAAACCTGGGTAGCGTGGCGAGAGGAAGTCGGAAAGATCGCGGAAGACATGTTCGAAGATCAACCTCCGCGGGATTTGATCGAGGCGTACGAACTCAAGCCGCATGAGTTGCTGAAAGATTCATCAAAACGCGTCTTCGAGGAGCTGCGAGCGCTCGCTCAGCGGTTTGGCGACCGGCCGATTTGGCTGATGGATGAGTCGGGAGACGTCGATGCGCGGCACACACTGCGGACGCTGACGGCGCGCGATGATGCGCCGATTCGTTACCGTACCGTGCTGCTTCCGCACGATGTCGGTGGCCTCGATTCACATGGGATGCTCGATGGGACCGCGCAGCTGCGGAACGATCGAGAGTCTCCAATCAACAATGATGTGGCCGACCAAGTGTTTGGGCCGGATGGGCTACTACTTCGCGTGCGCGTCGACGACCGAAACGACCCTCGAGCGAAAGGCATGCGTCTGGTCCGCACGATCCGCTGGCCTGCAATCGAAGACAGCGAAGACGCCGATGCCGAGCCGCGCGTCTGGTACTGGTTCGAGCGGCCGGCTACCAGGGAGAACTCACGGCACGCCCTGCATCCTGTTACGCTCGACGTTCACATCGGCGATGTCGAACGCAAACTAGACAAAATTCTCGGCTGGCTATCTCTCGATGAGACGCTCAAGAAGGCTCTCAGGCTCGTCGCTCGCTGGCATGATCTGGGCAAACGGCGTGAGCGGTGGCAGGCGTCAGTCGGCCGACCTGACGACCTGCGTGCCACGTGGTTCGCCAAGTCCGGTCGCGATTGGGTGAGTCGTCGCGAAACCAGCTATCGACATGAATTCGGTTCGTTGCTCGACGTGATGCGACTCGGTACTGAGTTTCAGACACTCGATGCCAGCGCACAGGATATCGTCCTGCACGTCATCGCATGTCATCACGGTATGGCCCGCCCCCATTTCAACCTGGATCAAACGCTGGACGACGACCATCCTGCGGAAGCGACCGACGTGATGTCCATCGAGACGGCGAGACGGTTCGCGCGGCTACAGCGTCGCTTTGGCCATTGGGGCCTCGCCTATCTCGAGTCCATCTTCCGGGCTGCGGATTGGCACGCCAGCGCGTTTCCTTCTCAGTACTTCAAGGCTGCTGACTAATGGCCGCTCCGCAACCTACGATCACCGTCCCGGTCGACCTTACCAACCCGGGCCAGTTCTTCGCGTGTTGTGGGTTATTGGAGCTGGCCAGCCAAATCGACCCGCAGGCCGAAGCATGGTTTGCCGATGGTCGGTTCAATGTGACCGCGGCGGTCCAGCTCCAGGATGTCATCGAGCGTCTGCAACAGACGACCATCGATAACACCATGACGCCAGCCCAAAGGGCGCGGCTCAATGAGCTATCGGCCATGACGAAGAAGGACCGGGAGTCGACTGATGGCGCAGAAGAAGAAAAAAAATCCCTTGAATCCCTTCGTCGTGAGTTGCCGATCATACTAGCGGGTGGCACGTCTCTGCTGATCGATTGGTTCAGGGACGAGCTTGCGGGCGGAGCGCGCTTCAAGACGTGGGCGGGGCAGCAATCCGTACTGGCCATCGCGCAAGCCATGCACGATGGCCTACGCGAGGCTGGCGTCAACGATGAATCGACCCTTTGGAACAGCGCACGTCGCATCGGGCTGCCGTTTTTCTTCGACTCCGATCTTGGCGCGCAGGGCTCGGCGCTCGACGTCGGCTTCAGCTTCGACCCGCTGGACACAAGTGAAGCCACGCGGATCCAAGGCATGAGCCGTCCGGCCCTCGAGCTGTTGGCGTTCATCGGCCTGCAGCGTTTCCGGCCGCGCCACATTGGTGGAAATCGATTCGTCTATGGCGCCTGGCTGTCACGGCTCCCGGTGTCAGTCGCTGCCGGCGCAGCGTGTCAGGCATTCGCATTTCGCAGTGCGCCCGCGTACGAGTTCCGTCTGTTCTATCGAACCAAGTATCTCAAGAGCTTTTTGCCAGCCATCCCTTTTCAAGGAGAATCCGATGAGTAGGCTCGATCAGTACGACGCATGGCTCACTGCGGACGACATCGCTGCCATTGTCATCCGCGAACCACTCGTGCCGGTGGAAGGGCCGGACGGCGTCTTCTTTCCAGCGACGTATGCCACCGCGGAGGATCCGAAGACATTCCCTGGCGGCTACAACATCGATCCGCCCGTCGGCGAGAAGAATGTCTGCCTCGTCGACAGCGTCGGCAGCCAGGCGAATCGCATCGAGCCGATCTTCAGTAAGTCGGGCTATTCTGACTTGGTCCCACGGATCGTCATCGAAGCGGGAGAAAAAAGCGTGAACCTGCTCGAAGCCGGCCACCGTGCCGGTGACGCCATCGTCCGCTGCACGCTGCTGCAAAGAACGTTGCAGAGCGCCTTCAAGGACGTGCTCAAAGGCAATGCGGCGCCGCTGGCGAAAGTGGCACCCACGTCGCTCGTCTTCGGCGTCTGGGACTCGCGCGACACACAAGCGAAAGTCCCTCGCCTCATCGCCGCGACGATTCGCGCGTTCGACGTACAAAGACTTACGCGAAGCGCCGTCTATCTTCCCGCCGTCGACTATGTCAACGACGGACTAATTCCGGAGGAGCTAGACGCGGGGAAAGGCAAGGACAATCCTCTGGCTCAGCGCGGCTACAAGCACAATCCTGCCTCTGCCGCGCATGGCGGCGTCATCGCCCATGGCGGCACCCGTCGTGACGTGACATTCAGCCTGGCGGCGCTGCGCCTGCTCTCGGCTGGGGATGACGAGACGCAGACCCTGGCGCTTCGCCGCTACGTCCTAGGACTGGCCCTCGTCGCGCTGACCGCTCCTGCGCAGACCTATCTGCGCCAGGGTTGCAATCTCGTGCCCGATGCCGAGCATCCGCGCATGATCACGCTGGTTCACGCCAACGGAACGCGCGATCCGCTCACGCTCGACCACGATGCGAATCTGGCCTTCGCCAAGCTTGCCGCCCAAGCATTCGGGGTTGGTGAATCGATCACGGCGAAGTTCGATCCGGAGTTGGCAAAGAAAGATCTCATCGGCGACGGCGAGGCAAAGCAGACGCGCAAGAGCAAGGCGAAGGCTGCCCCACAAAAACCGGATGCGCAATGACAGCCCTTCTCTGCATCAGCGTTCGCTTCCTCCATCCGTACCCGTTGTACCACGGGCGCGCGGCCGGCGAAGAACCGGAGTGGCCCCCATCCCCGATGCGGCTGTTCCAAGCCCTATTGAACGCCGCGTACCTGCGCGTGCGTGGCCGATCGCTTCCGTCCGACGTACGCGGCGCACTGGAATGTCTAGAGAGGATTCGCCCATCTATTGTCGCACCATCAGCAAGCGTCAGCACCGTCGGATATCGGGCCTACGTTCCTCACAATCAAGCAGACCTGATATCAGCGGCATGGCATCGTGGGAATCTCAATGCCACTCTCGCCGAATATCGGATGGAAAAGGACATCCGTCCCATGCGCATCGAGGTGCAGGGAAACGCCCTTCCCGTACTGCATTACGTCTACGCGATTGGCGACATGGCACTCGATCCGCAGGCACTACTACGGACGATTCGCCCTTCGGTCCGAGCAATCACGCACCTGGGCTGGGGCATCGATCAGGTCGCGGCGGACGCCGCGCTGCTCGACTCCACAAGCTCATCCGTGGCCGGCGAGCGCTGGGTGCCGTCGCCGCGGAATGGACAACGCCTCCGCCTTCACCGAGATGGTTCGCTCGACGCGCTTTGCCGGAGATACCAGCAGTTCCTGAACAGGCTTGAAGGTGGCAATTGGACGCCTGTTTCGCCGCTTTCGGCCATGGACTACGTGAACTACAGGCGCGAGACGGATCCGCTCGGTCGTCCGTATATCGTCTTCAAACTTGTCGATTCGAACGACGACACCTATACGTACCCGCACGGCAAGCTGATCCATCTAGCCGGCATGGTGCGGCATCTGGCGATCGAGGCCATGACGAGGAATCCTCCGCGCGACGTTGGCGCGCACGCGCGATGGATCGAACAGTACGTCGCCGGTCACCGCGAGAAGACAACCTCAGCCGACGCGCCGCATACACAGCTTTCATACGTGCCGTTGCCTTCCGTTGGCCACGTGCATGCCGATCCCGGCGTCAGGCGCGTGATGATCGTCGCGCCGATGGGCGATGACGAGATTCTCGAACATCTGGCACATCAACTCGATGGACGACGACTGGAGCCAGAACGTGCCGAACAGCTCCGCGCGCCTGTGTTTCTTTCGCGTGTTCGGCACGACGGTGTGATCGACTGCTACACAAGATCCTGTCGAACCTGGGCGAGCTTTACGCCCGTGATTCTCCCAGGTCACGACGATCGCAAGGCAGACAAGACGGAGAGGCTGATTCGCAAGACGCTCGCCCAGTCCGGTATCGATCAGCCGTGCGAGTTCGAGTGGAGCGCATTCAGCCACTTTCCGAAGTCATACAGCGCTCACAAGTACGTCCGCGATGAACACGTAAAGGACGGCCGGCGCGCCGTTGGATACATCCGACCGTCTCACCTGCTTGAATTGAGTGCGGTTCATCTGCGCCTGACATTCGCGTCTCCCGCGGCCGGCCCGCTAACCGTGGGCGCTGGTCGACACTGCGGCTTTGGGCTGATGGTCGCATTGAACGATTGAGAATGACGTACCGTAAGTTCTATCCCACTACCGCCCATCCCCCACGCCGTTTCCGCGCGCCCAAGCCGCTGCCAAACGCGCCCGGCGCGCGGTAGTCATGTCCCGGCGCACTGCCAGACCGTGCGCGGGCCACTGCCAATTTGCGCGCGCCCGCGGAACGCAGTAGAACTCTTTGCAGCATGAACCCTCACGGGCTGAATCATCCGGGGATCGATGAGTCCGCGCTGGAGCGCGATCCGAAGCTCCGTGACGCGGTCGAACGTCTCGCGGCCGCATATCAACCCGAGCGCATCTACTTGTTCGGCTCGGCCGCGCGCGGGGAAGCGGGTCCCGACAGCGACTACGACCTGCTCATCGTCGTTCCCGACGATGCCCCGCGTGAACGGCGCGACGGGGGCATGGCCTATCGCGTGCTCTGGGGCGTCGGGACGCCGGTCGACGCCGTCGTGTGTACGAGCCAATGGTTCCATGCTCGAACACATCTGAAAGCCTCGCTGCCAGGTACCGTCGTTCGTGAAAAACGACTGCTCCATGCCGCGTGATCCCGCACGACTCATCGACGTCAAGGCGTGGCCGACGAAGGCGAGAAGGCCATGAAAGCTTTCTCGACGCCCGCGCCCTGGCGCGCGACGATGTGCACTTCTGCCGGATCCGCCCGTCCGATAGCTCAAGCTCCGCCCGCCGCGGCCGACTGCTCGATCGATGCGGAAAACCTATCTCGTCTGCTACGACATCTCGGACGAGAAGCGCCTCGCGCGCGTCGCGAAGACGATGCGCGGGTACGGCGAGCGCGTGCAGTACTCGGTGTTCGAGTGCCAGCTGAACGGCCGCGACCTCGCGCGATGCCGCGCCGACCTCTCGAAGGTCATCGACCATCGCAAGGATCAAGTGCTGTTCGTCGATCTCGGCCCGAGCGAAGGCCGCGGCGATCGCGTCATCGTCTCGCTCGGCCGCGCGTACTCCGCCATCGACGCGCCGTGCATCATCGCCGGCTGAGCCCATGTCCACCGACGCCGCCTCCTCGTCGTCGCCGGACAACGCCATCGCCGCAGCCGACTACCTGCCGGCACGGATGCTGAACGAGTTCGTCTACTGCCCGCGCCTCTTCTATTACGAGTGGGTCGACGGCGTCTTCGCGCACAACGCCGACACGGTGGAAGGCGCCATCCGCCACGAGCGCGTCGACGTCGACGCCGAAGCGCTGCCGGCCGCGGAAGAGCTCGCAGGCGATGACGACACGACGCGCCGAGCCAGAAGCGTGCAGCTCGCAAGCGATCGCTACGGGCTCATCGCGAAGATGGACCTCGTCGAGGTGTCGGACGGCCGCGTCGTCCCCGTCGACTACAAGAAAGGACGGCCGCGCGAAGAAGACCACGGCCCTGAGGCCTGGCCCGCCGATCGCGCGCAGATGGGCGTGCAGGCGCTCGTGCTGCGCGAGAACGGCTACGCGTGCGACGAGGCCGTCATCTACTACGCCGCAACGAAACAGCGCGTCCGTCTTCGCGTCGACGATGCGCTGATCGACGAGGTCGTGACGCTGACGCAAGCGGCGCGAGCGACGGCCGAGCGCTCGATCCCCGACCCGCTCGTCGACAGCCCGAAGTGCCCACGATGCTCGCTCGTCGGCATCTGTCTGCCGGATGAGACGCGCGACGCGGCACGCGCGTCCGTGCCGGGCGATGACGACCTGCAACCGTGGCTGCTGCCTCCGTCGACGGACGACGCGGCGGAGCCGCCTCACGCCGCCATTCGTCGTCTCGTGCCCGCTCGTGACGATCTCCGTCCGCTCTACGTCGTTGGACAGGGGCTGTCGATCGGCAAGACGGGGGCGGTGCTCCAGGTGAAAGATCGGACGCGCAAAGTCGTGCAGGAGGCGCGGCTGATCGACGTGAGCCAAGTCAACGTCTTCGGCAACGTGACGATCAGCGCGCCCGCCATCCAGGAGCTGTGTCGCGCGGAAAAGCCGCTCGCGCACTTCTCCGCGGGCGGCTGGTTCTACGCGCTCACGCACGCGATCGGACCGCACAACGCGTATCTGCGCGCCGAGCAGTTCCGCAAGGCGGACTCGCCGACGTTCTGCCGCGGCGTCGCATCACGGATCGTCGCCGCAAAGATCCGCAATCAACGGACGCTGCTGCAGCGCAATCACGTCGAGCCGTCCAAGCTGGTGCTCGACGGCCTTCGGCGCCTCGCCGCACGCGCGGAGGAGACCGTCGCGATCGACGAGCTGCTCGGCATCGAAGGCACGGCGGCGCGTCTCTACTTCGAGCAGTTCTCCGGGATGATCAAAGTCGACGAAGCGGATGGCGCCGACGAGTTCCGGTTTGCCTTCGAGCAGCGGAACCGGCGGCCGCCTCGCGATCCCGTGAACGCCCTGCTCTCACTTGCCTACAGCCTGCTCGCGCGCGATCTGACCGTGGTCTGCGCATCGATTGGCTTCGATCCGTACTGGGGCTTCTACCATCAGCCGCGCTACGGCCGTCCCGCCCTCGCGCTCGATCTCATGGAGATGTTCCGTCCGCTGATTGCCGATTCTTCGGTGCTGACGGCGATCAATACGCGCATGGTGACGCCCGCCGACTTCGTGCGCGCGGGCACCGCTGTTTCGCTGACGGCCGATGGACGAAAGGGGCTGCTGCGCGCGTACGAGCAGCGCATCGACGGGCTGGTGACGCATCCGCGGTTCGACTATCGTGTCAGCTATCGGCGGGTGCTCGAGATTCAGGCGCGGCTGCTGGCGCGCTACGTCTGCGGCGAGATCGACGAGTATCCGACCTTCGAAACGCGCTGATCGAGCGGCGGGATGATGCGGAAAGCCCGGGGATCGCTCGATCGCCGAAAGTGGTTGATGGGATGGCACTTGACAGCGTGGAGGTCCGTCGGGATACTCAGCGGCGCGGGTCGGCAGTGATGCGCTCGCGTCCGGCCCCGCAGGTCCTTGAAAACAGGATAGTTGCGGGGGCGGCTATTTCCGCTGCTGAACAGCAGCGGCCTCATTGAAGCGGCGCCATCCTTGTCGACTGATCTCTGATTGAACGCGC
>CAYZSN010000254.1:0-12098 GCA_964481095.1 uncultured Oleiharenicola sp. | reverse complement strand
TTTGGTGGCTCCCCGGGGACTCGAACCCCGAACCAATTGATTAAGAGTCAACTGCTCTACCATTGAGCTAGGAAGCCGGCAAAAATGGAGTCGCCAACGTTATGGACCGCGCAGGCAAGTCAACCCCTTTTGCTGATTTTGGCGCGCGTTTGTTTTCCCTCTGAAAAAAGCCCCGCGTCCGCCTCGTTTCCCGCGCCAGCGCGGCCGCAAAATTTCCCCTTGCCAAGCACCGGCGCGCCCTCTGTTTTGGCCCGCTCCCTCCATGCAAAAGACCAAAAAGTCCGTTGCCAAGCGCTTCAAGTTGTCCGCCACGGGCAAGTTGATCCGGCGCACGCCCGGCTTCCGTCACCTGCTGGCCGCGAAGAGCACGAAATCCAAACGCCGTGCCTCCCGCGACAAGCTCGTAGCCGAAGGCCATGCGAAGCCGCTCAAGCGCTGTCTGCCCTTTGGGCTCTGATCCAGACAGCCGAAGCGAAATCCCAATCTGCCTGGCGGGTGAATCCTAACGAGACGACCCGCCGGCACCAAACCACTGAAATAACATGCCTCGTGTCACCAACTCCCCCGCGTCGCGCAAGCGCCGCAAGAAAGTGCTGAAGTACGCCAAGGGCTACTTCGGCAACAAATCCAAGCTGTTCCGCTACGCCAAGGAAGCGGTCCAGCATGCCTGGCAGTACGCCTACATCGACCGCAAGAAGAAGAAGGCCAACATGCGCGGCCTTTGGATCGTGCGCCTGAACGCCGCCTGCCGCGAGGCGGGCCTCAGCTACAGCCGCTTCATCGAGGGCCTCAAGGCCGCGAAGATCGAGCTCGACCGCCGCCAGCTCTCCGAGATCGCGATTGCCGACCCGGTCGCCTTCAAGGCCCTGGTCGAACAGTCCAAGGCCGCGTTGAAGAACAAGCCGGGCGTCACCCTCCAGAAAGCCTGAGCAGCGCGGGCCTCTCGAGGCTCGCCTTCCGGTCAAAAGACCATTTCACAGAAGGACGGTCCCTCGGGACCGTCCTTTTTTCTTTCATGCAAGAAACCATCTCCGCGATCCTGGCCAAGGCGCCCGCCGAACTGGCCGCCCTCAAGACGCGCGCCGAGTTCGAGGCCGCCAAGGCCCGCTACGTCGGCCCGAACGGCGAGTTCACGGCCCTGATGAAACAGATGGGCACGGTGCCGAAGGAACAGCGGCCGGCGATGGGCAAGCTGGTCAACGAGGCCAAGGGGCAGCTGTCGGCCCAGCTCGACGCCACCCTCGAGCGCATCGCCGCCGCCGAGATCGCCGCCCAGCTCGGGCCCGCCATCGACGCCACGCTGCCGTCCCCCGACGCCGGTCCCGGCACGCGCCATCCGCTCACCGCGGTGCGCGAGGAAATGTGCCGCATCCTGCGCAAGGCCGGCTTCACCGTCGCCGACGGCCCCGAGGTCGAGACCGAGTACTATTGCTTCGACGCGCTCAACACGCCGCCCGACCACCCGGCGCGCGCCGAGCAGGACACGTTCTATTTTCCCGAAAAGGCGCGCTTCGGCAACGTGACGAAGAAAGTGCCGCACGAGAAATACCTGCTGCGCACGCATACCTCGTCGGTGCAGATCCGCACCATGCTCAAGGGCGCGCCGCCCATCCGCATCGTGTCGCCGGGCCGCGTCTACCGCCGTGACACCACCGACGCCACGCACAGCGCCAACTTCCACCAGCTCGAATGCCTCTACGTGGACAAGAACGTCACCGTGCGCGACCTGAAGGCGCTGCTCGACTACATCTTCGCCTCGCTGCTGGGCCCGGGCACCAAGACGCGCTTCCGCCCGCACTACTTCGGCTACACCGAGCCGTCCTTCGAGGTGGACCTCTCCGCCAAGCACCTGCCCAAGGTGAACAAGGAATGGATCGAGATCGGCGGCTGCGGCATGGTCGACCCGCTCGTGTTCGAGGGCGTCGGCTACGACGCCACCGTCTGGAGCGGTTACGCCTTCGGCATGGGCCTCGAGCGCCTCGCCATGCTGGTCTACGGCATCGATGACATCCGCTATTTCTACCAGAACGACGTCCGCTTCCTGAAGCAGTTCGCCTGAGACGACCGATGAAGATCTCCCTCAACTGGCTCCAACAGCATGTGAACCTCGCCGGTGTCTCCACCGACGAGCTCAAGCGCGCGGTCACGTTCCTCGGCTTCGAGGTCGAAGGCGTCATCAACACCGGCCTCGTGCCGCTTGCGCACGTCTTCGTCGGCGAGATCAAGACCCGCGACAAGCACCCGAATGCGGACAAGCTCTCCGTCTGCACCGTCGACGTCGGCGCGGCCAACGGCGGCGTGCGCACGATCGTGTGCGGCGCGCCCAACTGCGACGCCGGCCGGCGCGTGCCCGTGGCGCTGCCCGGCGCCGTGCTGCCCGGCGACTTCAGGATCAAGCAGTCCAAGATCCGCGGCCAGGCTTCCGACGGCATGATGTGCGCGCCGGACGAGCTCGGCCTCGGCGGCGAACACGCCGGCCTGCTCCTCCTCGATCCGTCGCTCCCGATCGGCCTGCCGATCAACGAGGCGATCCCCGGCGGCGACACGGTGCTCGACATCGAGGTCACGCCCAACCGGCCCGACGCGCTCAGCCACCTCGGCATCGCGCGCGAACTCGCCGCGTGGTTCCGCAAGGAAGTGGAATATCCCGCCATCAAGTTCGCCGGCGAGACCCAGGGCACGCGCAGAGACATTCTCGCTGACATCCGCGTCGAGGCGCCCGAGGACTGCCCGCTGTACATTGGCATCGCCCTCGCCGGCGTGAAGGTCGGCCCGAGCCCGGCGTGGATGCAGGAGCGCCTGAAGGCGGTCGGCCTGCGCCCGATCAACAACCTCGTGGACGTCGGCAACTACGTCATGCTCGAGCAGGGCCAGCCGCTGCACGTGTTCGATGCGAAAAGGATCGGCGGCCGCAAGATCGTCATCCGCCGCGCGGCCGACGGCGAGAAGCTCACCACGCTCGAGGGCAGGGAGCGCGCGCTCAACCACCACATGCTGGTCATCGCCGACGCGACGAAACCGCTCGTCGTGGCCGGCATCATGGGCGGTGCGGATGCCGGCGTGGACGACTCCACGACCGACATCGTCCTCGAGGCGGCGTATTTCCGCCCGCAGCTGGTTCGCGCGACTTCGCGCCAGCTCGGCCTGGCTTCGGATTCGTCGTATCGTTTTGAACGCGGCGTCGACCCGCACAGCACGATGGAAGCGGCGCGCCGCGCCGTCGACCTGCTGCTGGAGACCGCCGGCGGCACGGTTGTCGGCCCCTCGTTCCAGGTGGGCGGCGACCGCCCGTGGTCGCGCGAGATCACTGTCACGCCCGCCTACGTGAACGAAAGACTTGGGTTTGAGATTCCCGCAGCCGACCAGCGCGCGGCGCTCGAGGCCCTCGGGCTCAATGTCGTGCGGGAGGATCCGACCGATCACCGCGGCCCGGCCTGGACCGTGGCGGTGCCGAGCTATCGCGGCGACCTCGACCGGCCCATCGACCTCGTGGAGGAAATTCTGCGCGTCCACGGCACCGAGAAAGTGCCGGCCTCGCCCGCCGTTGGGCCGGCCTTGGTGGACGGCGACGACGCGCCCACCGCGGTGTTCAACCGCAAGGTGACCGACTACCTCGTCGGCCAGCATTTCCACGAGTGCGTCACCTACACGCTGCGCTCGGCGAAGGAGCTCCGCACGTGGGTATCCGACGCCGCGGTCGAGGAGCTGGGCCTGCTCAATCCCTTCGTCGAGGAGCAATCGCACCTGCGGTCCTCGCTGCTGCTGGGCCTGATGGAATCGCTCCAGCTCAACCAGTCGCGCGGCAACCACGTGACGCACCTGGCCGAGACCGGCCGGGTGTTCATCGAGCACGGCGGCACGGTCTTCGAATGCGCCGGCGTGGGCTTCATCATCGCCGAGGACCCGAAGGGCCGCGCCTGGCTCAAGCGCGCGCAGCCGGATTTCTACACGGTCAAGCGGCACATGGAGATCATCGCGCGCGAAGCGGGCGTCGACCTCGCGTCGCATGCGCCGACGCCGGTCACGGGCGCCTACTGGGGCTGGCAGGAAGGGCAGTCGGCCGCCGTCGGCGAGATCAAGGACGGCTGGACCGCGCGCTTCGGCCTGCTGAACCTCGCCATGGTGCGCGCCGCCGGCGTCGAGGGCCGCGTGTGGGGCGGCATGTTCGCCATCCTGCCGGAGAAGGTCCACGCCGCCGGCCGGAAGCGTTACCAGAATTTCAGCCTGTTCCCCGCCGCCCTGCGCGACCTCGCGCTCGTCGTCGATGCGGCGCGGGCCGCCGGCGAGGTGCGCCAGCAACTGCTCAAGGTGGCGCGGGCCGCCGCGGGCAGCGCCTTCGCGGTCGAGGCCGTCGAGGTGTTCGACGTCTATTGCGGCGCGGGCCTGGGCGAGGGCAAGAAGAGCCTGGCGTTCGCGCTGTCGTTCCGTTCCGCGGAGCGCACGCTGACGGACGACGAGGTCAACGCGGTCTTCGCGAAGATCCAGCAGGCGATCACGGCCGACGGGTCGGCCACCGTGCGCGCCTGAGCGGCGCGCTCAGGCCGCGAAGATCCCGAGGAATTTCCGCACGTCCGACGGCACGCCCCTGCCCAGGTTCTGCACGACGAACTGGAAGAGCCGGGTGACTTCCTTCTGGTGGTCCGCGCTCATCGGGATCGGGATGGCGGGCGTGGAGACGCGCTTGCCGACCTTCGCGCCGTCGCGGTAGCCGATCTTCAGGCCGGGCATCTCGGTGTTGCCGCGCACGTAGTAGTCGTAGACCAGCAGCTCGAAAAGCTTCGGGGCCTTGGCGGTGTCGCGCCAGATGCTGAGGACGCTTTCGGATTCGCCGTTGAACTGCTCCTTGATGAGGCCGGGCAGGTCCTGCTTCGGCTTGCTGGAGGACTCCTCGAGGGTGGAACCAATGACGATCGGCTCCATCAGCTGCTGGTAGGCCTTGCGCGTGTAGCTGTCGGCAAACTTGAGGACGATGCCGCAGTTCACGTACTGCGGGTTGATGCGGTAGTTGGCGATGGTGGCTTCGGTTTCGAAAAGCACGTTGTCGAGCTCGAGCTTGAACGTGCAGCCTTCGCCGGGCGCGGCCACGGCCGCCGGGTGCAGCCGGATGTTGGCGCCGGTGGCCGAAAGGTTGACCAGCTGGCCGCCCCAGTCCATCGGCGCGCTCTTGTTCGGGGGCAGGGGATGGCCCTCGCCGTCGCGGGCCACAAGCGTGAGCTTGGGCTTCAGGGGATACTTCTCGCCGACGGGGTATCGCTTGGCTCCACGCTTGTCGAGCATGCCGCCTTCGCTCTTCTGGAAATCGAGGATGCGCTTGAAAAGAAGCACGGCCCTAGGGGAATCGCATTACCTGTGCCCGTCAAGCTGGCATCCGGCTGTGCGCGGGTGCGTTTTTGCCGGTTGCCAACCCGGCTTCCCGCCGCCTGCTTTGGCGGGAGCATTCCACCCCCATGAGCGCCGATTCCGACCTCAACATCGACTACGTGGCCAACCTGGCGCGGCTGGCGCTGACCCCGGAGGAGAAGGCCCGCTATGCGCGCCAGCTGGGCGACATCCTGCACTACGTGGACAAGCTCAAGCAGGTGGATGTCACGGGGGTCGAACCGATGGCGCACGCGTCGCCCGTGTTCAATGTCTGGCGCGAGGATGTCGCGCAGCCCGGCCTGCCGGTCGAGCAGGCGCTGCGCAACGCGCCGGCACAGCGTGAAAACATGATCGTGGTGCCCAAGGTGGTGGAGTGACCATGGCCGCGGTGTCCCCATTCTCCACCGCCACGCAGCTGGCGGAGTCGCTGCGGGCGGGAAGACTCTCCGCGGTCGAGCTGGTCCAATCCTGCCTCGCGCGGAAGCAGGCCGTGGACGGCCGCGTGAAGGCCTTCAATTCCTGCGACGAGGCCTTCGCGTTGGAACAGGCGAGGGCGTCCGATGCGCGCCGCGCCGCCGGCCGGTCGCGCGGCCCGCTCGACGGCATTCCCGTGGGATTGAAGGACGTCATCGCGGTGGAAGGCCAGCCGCTCACGTGCTCGAGCCGTATCCTCGCGAAGTTTGTTTCGCCCTACGACGCCACGGTCACCACGCGCCTCAAGGCCGCGGGCGCCGTGCTGCTCGGCCGGCTTAACCTGGACGAATTCGCCATGGGTTCTTCGACGGAGAATTCCGCGGTTGGCCCGACCAGCAACCCGTGGGACCTCACGCGCGTGCCCGGCGGCAGTTCGGGCGGCTCGGCCGCGGCGGTGGCGGCGGGCGAGCTTCCGCTCACGCTGGGTTCCGACACCGGCGGCTCCATCCGCCAGCCGGCGGCGCTGTGCGGCATCGTCGGGCTCAAGCCGACCTACGGCCTCGTCTCGCGCTACGGTCTCGCAGCCTATGCGTCGTCGCTCGACCAGATCGGCCCGCTGGCCCACACGGTCGACGACGCGGCGCTGCTGCTCGGGGCCATCGCCGGGCACGACGAGCGCGACTCCACGTCGTTCAAGGCGGGCGTGCCGGACTACCGCGCGGAACTGGCGAAACGGAAAGGCCCGTGGCGCATCGGTGTCCCGAAGGAATTTTTCGGCGCGGGCCTCGACCCCGAGGTGGGCGCGGCGGTGCGCGCGGCGATCGAGCACTACCGCCAGGCCGGCTGCGAAATCCGCGAGGTGTCGCTGCCGCTGGCCGCGGAGTACGCCGTTGCGACGTACTACCTGATCGCCACGGCCGAGGCCTCGTCCAACCTCGCGCGCTACGACGGCATCCGCTACGGCCACCGCGCGGCCAAGGCGAAGGACGTGGTGGACCTCTATTTCCAGTCGCGGGCCGAGGGTTTCGGCGACGAGGTGAAGCGCCGCATCATCCTCGGCACGCACGTGCTGAGCAGCGGTTACTATGACGCCTATTACCTGCGGGCGCAGAAGGTCCGCACGCTGATCCGCAACGAATTCGCCGCCGTGCTGAAGGAGTGCGACGCGCTGCTGTCGCCGACGTCCCCGTCACCGGCGTTCAAGCTCGGGGAGAAATCCTCCGACCCGCTGGCGATGTACCTGATGGACATCTACACCATCAGCATCAACCTCGCGGGCCTGCCGGGCATCTCGATCCCCTGCGGCTTCACCGGCGCGGGCCTGCCGATCGGCCTGCAGCTGATCGGGCGCCCGTTTGACGAGGCGGGCCTGCTGGCCGTGGCCCGGCATTACGAACAGGCGCATGCCTGGCACGCCAAGCACCCCAGCCTATGAAGCTTGGAGCAAGGAACATGGAGCAAGGAGCAAGGCGGAAGGAGTGTGTCCTTCGCTGGCTCGTCGTTGTCTGGCTCCCTGCTTTTCCGCCATGAAATACGAAGCCGTCATCGGCCTGGAGGTCCACGTGCAGCTGCGCACGAAGTCGAAGATGTTCACGTCCGTCGCGACCGGCTACGGCGAGCCGGAGAACACGCTGGTCGACCCGGTGGTGCTCGCGCTGCCCGGCGCGCTGCCGGTGATGAACAAGGAGGCCATCGACAAGATCATCAAGGCGGGCCTCATCCTCGGCTGCGAGATCGCCCCGGTGTGCAAGTGGGACCGGAAGAACTATTTTTATCCGGACTCGCCCAAGAACTACCAGATCTCGCAGTACGACCAGCCGATCTGCCTCGGGGGCGCCGTCGAGATCGAGCTGCCCGGACCGTCGCGCAACGTCATGGGCGAGCACAAGCAGATCCCGCTCACCCGCATCCACCTCGAGGAGGACGTCGGCAAGCTCAACCACGGCGCCACCGATTCGCTGGTGGACTTCAACCGCGCCGGCACGCCGCTGATGGAGATCGTTTCCGAGCCGGCGTTGCGCAGCGCGGACGAGGCCTTTGCGTTCCTGACCTCGCTGCGCGTGGCGCTGGTGCAGGGCGGCATTTCCGACTGCGACATGGAGAAGGGCCAGCTGCGCTGCGACGCCAACATCTCCATCCGCCCGGTCGGCGAGACAAAGCTCGGCACCAAGGTGGAGCTGAAGAACCTCAACTCCATTTCCTTCGTGCGCGACGGCATCGCCCATGAGATCCGCCGCCAGGTCGCGGTGGCCGAGTCGGGCGGCGCGATCGTGCAGGAGACCCGCGATTACGACGGCCAAACGGGCGCGTCGCAGTCGCTGCGCTCGAAGGAAATGGCACACGATTACCGCTACTTCCCGGATCCGGACCTCATGCCGGTGAAGGTGGACGAGGCGTGGCAGGCGAAGATCCGCGCGACCATTCCCGAGCACCATTTTGACCGGCAGCGGCGGTACTTCGAAAAATTCCAGCTGCCCTACACGCAGACCTCGGTGCTGGTGCCGGACGCCGCCTACTGCACGTTCTTCGAGGAGACCGTGCAACTGGGTGCCAAGCCCCAGGCGGCGGCCAACCTGATTGCGAACAACCTGCTGAGCGAATTGTCCGCCGCTCAGCTCGACTTGGCGGCGAGCAAGGTCCGCCCGGCGCACCTCGCCAGCCTGATCCGGCTCACGGAGAGCGGCGTGATCTCCAGCAACATCGCCAAGGATGTTTTCGTCACGATGTTCCAATCCGGCGAGATGCCCGAGGTCATCGTTGAGCAGCAGGGCCTCAAACAGTCGACCGATACGGGCGAACTGGAGAAATGGGTGGTCGAAGCCATCGCGGGCAACCCCGCGGCGGCGGCGCAATTCAAGTCGGGCAACGAGAAGGCGCTCAACGCCATCAAGGGCGCCGTGATGAAGGCCTCCAAAGGCAAGGCCAACCCGCAACTGGTGGACGAGATCACCCGCAGGCAGCTGGCGACCTGATCGATCTCAAATCTGAGATTTCAGATTTCAAATTTCGGTCACGGGGCATCCGGCTTTGGTGGATTCCCTAGCGGATCCTTCGGTCGCAAAGGATGTCCGGCGGGCAGGTGTTGCTGGAGCAATTTCTGGAACTCCTCGGCGCCCGTTTTCCGGGTCTGGTGCTTTTGATAATTTGAACGGGTGTGTTCATTGAGATGCCGCGGTCCCGCGATATCGGAATTCTGCAGGGCCTCGGCCCAGGCGCGAAGCTGGCGCGAGCAGGATTCGGCGAGGGTGATCAAATCTGAGATCTCAGATCTCAAATTTGAAAGATACGGCCGCCGGCTGGCGACCAGCAGCATGGACCGCACCTCACCCGCCGAGCCGCGCGCAATGTACAGGAAGGCGAGCAGTTCGTTGGTTGTGCCGCGCTCGAAGCCCTCGGCGACGTTGTTCGAGACCGACAGCGCGGCGCGCTCCAGCTGGTCGCGGAAGGAATGACGCATTCGCGGCGGGGCGTGGTCGATGAAATCATCGGTCCGGTCGAAAAGTTCGGCGGCGGAACGCCAAACGGGCACCTCCTCAAAGCGGCGATAACTGGCCATGACCCTGTCTCCCTACGTGCGGCGGTCAGGCGGCACGAGCCCGTGCGAATCATGGCTAGGGGCCAACCGGCCGGCCGTCAACGCAGCCGGTGCGGACGTCCCATGCCGACGTCGAACACGCCAGGCGAGAAATGGGCGCCGGCACGGCGGGCATGGACGAACCACGGCAGGTGCGCGCGCAGCAGCGAATCGTCGTGGATGACGACGGCGACTGGGGCGGCCGGCCACGGCGCGTGCCAGACATGGAAGAACCGGTGTTTTTTGCCGCGGGCGGTGAAGGCGACATAGCGCTCCATCAGCCAGGCGGTCAGCGAGCCCGCCGGGGCCGGGCCGAAGCGGAGCGCGGCCCCCAGTCGCGCCTCATAGGCGAGGGCGACGCCAGTGGCATGGTCGCCGACCAAGCCGCGCAGCGTGCCCGTTTCCCCATCATGCTCATAATGGATGCGGGCGTGGCGGTAGGGCAGCCCGAAAGTGGGCGGACCGAGCCGGAGGCTCAGGCGATTGTCCAGGTATTCGGTGATGAAATAAATGCCGGTCATCGTGCCCACCCGCACGTAGGTCCGGATGTTCAGGAAGCCGTGCGTGGCAATGGGCCGGAGGAGCCACGCCGCCAGCCGGCCCCCGCGATGGGGCCGCAGGCCGCGCAGGGTGAACGCGACCAGCGTCACGTAGGCCTTGCCCCCGCGCAGGTCGAGCGGGAAGGGGACCAGGGGCCGCAGGACGTTGGGGTCGATTTCGTAGTGGAGCATGAGCACCCGGTCCCAGTCGGCCACCAGCAGGGGCTCGCGTGGGGCGACGGGCGCCCGCCGGTCCGTGATGTAGGTCCCGAAGTCGCGGGGGAGGCGGGTGGTTTCCCGGCCGGCGGTGGCGAAGGGCAGGAGGGCTTTCATGGGTGGCGGGGGCTACCCATCTGGTTAGGCTGGCTATAATTTCAGTAAATACAGAAATAACGCAAAAATTGGGAATAACGTCGCCCACTCGGGCCGATAAGGCCGGCTGTCGGCCGGGGACCCGGCCGGTGGCCATGCCGGCCCTTGCGCTTCCGGCGGATCGGGGCATGTTGCCGGCATGAACACGAACACCCCCGGTTCAGCTTCCCTGTCGCGTCGCGAGGCGCTCAAGATCATCGGCACCACGGTCGCGGCCACCGGGTTGGGGCTCGGGGCCGCAAGCGCCGCGGAAGGCGCCCCCGCGGCGCTCGGTTGGGAGCTGCCGGCGCTGGGCTACGCCTACGATGCGCTCGAGCCGCACATCGACGCCCGCACGATGGAGATTCACCATACGAAGCATCACCAGGCTTACATCACGAATGCCAAGAACCTGCTGAAGGACCACCCCGACCTGCTGGCCCGCGGCCCCGAGGCCTTGGTGCGCGACCTCGCCGGCGTGCCGGAATCCATCCGCACCGGCATCCGCAACAATGCCGGCGGCCATGTGAACCACGATTTCTTCTGGAAGATCATCGCGCCCGATCACGGCGCGTCGATCGGCCAGCTGGGGGTGGCGATCGCCGGCGCCTTCGGCTCCATGGACGAGTTCAAGAAGCAGTTCGCCGATGCGGCCCTGAAGCGCTTCGGCAGCGGTTGGGCCTGGCTGAGCGCCAAGCCGGGCGGCCTGCTGGTCGTCCACTCGACCGCCAACCAGGACTCGCCTCTTTCCGACGGCCTCATGCCGGTCCTCGGCCTCGATGTGTGGGAGCACGCGTATTACCTGCATTACCAGAACAAGCGGGCCGATTACATCGCCGCTTTCTGGAACGTGGTGAACTGGACGCAGGCCGAGGTGAACTTCAGCCGGGCGCGGAAGGCCTGAGCACCCCGATGGGCCGTAAGACCTTCGCCGAGATTGGCCAGCCGGAAGCCCGGCATCACCTGTTCCTGTGCACCGGCCCGGAATGCTGTTCGCGCGAGCAGGGACTGGCGACTTGGGAGCACCTGAAGGCTTCGCTGAAGGAGTGCCCGGTGCCGGTCATGCGCACGAAGGCCGACTGCCTGCGCCTCTGCCATGACGGCCCGTGGCTCGTCGTCTACCCGGAGGGCGTCTGGTATGCGCAGGTCACACCCGAGCGCTTCGATCGCATCCGCCGCGAACACATCGAGGGCGGCCAGCCGGTCACGGAATGGGTGCGCGCGACCAACCGGCCGTCAGCGGACTGAACCCCAGCGGCGGCCCTCCGCGCCTTAGTGATGGACGGGTATCTCGACCGAGATGCCGCGCTGCGGCTTGGCCGCCTGCTGGCAGGCCGGGCACACGCCGAAGAATTCCAGCACGTGGCTGATCTGCGAGTAGCCCTTGTCCTGCAGCTTCTGCTCGGTGTCTTCCGTGAAGGAATACTCAACCTGGTCGGTCTTGCCGCACGACTTGCACACGATATGGTACCGGCGGGCGGAGCCGTTGGTCAGTTCATAAAGGCAGGTGCCGTTGTGCAGGTAGCTGCGCCGCACGAGCCCAAGGCTTTCAAAGGCGGCGAGGCAGCGATAAATCGTGACGAGGTCGCACGACTTGATCCCGACCGATTGATGCAAACGTTCGATGCTAACGGGACCTTCCTGCTTCAGCAGGGCGTTCACGAGGGCCACACGGGGCTTGGTGACGCGCATGCCGGAGGTCCGCATGCGATTGCAAGCTTCGTCCAGGAAAGACCGGCCCAGATCTTGTCCCGAAACAGCGGCGAGGGGGTGATTCGATTGAGTCGCTGCTATCATTTGTAGGTTCGATATGGACTAAATTAAGGGGATGGCGAGTTGAACTTTACCGAAAATAAACA
>CAYZSN010000253.1:0-8004 GCA_964481095.1 uncultured Oleiharenicola sp. | reverse complement strand
CCGTTCATCGTGAGCCAATTGAATTCCATGGCGAGCGTGTTGGGAACGTTGTTATTCGGCAAGAGTGCCCATTCCTGCAGGACAAACGCGAAGTCCCGATCGACCTTCGGTGCATATTGCTGTTTGGGATGAATGATGAACAAGCCGATCATTCCCAGCATTTGCTGCATGGGCATATGGGAATGATAGAAGTAAGTTCCGTTTTGGTTCAAAGTGAACTCGTACACGAAGCGTCCACCCGGCATGATGGGGTCTTGCGTAACGCCGGGAACACCGTCCATCCCGATAGGAACTTCCAAGCCATGCCAATGCGGCGTGGTTGGTTCCGGGAGGTGGTTGTCGAAGATGATCCGGACTCGATCGCCCTCCTGAACCTCGATCGTCAGTCCAGGTACGCTCCCGTTGTATCCCCATGCGGTGAGGGGCCGCTCGGTGACAAGTTTGGTGTTCACGACCTCCGCAATCAAGTTGAATTCCTTGACGCCGTCCACCAACTTGTACGGCAACCGGCCTAGGTCGGGTGTGAGAACTGGAAGAAACGGTTCTACGGTAGACGAATCGGTTTGGTTTACGACCTTCGCTGCAGCGGCGGGTGTGGCCGGCGCCTCGGCGTGTTGCGAGTGGTCCATGCCCGGCATGGCAGGCATCTCCTTTGCCGGCTTGGGACTCGCTGGTCTTACTTGCGCGGATAGCGATTTGACTCCCGCTGTCATGGCCGCGCCCATGGTCACTAGGCGTGCGAAAAAATTCCGTCTGTTGGCATCCATAAAACTCCTCTTTAATGGCCCGCTTCCGATTCAACGGGCATGTGGTTCACCTCGGTCATAAACTTCAGTTCCAAAGGCGTGAGTTCGGGAAGATGGCGGATGAACAGCACCAGCTTCCAGTTGTCTTCATCGCTTCCACCCCAGCCGGGCATTCCCGTGAAGCGAATTCCATTCTTGATGATGTAGAACAGTTCGCCGTCTGACAGTTCTTGCGTATCTGGCGTCCTCATGTCAGGTGCGGGCGGATACAATCCGGCGTTGATCTGGGTCTTTCCGTCGCCGCGATTTCCGTGACAGATGGCACAGTGATCCGCGAAATGATCCCTCGCTTCCGCGATGGCGAGAGGGGTCGCCTCAATTGGGTTCTTCAGTTTCGTAGCGCCTGGTTCGCTGGCAAGGCGGCGCGCATGCCTCGCGAGGAACACCTCGTAGGCGGCCGGTTTCTCCCTGGCGCTGAATCCATGGGAACTAATATTCCAGATTCCCCAGGCGAGCCCCAGAGCCACGGCCAAAGCGGCCGCGGTGGCGCCGATTTTAAGAATACGCATCAAAAACCTCCAGCTCAACTTGCTTCTTTGCCGCGGCAAGACGCACGTCTGCGCCGCGAGCATTGAGACAAAATGGGAACTGGAGGTCTAGACTCTAAGGATTGTTCGCGAGGCTGAGGCTGGCGAACAAGGGGGAGACCGATCCGAAGCCGAATCGACCAGGATAGGAGCCTCAGGAAGAGTCTCCGCAAGGTTGACCGCGATCAACGCCACCATGCTCAGATCAGCATGGATGGACGCCGCTTGCGGACCTGATTCACTGATGAATAATTGATGACCGCAAGTGGAGGCGTCATCGTGATCCGCAGGCGGAGCCTGATTTGACGACGTCTTGTGATGGCAATCCTCGGCGGGAGCAGAATTGCGCACGGGCGAATGGCCGCATGGCAGAGCGCCACACGCCGCGATGCATTGCGCACTCGCAGCCAACACGACACCTACCATCAAAATGGCAATCTTGCCCACATCCATCTCCACCTAGACTCTAACACAGGGAATCAATGGCAGCAGCAACTCGGTCGAGCCGGCTGTGGTGGTACCTCATCGGCCTTTGCTGGCAATGAGTTCTCGGCAACCGCAGTTTTGGTGACTCCGCCTTGCTGGGGCAACTCTCTCGACCCTTCTTCACGCAAAGCGTCGGAACCTATCTTTACGATGTTCGTCATTTGGCTCTCACTTTCGAGGACCTAACCTTGGCCCTTCGCTAGTGCTGACGGGTATGATTCGAAAACCTTACACCTCGAAAGAATGAGCCACTTCCGAGGGTTTGGTTTTGCAGCTGCAATCTAGGCAACCATGGGTCGCGCAGATTCCGCAAGTCGCTGTCACCTGCTTCCGTAGAGCTTCTCGCGCGCGATGAATGCGAACCGCGGCATTGTTTGCAGTGATTTGGGCTTGGTCTGCCAGCTCTGCCAAGCTGTGCTCCTGAAGGTCAACCGTGTTCAGAGCTTGTTGGTACTCCGGCTTGAGCGTTTCGAGCAGGCCAGAAACGCAACGGCAGATCTCACCTTTGAATGACACATCCGGCTCCTGATGCGATTGCATCTCATGGACCAGTTGATCGAGCGCGTTTTGCGAAGAGCCCTTGCCTCGGTAATAATCGATGACAGCATTACGGAGTAAGCGGTAGAACCAAGCGACGATTGTCTCCTCGTCTCGTACAGCACCACCCTTCTCCATCGATTTTACGAAGGCAGTCTGGAGAATGTCTTCTGCGGCTTCTTCCGAACCGACTCGCTTCTTAAGAAAAGCCAAAAACTGTTCGCGCCTCGCGACCAGCCGGTTCAGTGCGTCGGGCGACAGCGCCGAAGATTGATCGGCAGTGGACATCATCCTACCGTAACACTCACGGACACTCTATGAAGTGTTCGAATGGGGGCGGCGATCTCTCGCGATGGCACTCTACATTGCGATGTCGATAGCGGGGTTGCTGACTATTTCCCGGAATCAGTTCCTATTATCTTAGTGCGCGAAGCCGCCGTCCGAGTCCCTTCAGCGCCTGTCCATTCCGACTTGGAGCCGTCTTGATACGTCTGAACGGCTTTCCATTCAATTACTCCGGGAGTCGCGGAGTTTTGCCCCGAAAAGGTAAATTCCGCCACTTCGCGCGGGGCTAGCGAACCGGTCCAGGTCGCGCCTTCAATGCGACCTTGGGAGTCTTTTTTAAGAGTCAGCTTCCATCCCGCTAGCTCATCTACTGAACGAATCGCGATTTCATTGGCAAACGCCAACTCCACACTCGTAGTCACCACCTGTTTTTCATTTGGTACGCGCATTGTGTATTTCTGGACCAGTCCGGTTCGCGATTCCGCCGGGCGAACGACAACGTGCGCGTGAGCGATCACAGCCAAGACTGCGAGTGACAACAGAGAGAGGATGCTAGCTCGTTTCATTTCGCCAGAGTACCAGATTGGCAGTCAATCGAGCCTGGCCGAGCGAAGGCGAAGAGCGTTCGCAACAACTGAGACTGAACTGAAGCTCATCGCTGCGGCGGCGATCATCGGACTGAGGAGCAACCCGAAGAATGGATAAAGGACGCCTGCCGCGATCGGAACGCCCAGTGCGTTGTATACGAACGCAAAGAACAGGTTCTGCCGAATATTGCTCATCGTCGCCTGGCTCAAGCGGCGCGCGCGGGCGATTCCTCGCAAGTCGCCTTTGACCAGCGTGACTCCGGCGCTCTGCATGGCGATGTCCGTGCCGGTTCCCATTGCGATACCAACTTGGGCTTGCGCCAAAGCGGGGGCGTCGTTGATACCATCTCCGGCCATGGCTACAAACTTGCCGGCGTTTTGCAATTCCAGAACCTTCGCGCGCTTATCTTGTGGCAGGACTTCCGCGATCACTTCGTCGATTTTCAATCTGGCGGCGACAGCCTTGGCGGTCGTTTTGCTGTCACCGGTCAGCATCACGATGCGAACTCCCTCTTTGTGGAGCCCCTCAATCGCCTCGATCGTTGTGGCCTTGATCGGGTCAGCGACGCCAATCAGCCCTGCGAACTTCCCTCCGGCGCTCAGATACATCACCGTTTGCCCCTCAGCACGCATCGCCTCCGCTTCGGGAAGACCCGGCCCAGTATCCGCGCTTGATGCTGCCATCATCTTTTGGTTTCCCAACGAGATTTTAACGCCGTCTACTGTGGCTTCGACTCCTTGCCCGGTGACTGATTGGAAATCGTCTGCTGAGCCCAAGTTTACGCCGCGCTCCTGCGCGCCCGCGACGATTGCCGCGGCAAGCGGATGCTCACTGGCGCGTTCCAAAGTCGCAGCCCATCGGAGGATCTGGGATTCTTCGAAGCCAGTGGCGGGCTTCACGCTGACAAGCTTAGGCTTACCTTCGGTCAGAGTACCCGTCTTGTCCACGACCAGCGTGTCCACCTTCCGGAGGGACTCGATAGCCTCTGCATTCTTGAAGAGGACACCCATAGTCGCCCCTTTGCCCATCGCGACCATGATGGACATGGGCGTTGCAAGACCTAACGCGCAGGGGCAGGCGATGATGAGGACCGCAACTGCATTGATCAGCGCATGCGCCATGCGTGGATCGGGGCCCCAAATAGCCCAGATGGCAAACGTAGCCAACGCGATAAGGACCACGATTGGTACAAAGTATCCGGCCACTTGATCGGCCAGCTTCTGAATGGGAGCCCGGCTTCGCTGCGCTTGCGACACCATGTGCACGATCTGAGAGAGAAGCGTGTCGGCGCCGACGCGTTCAGCGCGCATGATCAAAGCGCCGGTGCCATTCAGGGTTGCTCCGGTGACTCGATCATTCGTTCGTTTCTCGACAGGAATTGGCTCTCCGGTGACCATGGACTCATCCACGGAGCTCGTTCCTTCCAGCACCACGCCGTCCACCGGGATCTTTTCACCTGGACGCACTCGTAGGCGATTACCCACGACGACTTGATCGAGCGGTACATCCACCTCAGTTCCATCATCTTTGATCAAACGAGCTGTTTTCGGTGCGAGACCGAGAAGCGCCTTGATCGCAGCGCCGGTTTGGCTACGCGCGCGCAATTCCAACACTTGGCCCAAGAGCACGAGAGTCACGATCACTGCGGCGGCTTCGAAATAGACGGCGATGCGGCCGGAATGATCGGCGAAGGAAGGCGGAAACACTTCGGGGAACACTGTGGCAATGATGCTGTAGATGTAAGCCGCACCGGTACCCAAACCGATCAGTGTGAACATGTTTAGGCTACGGTTGACGACCGATTGCCAGGCCCGTTGGAAAAATGGCCATCCTCCCCACAGCACCACTGGGGTTGCAAGGATGGCTTCAAAGATCGTCCGCGATCGTGGCGATGCTATTTCGTTCAAAAAAGGAAGGGATTCCCCCATCGCTGAAATCAAGACTGGAATGGTGAGCGCCGTCGAGACCCAGAACCGCCTGCGCATATCCACCAATTCGGGGTTCTCGCCCCCTTCCAGTTGAATCGTTTTTGGTTCCAGGGCCATCCCGCAGATCGGGCAACTGCCGGGAGCGTCACGAACGATCTCTGGATGCATCGGGCACGTATACTCGACCTTGATTTGCGGCGGGCGAGGAGAGGCCGGTTCCAGAGCCATCCCGCACTTTGGGCATGTACCGGGCCCGTTTTGCCGGACCTCGGGATGCATAGGGCAGGTGTATTCATCGCCCGCCGCCTCTTTCAGCGGTGATGGGCGTTCACCGGCGAATTTCGCTGGATTGGCTTGAAATTTCGCGAGGCATCCAGAGCTACAGAAATGGTAGGTTTTGCCGCTATATTCGGAATGCCCGGCGGCGGCCGACGGGTTAACGTCCATCTCGCAAACGGGGTCTTTGACCGTAGCACTGGTATCGGATGCTGGGTGAATCTGCAGCTCGTGGTTCATTGGTTTCTCCGGGACGGAAACGAACTTCGGTTCTTCCTACCCGCTGACGGTCGGATATACACAACCTTACACACTTTCTCGCAAGTACCCGCGGCGTTGCGACAAAGCAAATGGGGAGAGACCGTCAACACCGACTCGCTACAGGCGTGGTAGACATTATCGTTGGTTCTGCAGTAGAGCCTTCATCTGGCTTATCTCGGACTGCTGGCCAGATATGATCCCTTGGCAAAGCTGCTTGATTTCGGGCGCTTGAACGGAGGACTGCTCGCACATGAGGATAGCGCCCGCATGGTGCGGAATCATTGACTTCAGAAACTGCTTGTCACCTATCGCGGTCTGCCCACGAATAAGTCCGAAGGATGTCGCCGCGAGAACAACCCCAGCAGCAACCAGCAACAGATTCAGTTTCTTGTTGTCATACATGTGTTTCATCACCAGAAGCTCTAGAACAATCATCGGTGCGGTCATGAGGCTCGCCATATAGAATTGGTTGTAGTTCGGGTAGACATTTTCCAGGCGATCCACCATCGCATACATCAAGATGTACATTGAGAGAAAGGAAAGGCCGATCATAACCATCAGCAACTGATATGGCCTACTACGCCCACCGCCGCCATGCTCCATCCCGCTTCCGTGTTTCATCAACCCCCCTTTGGGCTGGTGCTCCAACCCTCGTCCCTGGTCTACGTTGTTGTAGGTATCCGCAAGATCGCGGCGATCATCAAAGACTTCTATATGTTTGATGCGATTGGGCGTCGTTCCGCTACGTGGAGAATAGTGCCCGATTTCAGACATCTCAATGGCCGATTTGCGGCAATCTAGCCTATTTCAAGGTGACCATGCTGTGACCGTTGGGCAGAAGGATTCAGCAGCGTGTGCGGGATACCGTGAATGACAGGAGTCGTTCGCTCACGCTTGCCTAGCAAGCCCATTATCAGGTAGCTTAGTTACTAAGCGAGTATCAAAGACATGCGCGAAGGTACGAACAGCGGGGGAGGACGCAAAGGGAAGCCTCACCTGACAGAGGAGATCGTCCGGCGATTGGCTCGCCAACACAGCACAGCGGTCGTGCTGTTTCACCACGCGGTAGCGGAGCGGCTGGGGCTGGGCCCTACGGATCACAAGTGCATGGACTTGCTGCGCGACCGCGGGGCGATGGCCGGAAGCGATCTGTCCGCGATCACTGGCCTGACTAGTGGAGCGATCACCGGCGTGGTCGCGAGGCTGGAGCACGCCGGATATCTGCGTCGTGAACCGGACCCGCACGACGGGCGTAAGCAGATTCTCCACCTGGCACGCCGTAAGGGGCACATCCAAGATGTGATCGAACCACTACGAGAAGACGTATCCGCACTGTTGGAGAGTTTTGATTCCCACCAGCTCACTGCCATCGCCACGTTTCTGGCTCGCACCACGGACCTTATCTATCATCATGCCGCGCGCCTACGCGCAGAGACGATTTCCGCAATGGGCACCAATCTGCCCCGCCGGACGAGAAAAGCGGGAGCACGTGAAAGCGAATAGTCTCGGCGGCAGGGCGCTCGCAAACGCAGGGAACACCAGGCGATGACCCCCAGCGTCCGCAAATTGGCCCTCACGGCGCATGTGACCTTCTCGGTCGGCTGGATCGGCGCGATCGCCGCGTTCCTGGTTCTCAGCATCTTCGGCCTGAACAGCCAGGACGCTGAGGGGGTGCGCGGCGCTTATCTCGCGATGAATCTCATCTGTCTGTATACGATCGTCCCTCTGAGCCTCGCCGCGCTGGTAACCGGTTTGATCCAGTCACTGGGCACCCAATGGGGATTGTTCCGGCACTATTGGGTCCTAGTCAAATTCCTGCTGACGATTCTCTCCGTCGCCATCCTATTGATTCACCAATTCACGGCGGTGGAGAAAGCGGCGAAGCTCGTATCGGAGACCGCGGCAGGAACATTGCCCAGGGTTGAACTAAGCGAAGTGGGGTTCGTGCTCATGCGTGCCTCGGGCCTTGGCATGCTGGTGCTGGTCGTGATCACGGTGTTGTCGGTGTTCAAACCATGGGGTATGACCCGCTACGGGCGACGAAAGCGTGACCGGCAAAACGAAGTTGAAAGCGAGACGACCAGAACCAGCTTAGGACTCAAGATCGGCCTGGGCGTCATCGGTGTGATCGTGGCTGTGTTCGCCGTATGGCATCTCACCGGCGGTGGTTTTATGAGCCACGCTCATTGAGCCTGCAGCGTAGCAGGGCGCGCGCAATAGAACACTGTCGTTAGGCGCGCCAAGGACGGACGACCCTGATCGCTTCTCAGACGTGTTCCTATTCAACACCGGTTCAAGAGAGCGAATGTT
>CAYZSN010000252.1:0-15227 GCA_964481095.1 uncultured Oleiharenicola sp. | reverse complement strand
GGTGGGTGCGCACATCCCGCTGCCCGGCATCGACCCGCTGCCGCTGCAGAAATTCTTCGAAGAGCAGACGGCCAACGGCGGTGGCGGCCTGGTCGGTCTCTACAACATGTTCACGGGCGGTGCGCTCGTGAAGGGCGCCATGTGCGCGCTGGGCATCATGCCCTACATCAGCGCGTCCATCATCTTCCAGCTGATGACGGCCGTGCTGCCGTCCCTCAGCCGCCTCCAGCAGGAGGGCGACGTCGGCCGCCAGAAGCTTACCCAGTACACCCGCTACCTCACCGTGGTCATCTGCGTGATCCAGGCGGTGCTGCTCGTCCTCAACATGGAGAACCCGGGCAAGCTGTTCTCCGGTTACGACGTCAACCACTACGGCCAGATCGTCCTCGTCAGCAAAACCCTCTTCATGGTCCAGTCGGTGATCTTCCTCACGGCCGGCACCATGCTCCTCATGTGGCTGGGCGAGCAGATCACCCAGCGCGGCATCGGCAACGGGGTATCCCTGATCATCACCATCGGCATCCTCCAGGACATCCCCGGCGCGGCGCTGTCCACCTACCAGCTCTTCTTCGCGCCGGTCGGCGTGGCCAAGCTCGGCCCGATCCAGGGCGTGATGATGGTGGCACTCTTCGTCGCCGTGACGATGGGCATCATCGCGGTCACGCAGGGCCAGCGGAAAATCCCGGTGCAGTACGCCAAGCGCGTCGTCGGCCAGAAGGTCTACGGCGGCCAGAGCTCGTTCCTGCCGCTCAAGGTCAACTACTCGGGCGTCATGCCCGTCATCTTCGCCAGCGCGATCCTGCTCTTCCCGCAGACGATCATGTCGCAGGTCGGCGCGTATTTTAATTTCCGCTACCTCGTCGAGTTCTCGAACAACCTGCTGCGCGGCCACCCGGTGTACTACATCGGCATGACGCTCCTCATCCTGTTCTTCAGCTATTTCTGGGTCTCGGTCATGTTCAAGCCGATCCAGATCGCCGACGACCTCAAGAAGTACGGCGGCTACATCCCGGGCGTCCGCCCCGGCGAGCCGACCGCGAGCTTCCTGGACTTCATCATGACGCGCCTGACGCTGGCCGGTGCGATCTTCCTCACCATCATCGCCATCATTCCCGACGTGCTGCTCTTCGAGCTGAACGTCCCGCCGCGCGTCGCCTATTTCTTCGGCGGCACCGGCATGCTGATCACTGTCGGCGTCATCCTCGACACGATGCGGCAGATCGAAACCTTCCTCCTGCAGCGCCATTACGACGGCTTCCTGAAGAAGGGTCGCATCCGCGGCCGGAGCACCTCCGCCAACGTCGCTTTGGGCGAGGCCGCCAGCGACAAGTCGGTTATGCAACTCACTATCGTGATGGTGGTTATCCTGCTTATTGGTCTGACCGCCTGGACCATCCGGCACTTCGCTCTTTAACCCTTTACTTCGGTGAAAGGGCCTGAACACTCCAGCCCCTTTTCCGCTTTCGCCTCGGCGAAAGCCAAGTTCCTTCTCCTCGGCCCGTCCGGTCCGCCCTTCGCGGATTTGATCAGCCAAGGCCGTTCTTTGCATCTTGAGCACGTCTCTCCTGCCTTACTTGTGCAACAGGAGATTTCGCGTCGCACTCGTTCCGCTTTGCCGCGGGACCTCAACCAGTTCCACCTCGCGCTCCTGCGCAAATGGTTCTGGGCGCGCAAACCCGATGCGGGATTCCTTCTCGAAGGCTTCCCGGCTACGCTGCTCCAAGCATTGGTGTTCGACGAGTGGCTCGAAGCCCGCGGGGAAACCCTCACCGCCTGCCTCGTGCCAGCTTCCGCTCCCGTGGAAGTCGTCACCCATTACCGCACCCAAGGGCTCGCTGCCATAAGCCTGCCCGCCGCCGCCTGATGATCCCGATCAAGAGTCCGGACGCCATCAAGCGGATGCGCGAATCCTGTGCCATCGCCGCCACCGTCCTGGCGCGGCTGAAGGAGCAGGTCCGTCCCGGTATCACCACCTACGACTTGGATCAGATCGGTCGCGATCTCATCGCCTCGTTCGGCGCCCGCAGCGCCTGCCACGGCTACCAGTTGCACTCGCGCCGCTATCCCGCCTACACCTGCCTCTCGGTCAACGAGGAAGTGGTGCATGGCATCGGCTCCCTGAAGCGCATCCTGCGCGACGGCGACATCATCTCGCTCGACGTGGTCGTCGAATACAACGGCTACATCGGCGACAACGCCCTGACGGTCCCGGTCGGCGCCATCGCTCCCCGCGCCGCCGAGCTGCTGAAGGTCACCGCGGAAGCCCTCGCCCTCGGCATCAAACAGGCGCAGGTCGGCAACCGGATCGGCGACATCTCCCACGCGGTGCAGGTCTTCGTCGAGTCCCACGGCTTCAGCGTCGTTCGCGAAATGGTCGGCCACGGGGTCGGCCGCGAAATGCACGAGGAGCCGCAGATTCCGAACTTCGGCCGGAAGAATTCCGGCGAGAAGATCAAGGCGGGCATGACGCTCGCCATCGAACCCATGGTCAATCTCGGCGGGTACCAGGTGAAGACGCTCGGCGACGGCTGGACGATCGTCACCACCGACGGCCAGCCCTCCGCGCATTTCGAACACACCGTGCTCACGACCGATTCCGGCCCCGAGATCCTCACGCTCCCGAAGGCCTCCTGAATTCTCCCTTTTCCCAACTCTCAACAACCAACTCTCAACTACATCACCCATGCCTCGTCTCCTCGGCGTTGAACTTCCCGCCAAAAAGAAGATCGGATACTCCCTCCGGTACATCTACGGTATCGGTCCCACGCGGGCCGATTTCATCATCGAGACCGCCGGTCTCGACGCGAACATGCGCGCCTCGGATCTTTCCGAGGAGCAGCTGAACAAGATCCTGCACATCATCACCGACAACAAGTGGGTGGTGGAGGGCGATCTCCGCCGCGAAATCGCGGGCAATTTGAAGCGCCTCCAGGCGATCAACTGCTACCGTGGCATCCGCCACCGCCGCAGCCTCCCCGTCCGCGGCCAGCGCACCAGCACCAACGCCCGCACCCGCAAGGGCCCGCGCAAGACCGTTGGCGTCACCAAGGCCAAGGAAGTCTAAGCTTAATCCTAAAACCACACTTACATGTCCGAAGAGAAATCCGCTCCCAAGAAGGAAAAGGCGCCCAAGAAGGCCGCCCCCGCCGCTGAAGGCGCCGCTGTCGCCGAGGCCAAGCCGGCCAAGGCCCCGAAGGCCGCCAAGCCCGCCGCCGAAGGCGAAGTCGCCGCCGCTCCGGCCGCCGACGCCAAGCCGGTCGAGCTCGTGGGTGGCGTGCCGAAGGCCGCCACCGCCGAGGATCTCCTCAAGGAGGAGCTCGCGTCCGACAAGGTCCGCAAGGCCCAGGGCTCGAAGAACATTTCTTCCGGCCTCGCGAACATCGCCGCCACCTTCAACAACACGATCGTCTCGATCACCGACGCCAAGGGCAACGTCATCTCCTGGTCCTCGGCCGGCAAATGCAACTTCCGCGGCTCGCGCAAGTCCACCGCCTACGCCGCCCAGGTCGTCGCGCAGGATGCCGCCCGCAACGCCATGGCCCACGGCCTCAAGGAGGTCCAGATCCGCGTGAGCGGTCCCGGCCTCGGCCGTGACTCCGCCATCCGCGGCCTCCAGGCCATCGGCCTCGAGATCTCCTCGATCATCGACGTCACCCCGGTGCCGCACAACGGCTGCCGCCCGCGCAAGCGCCGCCGCGTCTGAGTCCACTTTCACCCTCACTTTCACTCTCCCTCCCATGGCTCGTTATACAGGTCCATCCACCCGCGTCAGTCGCCGCTTCGGCCAATACATCGTTGGCTCCGCGAAGGTGCTCGAGCGCCGCAATTTCCCCCCGGGCCAGCACGGCCCGAAGTCCCGCCGCAAGCTGTCGGAATACGCCGTCGGCCTGGCCGAGAAGCAGAAGCTCCGTTTCATCTACGGCCTGCTCGAGCGCCAGTTCCGCCGCGTGTTCGCGATCGCCAAGCGCGAGCGCGGCGTCACCGGTGAGCGCTTCCTGCAGCTCCTCGAGACCCGCCTCGACAGCGTCGTCTACCTCCTCGGCTTCGCCAAGAGCCGCGCCGCCGCCCGCCAGCTGGTCAACCACGGCCACGTGCGCGTGAACGGCCACAAGGTCGACATCGCCTCCTACAACGTCGTCCAGGGCGACGAGGTCGAGATCAAGGCCGTCAACTCCTCCCGCCAGCTCGCCACCCGCGCCATCGAGGAAAACCGCGCCCGCGTGGTCCCCGGCTGGCTCGTGCGCAACGACGAGGCCCTCAAGGGCAGCGTCACCCGCCTCCCGACGCGCGACGAGATGGAGCCCTCGATCAACGAGCAACTCATCGTCGAGTACTATTCGCGCTTCTAAGGCGCGGCTTCCAGTCTCCACTTAAAACTTCCCATTTAAAATCCAATCCGCCCATCCCATGCCCAAGCGTCTCGGAAAGTTCGAAATTCCCTCCAAGCTCACCAAGATCGAGGAGGGCGCCACGTCCACCTACGCCAAGTTCATCGCCGAGCCCTTCGAGGCCGGCTACGGCCACACCATCGGCAACTCCCTCCGCCGCGTGCTGCTGAGCTCCATCGAGGGCAGCGCCATCAGCTCGATCAAGATCGAGGGCGTGAACCACGAGTTCCAGTCCGTCGACGGCGTCGTCGAGGACGTCACCGACATCGTCCTGAACCTGAAGAAAATCCTCATCGTCTCCGAGAAGCGCGAGCCGGTGAAGCTGCACCTCAAGGTCAACAAGGAGGGCGCCGTCACCGCCGCCGACATCCAGGCCGACGCCAACATCAAGATCGTCAACCCGGACCAGCTGATCTGCACGCTCGACAAGAAGCAGACTTTCGAGGCCGAGCTCGAGATCAAGACCGGCCGCGGCTACTGCCCCGGCGAGAACAACAAAAAGGAGGAGCAGGCCATCGGTGTCATCCCGATCGACTCCCTCTTCTCCCCGGTCCGCCTCGTCCGCTACGCCGTCGAGAACACCCGCGTGGGCCAGATCACCGACTACGACAAGCTCGTGCTCGAGGTCTGGACCGACGGCCGCATCACGCCGGACGATGCCCTCAAGCAGTCCGCCTCGATCCTCAAGCACCACCTCGATGTCTTCGACCGCGTCTCTCAGGAGACGTACGAGTTCGAGTCGCAGGCCGCCGAGGTCTCGGAGGAGCAGAACAAGCTCCGCAAGCTGCTCAACATGTCGGTCAACGAGATCGAACTGTCGGTGCGCGCCGCGAACTGCCTCAACAACGCGAACATCACCACGGTCGGCGAGCTCGCCATGAAGACCGAGCAGGAGATGCTCAAGTACCGCAACTTCGGCAAGAAGTCCCTCAACGAGATCAAGGAGAAGCTCGAGGCCCTCGGCCTGTCGCTGGGCATGAAGTTCGACGAGCGCCTCCTCGACACCAAGAAGGAAGCCTGAGCGCGGCGTTCGCCGCGCAAGTAACAAGTCCCAAGTAACAAGTTTCAATCATCCCGAACCGAGTCCGAGTCACGCGTCACAAGTCCTGATACTTGTTACCTGTCACTTGGCCCTTCCCGCCAATGCGTCACAACAAACACCACGCTTCCCTGGGCGTCACCCGCGAACACCGCCGGGCGATGCTTTCCAACATGGGCGCCTCCCTGATCAAGCACGGTCGCATCGAGACCACGCTGACCAAGGCCAAGGCCCTCCGGCCCTTCATCGAGAAGGTCATCACCAAGGCCAAGAAGGCCGCGGCGGCGACCGAGCGGGCCGACGCCCTCCACCTGCGTCGCATCGCGCTCACCGACATCCGCGACGAGGGCGCCATCACGCTCCTCTTCAACGAAAAGGTGAAGCAGTTCGAGAAGCGCAACGGCGGCTACACCCGCATCTACAAGCTCGGCCCGCAGCGCATCGGCGACGCCGCCGAGATGGCCCTGATCGAGTTCGTGGGCGCCGAGGACAAGGGTTATTCCAAGTCCAAGGGCAGGAAGAAGGGCGCCAAGAAGGCCAAGCCGGCCGCCGACTCGTCCGCCGAAGGCTCGGCGAAGGCGGAGGCTCCGGTCGCCAAGGCTTAAGCTCCGTTCGTTCCACTCTCAACGCGCCGCACCGCAAAGTCGGCGCGTTTTCTTTTGGGGAACGTGGACTTGCCGGAGGTGGCGCCGACCCGTTATCTGCCTTTATGCACCACCGTCCCGCCACGGTCGATGACTGCCAGCTGCTTGGCGAATTGAACCATCAGCTCATCCGGGCGGAAGGCCATCGCAATCCCATGACCGTGCCAGAGCTGGTGGGGCGCATGCGCGGCTGGTTGCAAAATGAATATGCGGCTCGGCTCTTCGAGGAAGAGGGCGAGATTGTTGCCTACGCGCTCTACCGCTTGCAGCCATCCGAGATCTACTTGCGCCAACTCTTTGTCGTTCCGCACCGCCGGCGTCAGGGCTTCGGACGGCAGGCGATGAAGACGCTGATCGAGGAAATCTGGCCGCGAAACATCCGGCTTACCGTGGATGTTCTAACCGCGAACCCCGCGGCCTTGGATTTCTGGCGGCGTATCGGTTATCGCGATTATTGCCTGACGTTGGAAATTATGCCGTCCGCTTGAGCGCTCTTTCCCCTTGGCGCGGGCGGGGGAATGGCCGAAGGTGAAGCGTTCCCTGTGAAAGCCCTGCTTCTCACCGCCCCGTCGCAGCTCGCCCTCGTCGAGGCCCCGGTGCCCTCGCCGGCGGCGGACGGCGTGCTCGTGCGGGTGCGCGCCTGCGGCATTTGTGGCAGCGACATCCACGGCTGGGATGGCTCGACCGGCCGGCGCCGCCCGCCGCTGATCATGGGCCACGAGGCCGCGGGCGAAATCGCCGCCCTCGGCGCCAAGGTCACGGGCTGGCAGACGGGTGATCGCGTCACGTTCGATTCCACGATCTATTGCGGCGAATGCGGCCCCTGTTGCGCGGGCCGCGTGAACCTGTGCGAGAACCGCCGCGTGCTGGGCGTGGCCCCGGCCGAGTACCGGCAGGATGGGGCCTTTGCGGAATACGTCGCGCTGCCGGCGCGCATTCTTTACCGCCTGCCCGACGCACTCACTTTTCCACGGGCCGCCATGGTCGAGCCGGTGTCGATTGCCATCCACGCCGTGCAGCGCGTGAAAGTGGCGCCGTCCGACACCGCGGTCGTGGTCGGCAGCGGCATGATCGGCCTGTTCGTCATCCAGGCGCTGCGCTGGGCCGGGGCCAGGCGGATCATCGCCCTCGACCTCGAGCCCAAGCGCCTTGCCTTGGCGCGCGAACTCGGCGCGACGGATGTCATCCAGTCGGACAAAGCCGACGTGCCCGCCGAGGTGGCGCGGCTCACCGGCGGCGCCGGGGCCGACCTGGCCTTTGAGGTGGTGGGGGTTTCGCCGACGCTCCAGCTCGCGCTCGCCTGCCTGCGCAAGGGCGGCTCGGCCGTGCTCGTCGGCAACCTCGCGCCGAAGACCGATTTCCCGCTGCAATCCGTGGTCACGCGCGAGATCAGCCTCTTCGGCTCCTGTTCCTCGGCGGGCGAGTACCCACTCTGCCTGGACCTCATTTCGCGCGGCATCATCCGCGTCGACCCGATGATCAGCGCCGTCGCGCCGCTGGCCGAGGGCGTCGAATGGTTCCAGCGGCTCAGCGCGCCCGGCGGCGCCCAATACATGAAGGTCATCCTGCAGCCGTAGCAATTGGGTTCCCTTGCGCGTGAAAGGGCCGGAACGGCCAAGAATAGGCTTTTCGGTGCGAGCGAGATTGGGCTAGCGTTCCCCACCGTCGAAGAGGGCCGCTTCAACGACCATTTCCCGATGAGAATTCGCGTAATTTGCCATCGAGTCTTGGCCTTTCTGGCCCTCGGCTTGGCTTCGGCGATTTTCGGTGAGGAACCGGGACAAATTCCCTTGGAAACCTTCTTTGCGGAGGAGGATTGCCGGTCAATGCAGCTTGCGCCGGACGGGAAGCACCTGGCGTTTCTTTCCGTCCTGGGCTTCGGCAAGGTTGGCGTTGCCCTGATGGACCTCACGACCGGCAAGTACGAGGCACTCGTCTCGGCCTGGGACGAGAACATCAAGACGTTCTTCTGGAAGGGGAGCGACTACATCGTCTATGCGGGTGATATCGGCGGCGAGGAGTCCTACGCTTGGCGGTCCATCCCCATCCAGCCGCCGAAGAGCGGCAAACGTCGCGTGGTGGCGCTGTCTGAAGCTTATCGGGAACGCTACAATGAGGAAGCCAACTTCATGAACGTGATCGACCAGCTCAAATTCGATTCCCGCAAGATGTTGATTTACGGCCGGTCGGGAAAGGGAAGCTCAACCCTCGGCATGATGCTGATCGATGTGAGTTCCGGCCGGCGTGCCACGGTCGGTGATTACGATCCGGTCGAGCACGACTATGATGTCGCCTACAATGACACTGAGGATCTCGCCGATAACCTCGGCCGGTTGCGGGCGCGCACGCGCATGGACGGACGGGCTACGGTGGTGGTGGAGGTTCGTCCGGAGCCCGGCGGACGGTACGAAAAGGTGGCGGAATTCCCCATGAACAAGGGAGGCTGGGATCTGTTGTTTTTCGCTGCGGACAACGAAACCCTGTACCTTTTCAGCCGGGAGCGCAGCGACACGCGCACCCTGTATTCCTTCAATGTTCGCACCCGACAGTTGAGTGCGCCGATCTTCCAGGCTCCCGCGGGCGAAATCACGCGCGTCCTCACTTCCTGGGATCGTTCAAAGCTCTATGGGGTTTTGTATGAGGCGGACAAGCCACGCTTGGAATATTTCGACGCCGGGCGCCGCCAGCTGCAAAAAGCCATCGACGCTTCGCTGCCCGACACATTCAACCTGATCGTCAGCTCTTCTGCGGATGAGCAAATTTTGCTGATCCTCTCGTCGAGCGATCGCGACCCGGGAACCTACTATGTGTTCGACCGCCCCCACGGGCGCATCAGCCCGGTGGGCAAGGTGAAATCCGCGATCAAACCGGAGCAAATGCGTCCCATGGTGCCCGTGGCTTTCACCGCCCGCGATGGCCTGGTGATTAACGGCTACCTGACCCGGCCGGCGGGGTCCACGGACCAGCGGGTTCCGCTTATCATCCATCCCCATGGCGGTCCCTATGGCATTCGTGACAGCTGGGGCTTCGATCCGGGCGTCCAGTTCCTGGCCAACCGGGGTTACGCGGTTCTCCAAGTGAATTACCGGGGGTCCGGCGGCTATGGCAGTCGCTTTGAGGAAGCGGGTTATCAGGAATGGGGTGGCAAGATGCAGGATGACCTCACGGACGCGGTGAAGTGGGCTGTCGACCAGGGCATTGCGGATCCGGCGCGGGTCGCCATCTACGGCGCAAGCTACGGCGGCTACGCGGCCTTGGCGGGATTGGTATTTTCGCCGGAGCTGTATTGCTGTGGCGCGAATTACCTGGGCCCGAGCGACCTCGGCCTGCTTGTCGGGTTGGGCAAAGGCCGTTCCCGCAGCGAGTCCAATCAGGCGTTCTTTTCGTTGATGATCGGGGACAACCGGCAGGTTCTTGCAGCCCGCTCCCCCGTGAACCATATCGAACGCCTGCGGGCGCCGCTGTTCAACGCCTATGGTTACAACGACTCGCGGGTGGATTTCCGGCATTGGACACGCTTGGAGGAGAAGTTGAAGCGCGAGAAGAAGGCCTATGAGATTCTTGTCGAAGACAACGAGGGGCACGGGTTCCAAAATGAAAAGAACCGGATGGCTTTCTACCGGCGGTTGGAGTCGTTTTTCGCGCGATATCTCGCTCCGGCGCCGACGGGCAAGTGAATCGCTGGCCGGTGTGCTTTCCCCTTGGCGTGGGCGGGGGTTTGGTCGACCCTGTGGGCGTTTCTTCCATGACCCCGAGCTTCACCTTCGACGTCATCCTTTACGGCCTGTTTGTGCTGGGCGTCATCGGCTTCCTCTGGATTTATTACGACCGCCGTGACCGGGAGTTCTACGACGCGGAACGGCGCAAGATCACCTTCCACTGCATCCGCTGCGATCATCTCTACATGGAAAAGCGCGGCACCGACACGGCGCCGTGCCCGAAGTGCGGCCATGTGAACACCCGCCTCAAGTTCTGATCCTCCCATGAAAAACCGCCTGCTCGCCCTCATCGGTTTCCTGGCCGGCCTCATCGCCTTGCGCGCCGCGCCGGCCGTGTCGTTCCCGGCCATGCTGGAGCGGTATTACGACGAGACGGTGGCGCTCAACCCGGTGAACGCCGCCTCGTCGGGCGACAGCGCGGCGGGCCACGAGGATGTCTTCCCCAACGACATCAGCGCCGAATACCGCGCCAAATCCCGCGCCTTGGCTGACAAGTACCTGGCGGAGCTTGCGGCCTACGATCGCGCGGCGCTCACGCCGACGGAACAGATCAGCTACGACATCCTCAAGTGGACCCTCGAGACGCAGAATGCCTACGACGCGCAGTTCTTTCATCTGCTCCCGGTGAACCAGTTCTGGTCAACGCCAAACGCCTTCGCGCAAATGGGGTCGGGCGGCAGCATTCATCCGTTCAGGACGGAAAAGAACTATCGCGACTTCATCAGCCGCGCCCGCGGTTTCAGCGCCTGGGTCGACACGGCGATCGCGAACATGAAGGAGGGCGTGGCGAAGGGCATCGTGCAGCCGCGGATCCTGATGGAGCGGACGCTGCCGCAACTGGAGTCGTCCATGACGGACGACCGGGAGAAGAACATCTTCTTCGAGCCGCTGGCGAAGCTGCCGGCGGACCTGGCCCCGGCGGCGCGCGAAAAGCTCACGGCCGACTACACGGCAGCCATCCGTGGGATCATCATCCCCGCCTACCGGCGCCTGCACGCCTACATCAAGGACGATTACCTCGCGCATTGCCGGGACACGGCCGGCCTTGGGGCGCTGCCCGGCGGCGCGGCGGCCTATGCGGTGCTGGTGCACCTGTTCACGACCACCGACCTGACCCCGGCGGAAGTGCATGAGATCGGGCTGAAGGAAATCGCGCGCATCCATGGCGAGATGGAAAAGGTCCGGGCGCAGGCCGGCTTCAAGGGCACGCTGAAGGAATTCCTCAACTACGCGGCCACCGACCCGAAGTTCACGCCCTACAAGGCGGACGAGGAGGTGCTCGACGGATTCCGGGCCATCGAGTCGCGCGTGATGGCGAAGGTGCCGCAGTTCTTCAATCATGTGCCGCGCACCAAATTTGAAATCCGGTCCACGGAGAAATTCCGGGCCGCGTCGGCCGCCCACGAATACCAGCCGGGGACGGCCGACGGCTCGCGCCCCGGGGTTTTCTACGCGCCGATTCCCGACGTCACGAAGTACCGCGTGCTGCGCATGGAGGATCTCTTCCTGCACGAGGCGATCCCCGGCCACCACTTCCAGATCTCGCTGACGATCGAGAACACCGCGCTGCCCAGGTTTCGCCGCTATGGCGGCAACAACGCCTACGTCGAAGGCTGGGCGCTCTACACTGAAAGCCTCGGCAAGGAGCTGGGCCTCTACGACGATCCGTACCAGTACCTCGGCATGCTGATTGGCGACCTGCATCGCGCGGTGCGCCTGGTGGTGGACACGGGCATCCACGCCAAGGGCTGGTCGCGCGAACAGGCCCTGGCTTACGCGGCGGAGCAGGAAGGCGGCTCGCCGACCGAGCAGAAAAACGTCGCCGAAACGGAACGTTACATGGCGATCCCCGGCCAGGCGCTCAGCTACAAGATCGGCCAGTTGAAGATCCGGGAGGTTCGCGCGCGGGCGGAAAGGCAGCTCGGGGCCAAATTCAGCCTGCCGGCGTTCCATGACTGCGTCCTGATGGAGGGCGCGCTGCCGCTGGCGGTCCTGGAAGCGCACGTGCAAGACTGGATTGTCAGTCAGCAGAAATGATGCGTCGCCTGTTGTCCGCCGGATTCCTGCTGCCGCTGGGGGCCGTCCTCTTCGTCCTCGGGGCCAAGCTGGCGCTGATCGACGCGATGGGCTCGGACCTGCCGGTGGGGGAGCAATGGACGGTCGAGGGCTCGACGCTCTTCCAGGTCAAGTTGCACCGCGGCCATATCCCGGCGGAGCACTTCTTTTTTCCCAGCGGCGAACACCGCCCGGTCCTGACGCGCTACTGGGCCTACGCCTTGTTCATCGCCGACGGCAACCAGTGGGATTGCCGGGTGCAGGCGGTGGCCAACCTGATTTTTCAAGCGGCCATCGTCCTCGTACTCTGGTTTGCCGCCGCGAATTTCGCCGCCGGCGGCTGGCTGGCTCTGTTGCGAGGCTTCACGGTCGTGCTGTGCGCCCTGCCGGCAAACCATGAAAACTTCACCTGGGGCTTCCAGTCGCAGTTCCTGCTTTGCCTCCTGTGCGGGCTGGTCCACGTGCTGGGCACGGCGCGCGCGGCGAAACCGGGCGGGGGCTGGATGCTGGCCCAGCTCGCCGGCATGGCGGGAATCCTGTCCCTGGCGAGCGGGTTGTTGTCCGCTGCGGCGCTGTCCGGGCTGGCGATGGTGGAATTCCTCCGTGGGCGCCGCGACCGCTGGAGCGGCGCGACACTGGCCGCAAACGGCGCGCTGCTGGCCTTTGGTGTTTGGTTTGCGGTGAAGGGCGGCGGTGATTCCGCCAACCACGCGCATTCCGCTGGTGATTTTCTAAGGGCTTGCGCCACGTTGCTGAGCTGGCCCGCGCCCGGCGGGTGGGGTTTGCTCAGTCATGCGCCGTTTCTCATGGCGGGACTGTACGCGCTGCGCCAGCCTGCGAGGCCGGGACCGGCGGCATGTTTCCTTGGTTTGGCGGCGTGGTTCTGGCTCTTGCTGGCGGCGCTGGCCTACGGTCGGGGGGGTGGCGAGATGCGGATTGCGGTGCGTTATTTCGACATGCTCGTGATCGGGTGCTGGTTGAACGTGGCGGCTGTGCTCTGGCTTTGGCGGGAGAAGCACCCAACCTGGCTGCTGGGGGCGCTGGCCATCTGCCTGCTGCCAGCACTAAGCGGCCTGGCCTACTGGAACCGCCCGGCGGGGATTCGTTCGACGGTTGAAAGCCAGGGGCTCGTCGCGCGCCTGCGCGACGATGTCGTCCGGGATTTCCTGAAATCGGACGACCCCGCCGTCTTCAAACGCTATGACTGGCTGGATTCGCGGTTTCCGCACCTGCCCTACACGATCGATATCCTGCGCGATCCTTTGATGCGGCCGGCCCTGCCGCCGAGCCTGCAGCCCGACGGGCGGGCAGGGTGGTTGTCACGGGTGGCATTAGGGGTTACCCGGCAATGGCGCGGCTTGCTTGTGGCGGGCGTTGGTTTACTGGCTGTCGGCGGCTGGCGGTGGCGCATCGCCGGAACCTGAGGGCATTCGCACAGGAATTGGGATTGATTCGCCCGCGGCGAGTCCCCCATAACTTCGCATGGCACAGATAATCGCCGTTCTGGACTTCGGTTCGCAGCTGACGCAGGTCATCGCGCGTCGCATTCGTGAGTGTCAGGTCTATTCCAAGATCTATCACTACAGCACGCCGGCCGAAAAACTGCGGGAGGACGGGGTCATCGGCATCATCCTGTCCGGCGGCCCGCAGAGCGTCTATGCGAAGACCGCGCCGCATCCGGATCCCGGGATCTTCCGGCTCGGCGTGCCGATGCTCGGCATCTGCTACGGCGTCCAGCTCATGGGCTATTTCCTCGGCGGCAAGGTCGACCTCAGCAAGGCGCGCGAATACGGCCACGGCCACCTGCGCATCAGGAAGCCCGGCAAGCTGTTCGCCGGCCTGCCGCGCCACCTGCGCATCTGGAATTCGCACGGCGACAAGCTCACGAAGCTGCCGCCGGGCTTCGTCGCCACCGCGGTTTCAGAAAACTCGCCGTACTCCGGCATCGAGGACGCGAAGCGCCGCTTCTACGGCATCCAGTTCCACCCGGAGGTCTTCCACACCGAGCGCGGGGTGGACATGATCCGCAACTTCCTGGTGAAGGTCTGCGGCGCGAGGCAGGACTGGACGACGAAGGACTTCATCGCGCACGCAGTGGCGGACATCCGCGACAAGGTCGGCAAGAACCGCGTGCTGCTCGGCCTGTCGGGCGGAGTCGACTCGTCCGTGGCCGCGGCGCTGCTGCACAAGGCCATCGGCAAGCAGCTCACCTGCGTCTTCGTCGACAACGGCCTGCTGCGCAAGGGCGAGCGCGAATACGTCCGGGAGCTTTACGGCAAACACTTCCACATCGACCTGCGCGTCGTCGACGCGTCGGCCCTGTTCCTCAAGCGCCTGAAAGGGGTCACGGAGCCCGAGGCCAAGCGCAAGATCATCGGCCGCACCTTCGTCGAGGTCTTCGAGAAGTCCCTGCGTTCGATCGGCGGCGCCCAGTTCCTGGGGCAGGGGACGCTCTATCCGGACGTCATCGAATCCGTCTCCATCGCCGGCAATCCGGCCTCGCTCATCAAGACGCACCACAACGTCGGCGGCCTGCCGGAGCGAATGAAGCTCAAGCTCATCGAGCCGCTCCGCGAGCTGTTCAAGGACGAGGTCCGCCAGGTCGGGGCCGCGCTCGGCCTGCCGCGCGACGTCGTCTGGCGCCAGCCGTTCCCCGGCCCGGGCCTCGGCGTCCGCGTGATGGGCGACATCACCGCCGACAAGCTCGAGATCCTGCGCAACGCCGACGCGGTGCTGCAGGAGGAGATGATGAAGACCGGCTGGTACTGGAAGGTCTGGCAGTCGTTCGCCGTGTTCCTGCCCGTCAAGACCGTCGGCGTGTTCGGCGACGAGCGCACCTATGACTACGTGATCGCGCTGCGCATCGTGGAGAGCATCGACGCCATGACGGCGGACTGGGCGAAGCTGCCGCACGACCTCCTGCAGAAAATCTCCAGCCGCATCACCAACGAGGTGCGCGGCGTGAGCCGCGTCGTGCTCGACATCAGTTCGAAGCCGCCGGCGACCATCGAGTGGGAGTAAAATGCCGTTGCGAACCCCGGCACCGCTGGCACATTTCCCGGTCATATATCCCGTATGATTGTGCGACGTTTCCTCGCCCCCGTTTTCGCGCTGCTCCTCCCGGCCCTGCCGGCGATCGCGGCGGACAACGCCGGCCAGTGGGTGGCCAAGGCCCGGGCTTATCTCGGCACCGAGCAGGCGTTGAATGCCGTCCGGAGCCTGCATTTCCAGGGCTCGTTCGCCGGCACGGAGCAGGTGCCGGACCCGGCCGATCCCAAGAAGACCGTCGAACAGCCGGTGAAGGTCTCCATCGACATCAGTTTCCAGGCGCCGATGCCGCAGCGCCAGATCCTGCGCTCGAGCAAGATCGAGCGCATCACCG
>CAYZSN010000251.1:0-10764 GCA_964481095.1 uncultured Oleiharenicola sp. | reverse complement strand
CGCGTCGATGCGACCCTGATAATAGAGTCCGTCCTGTAGGAAGGCCTGCGAGACTTTACCCGGACCATATAATGCTCCCGTGGGATAAAAGTCGACGTCATGCCCGCCGGTAACAACGTCGTGCGGCTCCCCGTTGGCCGGCCACCATGCGACCAGCCCGGACGGCACCTCAAGGCCATTGGTCGCCACGCGAACCGTCACGGTATCGCGAGCACTGAACAAGCCATCCGTGGCCGAGAGCTCCAGCACGTAGATGCCGGACGCGGAGAACGTGGCAGTGGTCGCAGTTGTCGCGGGGTTGCCGAACAGCACGTCACCCGGGCCATCGAGCTTGCGCCAGGCCACCACGGCTGCCTGGGGCACCCCGTCGTCGAGCATGGCTCCCGCGAGATTGGCCACCGTCGCCGTGCTCCCGATGGCCTGATCCGGACCGGCATAAATCTTCGGAGCCGAATTGACGAGCACGTTGACATCGTCGGCGGCGCTCAGGCTGCCGTCATCCGCGGTCAGGCGGAAAGTGTACGTCCCGGGCGCGCTGACCGGCGCACTGCCCGCCACGTGGCCCGGCACCCAGGCGGGCGAGCCCGTCAAGGTGCCTTCGCGCTTGGTGCCGGAGAAATCCCCGGCCTTGGGCCCCAGGCCCTCGTCAAGATGCCAGCCCCCCGCCAAGCCTGCCTGGCCCACACCGGGCTGGCCGAGCCCGTTCGCGTAGTGCGCGGTGACTTCCTCCTGAGTCAGCTCCCGGGAATAGATCCGCACTTCGTCCAAAGCGCCCTGGAAATGGTTGAAGAGGTTGCTGCCGTCCCACCACCGGCCGAAATTTGTCGGCATCCCACGCGAGAAGGGACTGCTCGTTGACGCCTTGCTCGCCTGCAAAACCCCATTCACGTACAGCCGTGTGCGATGATTGAGATAGTCCTGCGTTGCCACGACGTGATACCAGGCATTGCCGGCAAATCCCCCCTCCGGATAATAGGAAACCGGCGTGGAATCCTGCACCCCCGGGCTGTCCACGACGAAGGTGAGTTGACGCGGGGCGCTAAAGGCGCTGCCGAAGCCAAGGTAGATATCCTCGCCGCTCGCCGAATCGGCGACGCAGATCATGGTTTGCCCCGCCGTTATCGGTCCAGACGCGGCGGTGGGCGGATTTTCCGCCCGGAACCATGCTTCCCAGGAAAACGCCGTGCTGGTGTAGTAGGCGGAGGTTTGCGGCAGGGTCACTGAATCCTCCGCGTTGGCAAAATGCATGGCGTAGCCTTGCGCCACCGGTCCAAAGTGGACGTACGAGGAAAGCTGGCCGGGATTATCAATGGCGGCCGGTTGTGGCCCGCCAACCTGGGTCCACAAGTGAGTCAGCGCGCCCGGGGGAACAGGCCGCCCATCATCGGTCGCCGTGCCGGTGAGAAGAACTTGATTTGAACCGTCGCCGGGTCGCCCGATCAGCTGGTCCGGCCCGGCATCCACCACCGGGGAAGCGTTGGCATCACCCACCGCAATGCTGACAAGCGCCGGGGCCGAATCGACCGTGCCATCATTGGCCACAAAACCAAACGAATCGGATCCCGTATAATCCGACGCCGCAGTATAGACCAAATTCGGTGCCGTTCCGCCCAGCACGCCGTGCGCCGGCGGGGTCACAATAAAGTAAGCCAGCGTATCCCCATCAACGTCGTCGGCGAAAAGCGTCACCGGCAAATTTTCCCCGGGACTGGTCGTGTAGGTCTGCGGGATTGCCACGGGCGCATCATTGACACTGCGCACCTCGAAACTGACGGTTGCTGCAGCCGATGCCAGCGTGTCGTCCGAAACCCGGTAGGTGAAACTATCCCAGCCGTGATAATTGGCGACCGGATTGTACGTCAGGCTGGGCGCGGCTCCGCCAAGAGTGCCGTGCATGGGCTGGGTAAGAATCTCAAAGGTGACCGCGTCTCCATCCACATCACTGCCCGCGAGAACCAGTCCGACCGGGACATCCTCGTCTGTTGTCACCGAAATGCCTGACGCCACCGGCGCGTCATTAACCGGGGTCAGGGCGATCGTTACCGGGGCGGGCGCGGAGTCGACCTGTCCATCGGACACCTTGAACGTGAAGCTGTCCGAGCCGTTGTAGTTTGCCGCCGGGGTGTAGAGATAGCTGCCCACGGTCGAACCGGGCGTCAACACGCCGTGCGAGGGCGCGGAGAGGATGCCATAGCCCAGCACGTCACCATCAACGTCGCTGCCGTGAAGTTGGATCGTGACCGGCACATCTTCGTCCGTGCTCACGGCCTGCCCGGCCGCCACGGGAAAATCGTTCACCGGAATGACCGTCATCGTGACGGTCGCCGGCGCCGAGTTCGCGGCCGACGGGTCGGTCGCAACGTAAGTGAAGCTGTCCGGGCCGTTGAAATTGGCCGCCGGGGTGTAGACGAAATGGGGGCTCGTGCCGGTCACGGTGCCGTGCGCCGGCTGCGCTGGCGTGAAGATCAAGGGATCGCCGTCGGCGTCAGTGCCCGTGAGCGTAAATGGCAGCGCATTGTCCTCCAAGGTTTGCACCGTCATCGGGGCCGTCACCGGCGCGTCGTTGACGGGAATCACCGTCAAACGAACGTGGATCGCCGGCGAGCTCAGGGCCCCATCATTGATCGTGTAGGTGAATTCGTCCGGCCCGTTATAGTCGGCGAATGGGGTGTAGACGAGGGCGGGCGCGAGGCCGCCGAGGGTGCCGTGCGTCGGATTCGTCTGCACCGTGAAGGCCAGCGCCGCACTGTCCGGATCGATCCCAACGAGGGTGATCGCCGCGGAATGATCCTCCGCGAGCGTCACGGACTGATCGGGCGCCGACGGCGCATCGTTCACCGGCGCGAGGTGGATGGTCACGGTCGCGACGCCCGATTGCAGGGAGCCGTCGCTCACGCGGTAGGTGAAACTGTCGGCCTGGTCGTAATTGGCCGCCGGGGTGTACAACCAGCGCAGCGGCTCGCCCGGGCCCGAGGTCACCGGCGTAAGCGTGCCATGCGCCGGCGCGGTCACCGGAACATAGCTGATCGCATCTCCGTCGACATCGCCGGCGGTCAGCTCGATCGGCAGCGGGACATCCTCGATGCCATCGACCGTTTGCGACAAAGCCACTGGCGCGTCATTGACCGGCGTAACCACCAGGGCGACCGTCGCCGCGGCGGAACTGAACGTACCGTCGGAGGCCTGGAAGGTGAAGCTGTCATTGCCGTGGAAGTCCGCGGCCGGGGTATAAGTCCACAGGGCCGAGGACGCACCGGGGGCAAGCGTGCCGTGCGCCGGCTGCGTCAGGATCGTGAATTGCAGCGAGTCTCCCTCCGGATCGGAGCCGGTGAGCGTGATGACCAGCGGGATGTCCTCGGCGGTCGTCGGGGACTGCGGGTTGGCAACCGGAGGATGATTCTCGAGCGGCGTAATGTTCAGGCTGACGGTCGCGGGCGCGGAGAAAACATGGCCGTCATCCACGCGAAACGTGAAGCTGTCGGTTCCGGCGTAGCCGGTTGCGGGCGTATAGGTCAGGTTGGGCGCCGTGCCCGACAACGATCCGTGCGCCGGGGAGGCCACGACGGAAAAGGTCAGCGGATCGTCGTCCACATCGCTGCCCAGGAGCGTCACCGGTGTGCTCGCGTTCTCCCTCACGGTCGAGCTGGCCGGCACCGCAACGGGCGCGTCGTTCACAGACAGGACGGTCAGCGAAACCGTGGCGGGCGCGGAGGTGGCCTGCCCGTCCGACACGGTGTAGGTGAAGCTGTCCCCACCGTGATAATTGGCATTCGGGGTGTAGCCGACGTTCGGCGCGGAGCCGGAGACGGAGCCGTGCGCGGGTTGCCCGTAACTGAAGGCCAGGCCGGCATTGTCAATGTCGGTGCCGCTCAGCGTGATGTTCGCCGTGGTGTCCTCATCGAGCGTAGCCGCTTTTGCCTGCGCGACCGGCGCGTCATTCACGGCCACAACCGTGATGGTCACCGTGGCGGGAGCGGAGGCGAGGACACCGTCGAACACCTGGAAGGTGAAACTGTCCGAACCGTTGAAGTTGGCCGCGGGCACATAGGTCAGGTTCGGCGCCGTGCCGGTCAGAATACCGTGCTCCGGATTGGTGAGCCCGGCGAAGCTGAGCGGGTCGTCATCCGGATCCGAGCCAGCAAGCGTGACACCCACCGGATTGTCCTCGAGCGTGACCGGCGACGGCGGCAAGGCGGTCGGCGCGTCATTGACGTGCGCCACGGTGATTTCGACCGCCATCGAATCCGTGCTGGAATTCTGGTTGTCCGTGGCCCGGGCCAGGAAGTGATAGGTGCCGAGGGCCAGCCCGCTGACGGCCAGCTGGTAGGGCGCCGTGAGATCCTCGCCGATCTTCACGCCATCGCGGAAAAACTCGACCTTCGTGACCGTGCCATCGGCATCGCTGGCCGAGGCAGTCAGCGTGAACGCGCCCGGGTCATCGAAGCTCGCATTCTCCGCCGGCGAGGTGACCGTGACGGCCGGCGGCTGGTTGGGATTGAGGACCGTGACCGTCGCACTGCCGGAGGTGGTGGAAGCGCCGAGGTTATCCACGGCGACCGCGGAGAAAACATAGCTGCCCGCCGCCAGGCTGGTGAGGTTCAGCTGATACGGGGCCGCAGCCGCGCTGCCGGCCAGCGTGCCGTTGCGGTAGAAATCGACATGCGTGACCGTGCCATCGGCATCGGACGCCGTGGCCGCCAAGGTGATCGCAGCCGGAGCGGTGGATGTGTCCCCGTCGGCCGGGGCGGTTAGCGAAACACTCGGCGGCTGGTTGGGATTCGTGACGGTCACGGTCGCCGGGGCGGAATCCGCGGTCGCGCCGGCGTTGTCGATGGCCCGGGCGAAATACGTGTAGCTGCCGGCGCCCACGCCGGAAAGATTCAGGTTGTAGGGGGCGACGGCATCCTCGCCCAGCTTGGTGGTGCCCCGGTAGAATTCCACCTTCACGATCGTGCCGTCGGCATCGGCGGCGGCGGCCGTCAGGGTGATGGTGGCCGGGGCCGTGAAGGTGGTCCCGTTCGCCGGGGCGGTGAGCGCGACGGTCGGATTCTGGTTCGCCGAAACGGTCTGGAGCTTGAGCAGGCCGCCGCCATTGACCGTCAGGTAATCACTGGCCGTGCCACCCACCAGTTGCGTGCCATTGTTGATGATGATCGTCCCGGAAGGCGCGAGCACGTAGCCGTAGGTATTGCAGCCGCTGTTCAGGGTGAAGCCGCCGCTGCGGATGTTCAACGAGACCCAGGCGGGATGCGCGGAATCGCCCACCGTGCTGTTGGCGGAGAATCCATTGGCGACGTTGATCGTGACCGGGCCGACCACGAGCAGTTTGCTGATGCTGTTGAGGGTCAGGTTCTGGAAATTATAGACGGCCGGGGTGGTGGCACCGGCGACGCCCAAGGTGAAACCGCTGTTATTGTTCGCCACGAAGTCGCCATAGGTCCCGGCGGGGACCGCGAACTGCCCCACTCCGCTGTTCAACGTGACGTTGCGCGCGGCCGGCCAGTTCACGGATTGCCCGCTGGTCGTCACCGTGACCGACCCGGTGGCCGTCGGCGCCGGGATGCTGCCCACCGCCGGCAGCGAAACGGCGTTGGTGCGGCGCACGACGTGGTTCAGCGTCGCCGCACTGTTGAGGGTGATCGTGTAGTTTGAGGGCGAGGCCGCGCCGGTCCCATCCTGGGTGCCGCCATATGACGGCGCGCCGTTGAGCTGCACGGTGGGCGAACCGATCACATTAAGGCTGCCGGAAATATTGGCGCCGCTGTTGAACGTAACGCTCTCGGCGAGCATTTGCTGCACGGAACCCTGGATACTGCCATTGACGGAAGGTGCGTGCCGGACCAGAGCCTTGCCGGTCTGCGCGTCTGCCGGGAGCGCGAGCGCTGCAAACGCGGCGAGAATGACTCCACCATGGGCGAACCTCACGCCGGCCCGCCGCCAGTGACGGCTCGGTGCCCCGACCGCGAGCAGATGATTTTTCATGGAGAAGAGACGCCACTGCAATTTCACCTTCGCCGGCGCATTCCGACCACGTGTCAGCCGGCGCGACTAAAGCGTCACTGGACCGCGCGAATGCCTGAATCCCCGAAAAAGATGCGATTTTGTCGGCGGCCCATCCGGTCAAAATCAATTAGGGCGGAGAAAACGCGGAGAGGAATTTTGTGACAAGCCAAAGTTGCTCACAGCTGGCGCGGCGGTGGCTGTTATCCTGTCATACAAATGAATCCGGTGTGGCGTCTCGAGAGCGATGGCACCATGGCGCACACAAGCGCCCGCTCGTTCTGCCAAGGAGAGTTCCGTCCAAGAAATTCCGGCAGACCGGCGCGGGGCGAGAATCTCCCACCGACAGTGAAGCTTCGGAGCACGCCCTCCTTCGCCCCGCCGTTTCTCCGAACGGCCGTGCCATCCGAAGCCCCGGAGGGGCGGAGAATGGCGGGATGGACGGGACTCGAACCCGCGACCTTCTGCGTGACAGGCAGACGCTCTAACCAGCTGAGCTACCACCCCAAAAGAGGGGAAAGAGGCCGCAACGTAGATTCGGGGTCAGGGGTGTCAAGCGTCCTTCTTTGTCCTCCACCGCCTTCCGGGCGGGAGAAGAAAAAGCTCATTTCACGCCGCCGTTTTGGAAGAAATTCAGCGCGCCCTTGCGGTCGTTTTCGATCTGCCGGCGCAATTCCTCCAGGCTGCCGAACTTGCTCTCCGGCCTGATGAAATGCAGCCATTGCACCGTCAGTTTGTCGCCATAAGTGAGCGATGAGGACTCCAGCAGGTGAACTTCAAGGAGCGGCCGTGTCGCCTGCTCCACCGTCGGCCGCAGCCCGTAGTTGGCCACGCCCTTCACGGATTGCTTCTGGTCGGTGAAAACCTGGACCGCGTACACGCCGTAGCGCGGCTTCGCCTCCGGCTCCCAGGCGACGTTCAGCGTCGGGAACCCGATGGTCCGGCCCAGCTGCCGGCCGCGCGCCACGATGCCGTCGGTGAAATAGGAATAGCCGAGCATGGCGTTGACCTCGGTGATGGCGCCCCCGGCCAGCAGCTCCCGGATGCGCGAGCTGCTGATCGGCGTGCCGTTGTGGTTCAGGCGCGGCATGCTGAACACCGACAGGCCCGCCTTGCGCGCCTCCTCGTTCAGCAGCGTCACGTCGCCCGTGCGCCCGTGGCCGAAGCGCCAGTTCTCACCCACGTAGAGCGCCGCGAGGCTCGGCAGCTGGCGGCGGAGCTGCGGGATGAAATCCCGGGCCTCGATGGCCGCGTACTCGCGCGAAAAATTCTGCTCGATCAGGACGTCCACGCCCAGCCGGCCCAATACCGCGCGCTTCATCGGCACCGGCATGAGCAGCAGCGTCGGGTTCTCGGGCCGGAACAACGCGCTCGGGTGCGGCCAGAAGGTCAGCACGCCGGCGAGCCCGCCGCTGCGCTTCGCCGAATGGATCGCCGCCTCGATCACCGACTGGTGGCCGAGGTGCACGCCATCGAACATGCCGACCGCCAGGTGCAGCGGCTTGGCCGGCAGCCGGGCCCGGTCCAGCCCGTCGAACTGGAGCATCGCGCTCACTGCGCCACGGTGGGCGCCGCGGCGTAGACCGGGATCAGGCGCTTTTCGATTTCCGGCAGCGACAGGGCTTCGATCTGGTCGAGCGTGAGGCCCTGGGCCAGGTCGAACTTGCCGCTGGCGGTCCGGCGCAGCGCCGAGAGGTGCGCGCCGCAGCCGAGTTTCTGCCCCAGGTCGTGCGCGATCGTCCGCACGTAGGTGCCCTTGGTGCAGTGGAGGCGAAAGGTCAGCTTCGGCGAAGCGAACGACTGGAGCTCGAACGCCACCACGCGGATGAACCGCGGCTCGCGCTCCACTTCCTCGCCCTTGCGGGCGAGATGGTAGAGCTTCACGCCGTCGACCTTGATCGCGGAGTGCATCGGCGGCGTCTGGTACTGGTCGCCGAGGAATCCTTTCATGGCTTCGCGCACAGCCGACTCTGACAGCGCCGGCACCGGCCTGGTTTCCATGATTTCGCCCTCGGCATCCTGCGAGTCGGTGACGATGCCCAGCGTGGCCTCGCCCTCGTAGACCTTGTCCGAGCTCATGAGGTACTGGGAAATGCGGGTGGCCTTGCCGATGAGCATGATCAGCAGGCCCGTCGCCATCGGGTCGAGCGTGCCGGCGTGGCCGATCTTCTTCATGCCGAGCTTCCGCCGCAGGCGGTAGACGACGTCGTGCGACGTCAGCCCCTGGGGCTTGTCCACCAGCAGCACGCCCTCCATCTCCTTGACCTGCATCAGGCTCATTTCAGCGCGGTGTCGACTTCCTTGAGGCGCTGCGTGATCGCCGCGAGCAGCTTGGCCGAGAAATCCGCCAGCGTGCCCTTCCAGTTCAGGCCCGCGGCATTGGCGTGACCGCCGCCGTTGAACTGCGCCGCGAGGGTGTCCATGCGGTAGACGCTCTCCATGCCGCGCAGGCTGGCCTTGATCGTGCCCGCGCGCTCCTCGATGAGCACGCCGATCACGACGCCGTCGATGCTGCGCGCGTAATCCACGAGGCCTTCGGTGTCATCCAGCGACGCGCCGGTCTGCTCGAAAATCCCCAGGGGCAGGACGCCGATGCAGACCCGCCCGCCGCATTCGATCCGGAGCGAGCCGATGAAGTGCTGCAGGAGCTTCAGCTTGCCGAGCGACTCGCGCTCGTAGAGCTCCTGGCCCGCGAACGCGGGATCGGCGCCGTTGGCCACGAGCTCGGCGCACAGGCGGAACACGCGCTCCGAGGTGGAGGCGAACCGGAACTGGCCGGTGTCGGTCATGATGCCGGTGTAGAGGGCCTGCGCCGTGGTGCGGTCGATCGACAGGTCGGCATCGAGGAACACGCCCATCAGGACCTCCGCCGTGGCGGCCGACGCCGTGTCGACGAAGTCGAAGCGCGAGAAGCCCTGGTTGGAAAGATGGTGGTCGAAGCACGCGATCGGCGCCGGGTACATCTCGCGGATCCGGTCGCCCGCCCGCCCGTGGTCCGCGCAGTCGGTGAAGATGGCCACCTTGCCCTCGGGCGAAATCTGGTCGCGCTGGAAGAACGGGGTGTCGCCGACGAGGAACTTGATGCGGCGCGGCACCGGGTCGGGGTTGACGCACACCGCGTCGATGCCCTGCGAGCGCAGCAGGCGGCAGAGCGCGACCTGCGAGCCGATGCAGTCGGCGTCGGGCCGCTGGTGGCCGATGACCACGACCTGCTTGCCGCGCAGCTCGGCCATGAGCACCGCGAAGCGGGCGGCGAAACGGGGGTAATGGATCATGGCTTCCCCTCCTTGCGGTCGATTTCGGCGAGGAGCGTCTCGACGCGCAGCGTGCGGGGCGCGTGGTCGTCGTGGATGAAGGCCAGCAGCGGGACGTGGCGGATGATGACGTTCTTCGCCAGCATCTCGCGGATCTCGTCGCGCTTCCGCACGAGCAGCTTGCCCGCGGCGGCGACCGCCTTGTCGTCACCGAGCACGGAGTAATAGACCTTGGCCTCGCGCAGGTCGCCGGTCACCTCGACGCTGGTGATCGTGATGCCGACCGACTCGCTGCCGTGCTTCCTGCGCAGGTACGCGCTGATTTCGCGCTGCAGCAGCTCGTTGACGCGGAGGAGTCGGTTGCTCATGGCGGGACGGGATGGAACCGTGGCCGTAGGTGCTGGCCCGGTCCTCAGAGGGAGGCCCGGACCTTTTGGATTTCGAAGCACTCGATGCGGTCGCCCGGCTGGTAGCCGTCGAAACCGTCGAGGCGGATGCCGCACTCGAGGCCGGCGCGCACTTCGTTGGCGTCGTCCTTGAAGCGCCGCAGCGTGCCCACCTTGCCCTCGAAGATGGACTCCTTGCCCCGGCGGACGCGGGCCGTGGCGCCGCGGTTGATCTTGCCCTCGGTGACGAGGCAGCCGGCCACGAAGCCCTTGGCGACGGGGAACACCTGGCGCACCTCGGCGCCGCCGAGCTTGTTTTCCTTGAGATCCGGGTCGAGCAGGTCGGCCATCATCTCCTTCACCCGGTCGCCGAGCTCGTAGATGATGTTGAAGTTCTCGATCGTGACGCCGTGGTGCTTGGTCAGGGCCGTCACGCCGTTCTCCTGCTTGGTGTTGAAACCGATGATGACGGCCTTGGCCGTGCTGGCCATGAGCACGTCGTTCTTGCTGATCACGCCGACGTCGGCGGCGACGATGTCCAGCGAAACCTTCGTGCTCTTGATGCCCTCGAGGACGTTCTTCACCGCCTCGAGCGAGCCATAGACGTCGGACTTCAGGACCACGCGCAGCACCTTGGCCTGCGTGGCCGCGATGTTGGCGAAGAGGGCGTCGAGCGAGACATCCTTTGGCGCGGCGTCATCCGCGACCGTGGTCTTCTTGAGCTGGTCCTCGGCCTCCTCGGCCATCTTCTCGGCCTCGCGGGCGTTCTTGGCGGAAACGAACTTCGCGCCGGAATCGGGCGCGCCGGACCAGCCGATGACGCGCACCGGCATCGCCGGCGGGGCTTCCTTCACGTTGTTGCCCTGGTCGTCGAACATCGCGCGGACCTTCGCGTAGTGCGGGCCGCAGACGATGGCGTCGCCGACGCGAAGCGTGCCGCGCTGGACGATGACGGTGGCGAGCGGGCCGCGGCCCACGTCGACCTGGGATTCGATGACCACGCCGCTGGCCTCGGCCTTCGGGTTGGCCTTCAGCTCGAGGACGTCGGCCTGGAGCAAAATCATCTCAAGCAGCTCGGGAATGCCCTGCCCCTTGATGGCGGCGACCGGCACGGTGACGGTCTC